>CBFHKC010000085.1:0-1028 GCA_965656315.1 uncultured Schleiferiaceae bacterium | reverse complement strand
AGCGTATCAACCTGAATGGAATAGATACGAACGCCACAGTTGTCGGAAACTTCCGAGTGGTATCGGGTGACGTATACCCAAGCTTCCAGCACACTGGCTGGTGGTACGACTACTTTACTGGCGATAGCATTCAGGTGACTTCGACAAACGCGCCGATGAGCTATGCGCCGGGTGAGTGGCACATATACACAGATGTGAGGCTGGAAAAAGCTGCATTTATGTCGGTAGATGAAGAGACCGCAATGGTCGCTCCTGTGCAGTTGTACCCGAATCCTTCAGAAGGTGCAGTTGAGCTTCTGACAGACTTTGATACAGGCGTGCCGGTTCATTGGAGCGTACGCGACGTAAGCGGTCAACGTATCGCCAACGGCCATTTTGAAGCACAAGGTCTTGAGGTCCAATTTTTAGATCTCACTATGCTCCCCGCGGGTGTATATGTGTTTGAACTTTATGCAGACCAGAAGCACTACACGGAGCGAATCGTGCTGCAATAGGAGTTAAGAGTGGAGATGAACGCCTTCTTTATCTTGCGTGAGTATACCTTCGTTTTCAAGGTTCTTCAACAGACGAGATACGACTTCTCTTGAGGTGCCTAGTTCTGAAGCCATTTTGACTTTAGAAAGAGGTACTCCTCGACGACCGTTTAAGCGACATCTTTTTTCAATGTAGGCGAGTAGACGGGCGCCAAGTTGCTTGAAAATAGCATTGTCAACAAGACTGAGTAGTTCTTCGAAGCGGCGTCTAAAATTGGCCAATTCAAATAAACGCCATTCACTATATTTCTCTACGATTTCAGACAACTGATCCAAAGGAATATGCATAACGTCGCACTTGCTTTCGGCTTCTACGGTGATGGGCATAATACCATTTGGCAACAAGGAAAATGCAGCACAAGGGCAGATTTCACCGGGTGTCAAAAAATAGAGTAGCAATTCTTTCGAGGGATCTTCATCATCGATACGCATCACACGAGCGCTTCCGTCTAATATGATGGGCATGAAATCCGCTTCCATTCCGTAGTCAAGAAT
>CBFHKC010000084.1:0-1081 GCA_965656315.1 uncultured Schleiferiaceae bacterium | reverse complement strand
CATGGCGACACCGTGTCTAACCCAGTATACATCGAGTTTGGTGTAGAAGGTATGGAGGTTCGTCCTGCAGGAGAAATCGTTGAAGGAACTGGTCACCATCACCTACTGATAGGCAATGCGTTTTTAGCGAAAGGCGAGGTTGTTCCAGCTGATGAAGCGAACATCCACTACGGCGGCGGTCAAACCTCTGACACGGTACAGTTACCGATGGGCGAAGTTCGCTTAGGTATGCAGTTTGCAAATGGCGTTCACGCGAGCTACGGCCGTGACATGAGCGCTTCAATCAAAGTATTTGTAAAGTAATTTAGGTGGGCGCGCGCCTATTTAAATACACGCTACTCATTAGTTTTTGGGCACTTCCATGGTTTGGGGGTGCCCAAACTGCTTTACACCGTTGGGGAACCGTATTTCCGAAGCCTTCAAACGAGGTTCGCTCGGAGTTTATTTTTGGGAAAAATGGCACCAATTCTGCCCTCATTGCCCAGAT
The DNA here is from genome assembly GCA_965656315.1 of uncultured Schleiferiaceae bacterium. Lineage (GTDB taxonomy): Bacteria > Bacteroidota > Bacteroidia > Flavobacteriales > Schleiferiaceae > UBA10364. Next base: position 594 of record CBFHKC010000084.1, on the reverse strand, counting down.
GACTTCCTATGCCGCACAAATCAGTTTGAGCAACTATGGCTCGTTCTCGGTTTCGGTCTTTGATAATGCGAACGGTGGTTTGAATCAAGAGGCGTTTAAAATTGGTCCTAAATCGCACATCGTAGGATTGTCGGGAGACACAGACCACATTTATGTCGGAATCCGTTACACAGATTCACTTTTTGTGGCCAATTCCCTCATCGATGTAACAGATCCATGGACCCCAAGCACCCTGCTGCTCTCTTGGAGCCTTTCTGGAGACAGCATAGCATGGACGCAACCCATCACCTCCCTTCAAGACTTTTGCTACGCCCCATCGCTCGGATTTAAAGTGCTCACCGCACACCCGAATAGCGCGGCACTACTCACCTATTCGGATCAAGGTGTGCAGCTAGACTCCCTATATATTGAAGGAGCCTTGCCCGGACACCTTGCTTTAGACGACCACGGAAATTCCTACATCAGCGGCCTCTACTCGAGCTACGATACCGTTAAAGTCGGGAACTTTAGTCATTATAGCGGCGGAACAGGCCTACACGTATATGCACTTAAAGTAGGTGCAGACGGCAATGGAGCTTGGCTTCAATCTTCCAC
>CBFHKC010000083.1:0-1267 GCA_965656315.1 uncultured Schleiferiaceae bacterium | reverse complement strand
GCGGGTCCAAAAATATTGATCAACAATGCCGGGGTTTTAGGCCCAGTAATGTATTCTAAGAACGCTCAGTGGCGTGAGATTGACAAAACTACTACGGTAAATGTTGTTGCGCCGATGCGACTATCAGCGAGGTTTCTTTCTGAGGTACCCGGTGAAAAACAGATTTATTTTACGGGTTCAGGCGCTGCGGAATTTGCTATCCCGGGATGGAGCGCGTACTGCGCATCAAAGGCGGCTATCCACATGTATGCACAAGTGCTGCAACAGGAGAATCCAGATGTGAGGATCCATGCATTCAAACCAGGAAAGGTTGATACGCCAATGCAAGAACAAATCCGCTCATCTCAGCCGACAGATTTTCCTGCAGTTGAAGCGTTTCGTGAGGATTATGAGCAGGGAAAATTGGTCTCTCCTGAGACGGTTGCGGCTAAACTTTTAAAAGTAATCGAAGGACCGTGTGACCAAGAGGTTGTGTTTGCTCTTTCGGAAATTACATTATGATGAAATTAAAATCAATTTTTAGCGCCATTGCAGGCCTCGCTCTACTTGCCTGTACTTCTGAGCCTGTGCCTACAGAAGTGTTTGTTCGTGAAGACTTAGCGGGAGAATGGACCATCACAGAAGTTGCATACAGCGGCGAAATGCCAAATCCTTTTGACCCAACTGCCTTGATGCAGTTCAGTGGTTTAGGTACCCAGCTTAACGGTTTTGTGAATCTTTATGAGATGCCCGACACTGGAAACCTCGACTTACAATTTGTAGCCAATTTGAATTCGATTCAAGTACCGGTTTCATTAATGAGTGGCGGCGCCTGGTCTTTAACTAACAACGATAGCACTCTGGTGTTAGACAACGACAGTGTCAGCTACACCTTTAAAATGATTTCAGGCCTGCCTACCGAGCAAGTTTGGGGAACGTCATTTATGCAGATTCCAGAAGACAGCAGCTATTGGGCTGATATCGATATGGAACTTACTTTGATCAAATAATCATATCACCGTCCATCTTACACGAACATGGCAAGAGTATTAACGGGAATTCAGAGCTCCGGTAGACAGCATTTAGGGAACATCTTGGGGGCCATTCGCCCTGCAATTCAGATGAGCAATGACCCTAAAAATGAAGCATTTTTATTCATCGCAGACTTACACAGTTTAACGACAGTGAAAGACGCAGAATTGCGAAAGAGTAACCTCTTAGCTACGGCGGCGGCATGGCTCGCTTGTGGATTAGACCCTGAAAAAGTGGTGTTTTATGTTCAGAGTGA
>CBFHKC010000082.1:0-1277 GCA_965656315.1 uncultured Schleiferiaceae bacterium | reverse complement strand
GTGGGTCATAGAAAAATTGGCCCCAGACGGTTTCGGTAACCGTGTAATTCACGTCATGACCGATCAAATCTGTAAGCTCGAACGGCCCCATGCGGAAACCGATGCCCTTTACTGCAGCGTCGATCTCTGCAATGCTCGCCACACCCTCTTCGTAGAGTTTGATGGCTTCGCTGTAGAACGGACGCGCTACCTTATTTACGATGAAACCTGGGGTGTCCTTCGCAACTACAGGGACTTTACCCCAAGTTGTCATGAGCTCTTCCATCGTCTCACTAAAATCTTCACCGGTTTTCACCCCTGGAACAATCTCCACGAGTGGCATCAACGGTGCTGGGTTGAAAAAGTGCAATCCGCCGAAACGCTGCGGGTGCTTTAAATCTGCGCTCAGTGCTGCAATACTCAGGCTCGAGGTGTTCGTACACAACCATGCTTCTTCCGAAATCAGGGGCTCCACTTCGGCAAACAAGGCCTTTTTTACCTCCAAATTTTCGATGACCGCTTCAATCACTAGATCTGCTCCTTTCACCGCGTCGATCGTAGCACTCCACTGCATTCTACCTAGGGTTTCGGCGTGCTGCTCAGCGCTCATACGGCCCTTTTCAACGAGTCGAGCGAAGACTTTTTCGATGGAACTGCGGCTGCGGTCGGTGGCGCCTGGGAAACTGTCGAAATACACGACGTCGCATCCATTTTGTGCGGCGATTTGCCCGATACCCGTGCCCATGGCACCTGCTCCTAATACGGCTACTTTCATGTTATTTGCCTTTAAAAATTGGCGCGCGCTTCTCTAAAAATGCTTGCACGCCTTCATTAAAATCTTCGGTTTGTCCTGCACGTGTTTGAAGAGATTCCTCAAGATCTAACTGCTCTCGTAGGTCATTTACGTAGGCCTTATTCAACGCCGATTTCGTCAATGCAAGACCCTTCGTCGGCATCTGCGCCATACGCTCCGCAAGGGCTGTAACCTCATCAGCATACGTGTCTTCAGGAAATACTTGGTAAATCATGCCCATATGCAACGCTTGCGCGGCAGGGACTTTATCCCCAGTCATCATCAGGGCACTAGCTCTCTGGAATCCAACTAATCTCGGCAGGGTAAACGTACCGCCGCTGTCTGGGATCAATCCGATCTTACTAAACGCTTGAATGAAGCTCGCCTTTTCGTGAGCCACGACAATATCACAAGCTAGTGCAATGTTCGCACCGGCACCTGCTGCAACGCCATTCACAGCGGCAATCACGGGCTTTGGTAATTTGCGAATTGCGGTAATAATAGG
>CBFHKC010000081.1:0-1333 GCA_965656315.1 uncultured Schleiferiaceae bacterium | reverse complement strand
GAGCAACTCTTTTTGACCCATTTCACCAACCAAGGTGCTGGGAAGAAACAAGTCGCGTTTGCTGCGCCGTATCCAGGTAGCATCGAGGCGATGGATCTCAGCAAATTCGGAGGCTCACTCTTGTGCCAGCGCGATGCATTTTTGTGTGCCGCGAAGGGTACGAAAGTTTCGATAGCGTTGACGAAAAAAATTGGTGCTGGACTTTTTGGAGGAGAAGGCTTCATCTTACAGCGCCTCGAAGGGGACGGAATGGCCTTCTTGCATGCCGGGGGAACGGTCGTCAAAAAAGAGCTTACTGGTGGAGAAATCTACGTAGACACGGGGTGTTTGGTCGCATTTGACAGTACCCTAGACTACAGTATCGAACGTGCAGGATCTATGCGATCTATGCTCTTCGGCGGGGAAGGGCTCTTCTTAGCGAAGATCTCAGGGCACGGAACGGTCTACTTGCAAAGCCTACCTTTCAGCCGACTTGCACATCGTGTATTGCGCCATGCCCCACAAGGCGGTGGTAAGAAAAAGGGAGAAGGCTCGCTGCTCGGCGGCCTCGGTAATCTGATCGACGGGGATAATTTCTAAACTCCGTAGCTAGTGCCTTACTAGAAACTTTGTACGTGCTCCATCCCGGGTGCGGAGGATGTATACGCCGCTTTCTACGCTCTTTGCGGTCCACTCAGAAGGATGTCCTTCGAAGATCAATGTTCCTCGGATATCGTAAATAAAGCAGTACTGATCGCTGTCCCATGAAGGGCTGCGGTAGATGACATCGCTCGTTGGGTTAGGATAGATCACAGTGTTCGGTACAAGCGTCTCGGGCGTACCGGAGAACACATCGAAAAACAGGGTGCCGATAAAGTCATTGTAGACCGAGTCTAGAGGAAAGACTTCAGCGTTGCAGTCCAAGCTGTCCGAATAGGAAAATCCCGCTCCCCACAGGCCTACAGCTCCGTTCCAAGCAGTAGTTACACCGGAAGCGCTAACGTAGCTGTTTGGTCCGGCAGTGAAGGTCTCGCCGCGTTTGTACTCGTCGTGAAATTCGAGGAAGGTTACACCTCGGTCCATGAGACTTGTGGATCCTCCTAAGGGGATTTGACCATCAAAAGCAACACCTCCTCGGTTGGTTAGCATGAGGACGACTCCTGAATCCGTTGGTGCGATCGGCTGGCGTTGCGCAATTCTGTAATCTCCGGTAAGGCTCGAAGTGTTCGGGGTTTCCCAAGCGCCCTGGATGACGCCTGAACTGTCCATTCGAACTAGAAAAAAGTCATAGACCCATTGGCTGCCGGCTAGTGTGTCGCTGCCCCAAATTTGAGAAGAGAACAGTTCCCCAGCT
>CBFHKC010000080.1:0-1469 GCA_965656315.1 uncultured Schleiferiaceae bacterium | reverse complement strand
CATCCGCAATCCAGGTACCCATGTCCTGCGACATGCCATAATCCCAAGTGCTTTTGCCCATGTGCATCTCCCACCAGATTCCGACATATTTCTGTGGCGTAAACCACGAAGTAATATCGCCCATCTCGTTCGGCTCGTTCAGGTCATACATAAAATGCGACGCCAAAAGATCCGTTGCTTCATCGCCGATCACCGCCATTCTCCAAGGCGTTTTGAAAGGCGTAGGAATGGTTGCTTTATTGCCGTCTGGACGTCCCACCAGTGAGCTCACAAAAGTGGTTTCACCGGTTTTCTTTAACGTCATTCCAGAATAATTCACCAGTGCAGCCTCATGAATACTCATGTGCGTTCCGCTATCAAAAACTACGGTAAACGGCGTACTTACGCTGTTCTCTACGATGTGCGTAGAGGCCAAATTTGGATGATTCGCCTTGCTGAGGGCATCGATCTCACTAACTCTCGTATGGTTTATCGGGTGCTCGTAAATTTCCCAATCGCCTGGAATCCAGTGCGCCATTGCATCCGACGCCAAGTTAAATTCGGAGCGTTCGTTTGCCACAATCAGCTCCCCTTCTTCCATTGCTGGAATATCATAGCGAAACGCATAACCGTCATTGGATACACGGAAAATAACGCCCAATTCTCTGCGCGTTTCCACATGAATCAAACGCACTTCCATCTCCGTACTCGCCGCTTCAATCGTCTCATTTGCACCCCACTGCATCGTATAGGTTTCCTCAATCTTACGAACATCGATCGTCTGAATCTCAAAACCGTCCAGCAGATCATCCGCATTCGCAAAATCGAATCCCAACTTTGATTTCTCGACCAATTCCTCCCCGTTAAATCGAACCGCATATTCTAATGCGCCCGTGGCACCCAAATCTACTTGGACCTGGATTGCCCCGTCTGGGCTGCTCACCAAGTGGCCTTCCGGCTGACATGCCGCAAATGCGAGCGCAATAAGCGCTAAGATTCCTTTTTTCATACTGTGTGTTTTTGGAGTCTATATTCTGTTGTTATGCTAAAATGAGCCTGTGCACCCTGCGGCGCGATCAGCTCGTGTTCTCGTTCTAAAACGCGCTGGATAAACGCATCCACCACTTCTCTGTTTCGGGCAATTCGTGCCGCTTTCGTATCCTCAAAAGTGTGCTCAAAGAAGACCGCCGTTTCCTCAGGACCGACATTTTCAAGCACATACGTTCCTTCAATAACGATCGCATCGAGGTCCTCCACAGCCACTTCCGTCCACTGTTTCTCGTCCCGTTCCCAATCCATCACCGGAACGCTAAGCACCTTAGTAGCTACATCCGTGGCTGCCTCCAAGCACTGTTGCAACCCCTTAAAATCCACTTCCTGTGGGCCAATCCACGAAAAATCCGCTACCCGCTTGTTGTGATTCTGTCTGGGCGGCAGGTGAAAAAATTCATCCTGGGACAACAGCAATGCACGCTTACCCCGTGCCTCAA
>CBFHKC010000079.1:0-1512 GCA_965656315.1 uncultured Schleiferiaceae bacterium | reverse complement strand
GATCTGAAATAAGTTCTTCATCCGTTAACGTATGCAAAAATGCGACCAAATCCGCCACGTCCTGTTCGGAAAGCATTAGTCCAGTTTGAGTGGTCATCGCTAATGCAGCATCTAACGTAGGACTGTTTTGGATTCCCGTGTTGTAGTGCTGCACTACTTCTTCTAAGGTGTTGAACCGACCACCGTGCATGTACGGAGGAGTGAGAGCGATGTTGCGAAGGGTGACGGTTTTCATGAGTCCGATGTCTGTGGAATCCCCGGTAACACTATAGCGACCTTTATCTCGATTGAATCTGTCGTTACCGTTATTCATGTAGGTCGGTGAGTCGAAGGTTTTGCCGCTGTGGCAATGGCCGCAATCTGCACCGCTCTCATCTGGAAAGAAAGGGTTGTATTCTGCGAAGAACAATTCACGGCCACGATCCTCTTGTTCCGTGAGCGTCTCCACCCCTGCAAGATATTTATCGTATTTCGAGCGGTGGGAAACAATGCTGTTCATAAACTGCTCAAGCGCTAAAGAGACGTTGTGCCTTGTGGGTTGATCGGTTCCAAATGCACGAAGGAATTGGTTCGTGTACATGGTGTCCGAACCTAGTTTGGCCAATACATAATCTAACGACGCATCCATTTCGAGTTCGTCTTCGATAGGCATCAAACTCTGCTCTCGCAATTTTTCAGCACGCCCATCCCAAAAGAATCCCTGTTTGTTCCATAACATGTTCACAGTGCTCATTGCTTGGCGTTTGCCGGGTAGGCCATGTATACCTATACTAAACCGGGAAGTATCGGAAAAGGCATGCTCTTGACGGTGACAAGACGCACAGGACATGCTGTTATCTCCGCTGAGTCGTGGCTCGTAGAAAAGCATCCGACCCAATTTTACACCATGAACCGTGAGTGCATTATCCATAGGAACCTCTGGGTCTGGCAATGCACCATACTCTAAAGTATATGGGGTAAGATCTTGCTCTGGTAGAGGCTGCTGTTTTCGACAACTATAAGCAAGGGTCGCAGCTGCGATAACGATGCTTAATTGAACTCTCATCGAACGATGAGTTTGTTGATCGTCGATACACCGCTGGCTTCCACTTTAACCAAATAAACGCCGGCTGTGGATAGATTCAATGACAACTGGTCGTTTGAAACCGTGTGCGATGCAACTACGCTTCCTAATGTGTTGTATACTGTGACATGAGCACCCGCTGCTGCTTGAATAGTTACCTGGCCATTTGATGGGTTTGGGAACATGCGTACAGCAATTTCAGGGAGAGACTCTTCTAATTGGCCAAGTGCCGCATTGCCCTCAGAGGAAGTAAACACGTCGTTGTTCAAGTTCTTAAGTGCCTGAAAAGCATCACCAGTTTCACCATGGGAAATCACCCCTTGGGCAACAGCAATATTTCTAACGAGTTGTGAGTAATCAGCAGTTAATTGGATCTCGATGGTATCCGCTGAAATCTGCGTTCCAGATGTTTGGATCGTCTGCATGGCATAGTTGTCATTGCCTAAACC
>CBFHKC010000078.1:0-1520 GCA_965656315.1 uncultured Schleiferiaceae bacterium | reverse complement strand
CTTATAATTGGCGCAAAGGTACAATCGGTCAAACCATTAGGAAACACTAACTTTGTTATTATAAACACATCCAAATATGTACCCAGAAGATATGATCGCGCCGATGCGCGCAGAATTGGCCAATAACGGCTACACTGAGACTAGAACTCCTGAAGAAGTTACTGCAGCAATCAATGCTGAAGGAACCACATTCGTTGTGGTAAATTCGGTTTGTGGATGTGCGGCAGGTTCAGCTCGTCCAGCTGCAATGGCAGTTGCGAAATCAGAAATAAAACCAGATCGTATGATTACTGTGTTCGCTGGAAATGATCGCGATGCAGTAGAGCAAGCAAGAAAACACATGCTTCCTTTCCCTCCATCGTCGCCTTCAATGGCACTATTTAAAGACGGTGAGATTGTACACATGGTAGAGCGTCACCATATCGAAGGTCGTACAGCGCAAATGATCGCTGGCAACCTACTAAGTGCGTTTGAAGAGCACTGTAAATAAGCCTTCGAATCAGGGCTCGCACAACGCGTGCTCTAAAGCAAGAACCGCGAAGGGTTAGAAACGAATAGTATGAAAAACAATAAGTTCGCTGTCATCGGCCTTGGGGTCTTTGGCTCAGCCATTGCCCGTAAACTTTCAGAGCGTGGTGCCGATGTGATGGCCATCGATGAGAATGAAGAGAAAGTGCAGGAGATTGCTTCTGATGTTGCCTATGCGGTAGCACTAGATGCGACCAACACTCAAGCGCTTGAGGCTCAGAACCTGACCGACGTTGATGCGGTAGTTGTGAGTATCGGTTCTAGTTTTCAGGAAATGCTACTTTGTGTGTTCCAGTTGCAGGAAATGAAGGTTAAGCGCATCATTGCACGTGCTCAGGGTCCGGTTCAAAGAAAGATCCTAGAGAAAATGGGTGTGGATCACATTTTAAGCCCTGAACTCGAGGTGGCAAATAACGTTGCGGAACAGCTCACTAACCCTGGTGTTTTGATGTGTGTGGAACTTCCTGATGACTATGAAATCATCGAAGTACAAGCACCTGCGAAAATCATTGGAAGAACGCTAGAGGACATCGGTTTGCGCAAGAAGTACAACATAAACCTGGTTACGCTTATCCGAAAAGAAGGAGACAATCAACACCATATTTATGGGGTGCCATCTCCGGAAACGTTAGTGGATCAGGATGATAGAATCCTTGTCTTCGGTCAAACGAAAGACATCAACCGCTTCATAGAAATAAACGTCTAATGTCGAAAGCACAAATTATTATCACTGGAGTGAGTTCAGGAATTGGCCACGCGATTGCCAAAGCGGCCTTAGACATGGACTACAAGGTGCAAGGAATCGGTAGAAACGAGCCTGTAGATTTAATAGGGCGTGCAGGGTGGTCGTATTTTCATGCAGACCTGTCTAGACCGGAAGTGGTTGACACTATTCCTTTCATGAACCCGAATATCGCGGGTCCAAAAATATTGATCAACAATGCCGGGGTTTTAGGCCCAGTAATGTATTCTAAGAACGCTCAGTGGCGTGA
>CBFHKC010000077.1:0-1617 GCA_965656315.1 uncultured Schleiferiaceae bacterium | reverse complement strand
TGACGACGCTCCATATCTTCCATAGCATCGAAATCTGTTCCGATCAGTGCTATCGTCCACCCATCGCGCTCTTGATAATCTAAAAACAACTGACGTACACCTTCCGCACTAAACTCCTTCGAAGCGTTCTCACCACCATCGGTAAATACTACCACCAAAGCCTCTGCTTCTCCTCTTTTGACCAAATAATCGACCCTAGCGTCAGCTCTCTTCACCGAGACTCCAAAAGCATCGTACAGCGCAGTCATACCGCCAGAGAAATAATCTACCGCAGTTAGCTCTTCTAGGTTTTGAATACGCTCGCCATCACGAAGTACCACAAGATCAGAATCGAACCTAATAATGGTGACACGACAAGGACGCTGAGTTTCTTCAAACTTCTCTTTCAGTTCGCGAATCTGCTTATTCACTTCCTCCAATACTTCTGGTATGTCAGAACGCATACTTCCAGAGGCATCTAATACGAACGTGTAATCTAGTAGCACGTCCTGTTTGTTGTTTGGCTGTTCCATAGGGCAACTGTTTTATTATTACTCTACAAATGTCCCCCGATGGGTGGCGAAAATAGATTTTTGACAAGGTTGTCACTCTACTTTTTCATGACGTCAAGCAAAAAAAAGCGACCCCGGAGGGCCGCTAGTGTGAAGTGAAAATCGTGAGAAGATTATTCTACTTCAAAGTCCATTTTAACGGTAATGCTGGCTGTTTTCCAGCGGCTAGAAGTATTGAAGGTTCCACTCCAAGAATAGGATTCGCCGGAATTGTACCCGAGTATTTGAAAAACACCGAGGCGTGCGTTTTTAAGTCCCTTGAGATCGCTGTTTGAGTTTTTCGCGATCTGCTCCGCTCGAATGCGACCATTTTCACTGGCCTGTTCGATGAGGCTTAGCTTGAGCTCGTCTAATGAAGAGTAGTAGTACTCGGGGTTCATGGAGCGAATCTGAATGCCTTCATTAAGTAGTTCGCTGATCTCGCGAGATATCTTAGCTACGATGTCTAGCTTTTTACTGAAAACGACCACCTTCTGGGTGAGCTCATAGTATTCGAACTCTGAACCGGCGTATTTCCCTTCGGCGTTGTAGACACTCTTCTCGACTTCATCAGAGACTACTTGGCGGAATTCAATTTCTGAAGCAGTCAGACCTCTTTCTGTGAGGTATTTCTCTATGCGTTTTCTGTTCTTTTTGATCTTATCGAAACAGACTGCAAGTTCTTTGTCTTTGGTTTCAAAGACCCCTTGCCACAGAATTTCATCACTCTCAAAGTCCTTCGACCCTAAACCGGTTACGGAGATGTTTCCTGATCGTTCGCCTCGGGACTGGTAGGCATTTGCGAGAAAGTAGGCGGCTCCTAGAATGGCGACCGCGAAGATGGCTGCTACAGCTTTTTTCATGTGGTGTGTTTTTTATTTATGGTTGATTGATTAAAAATTGGTCAAGGTTATTCCTCCTCTTTCAAAGGCGTTTGACGGCAGAAGTTCCAGATCCAAGCGAACCCCTGACCTTCATCTAGCTGGGCATTCATATCATCTAGGGCCGGCTGCTTCACCTCGATAATGTAACGCAGGGTATCCTGGTCGACCCATATCAGTTTGGCCGTATCGCTCCAATCCGGACC
>CBFHKC010000076.1:0-1688 GCA_965656315.1 uncultured Schleiferiaceae bacterium | reverse complement strand
ATCCAAAAAGAACACAAAAAAGAAAATGTCGTAGGTGTCAGCTACAAGATCGTAACTGTGGCGGGCGAAGCTGGAGATGCCTCCCCTGCTACACCGATCGGTGTAAACCTTCCAAATGCGAACTGGATTCGTGTGGAGCACGGCTCTAAGAGTGTTTCTTTAGGGAATATCGAAGACGCTTACCACCAGAGCGCAGGCAAGGGTATGGCGAAGGAATTCGGATTCTCAAGCATGCACAACGAACGTGCTGAAAAGTATGGAGAGCTAGGCTCTAAGATGCACACTGCCCTTCACGAGGTGGTCGGTCATGCCTCTGGTAAGATCAACCCTGGAGTGGGCACGCCAAAGCAAACCTTGAAGAACTACAGTTCGACCTTAGAGGAGGCTCGTGCAGATCTCGTAGCCCTGTATTTCATATTAGACGACAAGATGCAGGAGATCGGCTTGATGGAAAATAAAGAGCCCGGATATGCGGAATATGACAACTACATCTCGAATGGAATGATGTTGCAGTTACGTCGCATCCTGCCGGGCGATGATATCGAAGAGGACCACATGCGCAACCGTCAGTTGGTTGCTGGATGGGCGTATGAGCGTGGAGCTGCGGAAAACGTAATCGAGCGTAAGGTGATCGAAGGAAAAACCTATTTCGTGATTAACGACTACGACAAACTCCGCGGATACTTCGGCGAGTTGCTTCGTGAGATCCAACGCATAAAAAGCGAGGGTGATTTCGAAGCAGGCCGCAAGCTGGTAGAGACGTACGGTGTAAAGGTCGACCAAGAGTTACATGCAGAGGTATTGCGCCGCTCAGAGCCGTTAAATCTAGCACCGTACAGCGGTTTTGTAAACCCTGAGATGGTTCCTGTGATGGAAGGCGATAGCATCATCGACGTGAAGGTGGAATACCCGATGGATTTCCTTGGGCAGATGCTGCGTTACGGATCGAACTACAGCTTTGAATAGCACACTCTGATCCTACACTATGTAAAGAAGGCACTCCGTTTGGGGTGCCTTTTTTATGTAGAACCAATTCCGTCAAAAACGCCCACCCAGAAATTTCACGTAACTTTGCACTTCAAGGGAGCACCTGAGCTCATTCGTCCTTGGACCCATGCCTTCCACTGCTTCCTTTCACTTAAGCAACCTATCTTATGAAAACGAAAGCAGAAATTGTGGAGAATTGGCTAACGCGCTACACAGGCGTTGCCTTAGAAGACTTCGGAGACCACATCTTATTGACCAATTTTCAGCACTACGTCGACCTCTTTGCTGAGCGCACCGGAGCACCCGTTATGGGCCGCGATAAAAGCATGAGCAGCTGCACCCACGAGGGTATTACCATGATCAACTTTGGTATGGGATCCCCCAACGCCGCAACCGTCATGGACCTTTTGAGCGCCATCTCCCCCAAAGCTGTACTCTTTTTGGGAAAATGTGGCGGATTGAAAAAACGCAATTCCATCGGTGATTTGATCTTACCGATTGGTGCCATTCGAGGAGAAGGTACATCAAACGACTATTTCCCTCCGGAGGTTCCTGCGATGCCCTCATTTGCATTGCAAAAAGCCGTATCCACCACGATTCGCGACCACCAAACCAACTACTGGACAGGAACCGTATACACCACTAACCGCAGAGTTTGGGAGTTCGATACTAAGTTTAAGAAATATCTAAAGCGAGTGCGC
>CBFHKC010000075.1:0-1762 GCA_965656315.1 uncultured Schleiferiaceae bacterium | reverse complement strand
AACGAGTACACGAACGATACTTTACGTGTGAAGAGGGACCGCAAGTATTTCGGGTGGGCTTGGAATGAGCCCTATTTCTTTGACGGCAAGTATGTGGCCACAGAAGAACTCAGTTTAGAGCTAGACACGGTTGCCGGAGAGCCGTATTTCGTAATGTTTTACATGAAGGTTTACAAGGATAGCGTAGAACTTAAATAGCCATCAAGATGAAACATAGTTTGGCAGAGATATACGATACGTCTACTACGAACAAGAGGTTAGAGTTCGAGGTATTTGACCGATTCTACTACTTGAAAAAAGAAGGGGGCCTTCACATTTTTGAATACATCGTTGAAGAAAGGGTATGTACCGAAAATACATTCAATGAGATCAAAAAGTTTGTACAGGTATACCAAAATGAAACACATAGTTTAGCCAGTATGCAACAGGCGAAAGTGATCTTAAAGTACTTACAGCCAGTTGATTCAATACAAGCGTCAACCGGGTGTCCCAAAGAGTGCTTTGTCACTTTAGAAAAGAAGCGAGAAACCACTGATAACGATCTCCTTGCTGATATTCAATCCTATTGGACGGGATACAGAGGTAAAGTGTATCTAATGGCGGCCAATTCCGGTTTCAGTTTCCATAATTACGACAGGGACATAGGCTTGTTAAGAATGAGAGGGGAAGTCAGTGAGGGACTTCTTAACAGGTATAGCGGCATGGATGAACTAGTAAGGGGCATATCGAAAGAGATGCTGCCATTCGTGGAACCTCATTTCGATATTAAGATCATCGAATTTGACATAACCATCAGAAGTCAAGGCAGTACATATCGATATGCAGGGTTCGATTCAGATTCTTTAGAACGAGTATATGAATAATACCACATACAATATGACCACTAAAGATGCAATATGAGCATCTAAAAAAATGGTATCGACAACCTTGTCAAAATAATCCTTTCCCTCATAGAAATAAGACCTTCGTTGAAGACGTTTAACTAGTAACCAAATCATAAAAATTATATGAAGAAATTCCGATTCATTGTAGCACTACTATTCGGGCTATTCTTAACCGTTCAGGCCCAAGACCAAGAAGGCATGGTTATTCACGATTCGCTATTCAAAGCAAATGCTTTTGCAATGCCTAGTATCGAATGGCGATATGTCTCGTCAGACTCGCTAAAAGGCATTCAAGATACTGTGCCTAATGTATTTAAGGTGGCGGCTGCGATCGAAAAAGGAGTATACCGGGAATGGTCCTACTTCGCGTTTTACAATGGAGATGATGTGTACAACGGAACACTGGACAAAGAACTCTTCGATGATTGGTCTTCTTGGACGGAGAAAAGGAGTAATACAGCGCCGTGGCTCATGGAATATTCGGAGTACTTTAAGGATTCGCTTTGGAAGTCAGATAGGCTCTTCATTCATGAAGTGAATAAAGACGAATACGCACAAGACGGTGGAGCAGTTACGGAGCATGTGGTTATGTTGGAAAAAGACATCGCCGATAGCGGAGAAGAGAGTATTCTGGTGGCCTATTTTAAGGTGTGGAAAGATTCGTCTTTGATCGGGCTTTCTCTGTATGATAAGTACGAGCTGAACGAGGACCGAATGTTTGGTGTGCTGGAATCTTATGATTTCTCTGGTGAATGGCTGGGGTACGTGGATAACGTGGTTTATGATCAAGCCTCTTTGGAGCCGCTCAGTGCTTACCGAATAGACTCTGTATTGACGGTTTCTTTTGAATCGACCTCGGATACAGCAGTGCTGCTTAT
>CBFHKC010000074.1:0-2227 GCA_965656315.1 uncultured Schleiferiaceae bacterium | reverse complement strand
CATCATCAACTAATGTAGTTGATGTAGCGATAGACCCAAATTTAACAGTTACATACCCAGATGATGTCTCAGGTTTTGATGCAGCTTACATTACTGTAGATAATAACTTTTCTTCAGGTGACATTCTTTACATGGATCCTGCCTTTACAATGCCAACAGGTATAACGGCAAACTATAATAGTACTACCGGTACAATGACAATTGCTGGAACTGCTATTTCTGAAAGCGATATTCAAGATGTATTCCGCCATGTGATGCTTAAGAGTACAAGTTCGAATTCAACTACTCAACGATCGCTTTCATTCACTTTAGGAGATGTGGTTGCATTCGCTGGTACAGGGCACTTCTACGAATACATTAGTGGCACTTATAGCTGGACCGACGCAAAAGCTAATGCCGCAACCCGCACTTTAAATGGCATGCAAGGCTATTTGGCTACCATTACTTCTGAGGCGGAAAACGATTTTATTGAGTCTAAGGTTTCGGCTGACGCATGGATTGGGGGTTCGGACGAATACTCTCAAATCAACTCTGTTGTTGGTGCGGGAACTTATTTAAATCAGGCAGCTTCGGAAGGCCGCTTTTACTGGATTACCGGGCCGGAAGCTGGTCAATTGATATCAGTTGGTAATGGTTCACCTGTTGTTCAACCTGGTATGTATGAAAAGTGGGATTCTGGAGAACCAAACAACTGGATTGGCTTTGGTACGGAACAGTATATTCATATGTGGGGTTCTACAAACGGGAAGTGGAATGACTATCCAAATAGTAAATTACTCGGTTATGTTGTCGAGTATGGTGGTTTGACAGCTGATGCCAACTGTTTTGAATATACATCTTCGATCTCGGTAGAAGTCCTTGTTAAGCCGGTGGTAACAACCAATTCAACTCCAACATCTGTTGCTGATGTAAGCGCAGAAATTGGTGGAGAAGTAACTGCCCAAGGTGGTTCTGCAGTCACCGAACGCGGAATTGTGTTTAATACGACTTCAGGACCTACTATTTCTGATAATAAAGCGTTAGCTACGGTTTCGACAGGAGTGGGTACGTTCTCTTCAACCCTTACAGGTTTGGTAGCTAATACTACTTATTATGCACGTGCATTTGCAACAAACTCTCAGGGTACAGAATATGGTGCGGAAATTTCTTTCACCACTACTCCTACGCCTCCTGCAGTGATCACCACAGATTACGACGATGCAACCTTCGGGGGCTCGATTATATGTGCGGGTGAAACAGCGACACTAACTACGTCGTCTTCAACGACCGGTACGATCACTTGGTATGCTGGCGGATGTGGAACTGGTACGGCTTTGGGAACAGGCGCTACACTAGCGGTAACCCCGAGCAGCACGACTACATATTATGCACGAGTTGAAAATGCAACTACAGGTTTGAATTCGACTTGTGAATCAGTAACAGTTACTGTTCAATCTGCTGCACCGACTATTGCTTATGGCGCACCTTATTACCTCTACTACAGTGATGAAGCTATTGCGGCCAATTCATTGACAGTTTCTGGTTCAGGGGCTCAAGCCTATGTAGGTTCATACAGCATCAGCCCATCATTGCCTACTGGTTTGTCTTTCAACACGACTACCGGACAGATCACAGGTACTCCGACAGTTGGTTACCCGAGAACAACGTATACCGTTACCGGCACAACGCCATGTGGTAGCATTTCAACAACGTTAGAAATTGAGATTTTACTTTGTTCAGGATTAGATGTTAATGACTTCACTCTAAGAGGGAATGCTTCAACCATAGGTTCAGGCTCGTCTACTGAGTTCAAATTGACATCAGCATCCAACAATCAGTTTGGTGCAGTTTGGAACCAGACTCGTCTAGATCTTACTAAGGATTTCGATATTAACGCTCAAGTGTATCTAGGTTCTAATAATAGTGGTGCTGACGGAATCGCTTTCGTACTTCAGCCATTATCTACTAATCAAGGTTCATCAGGTGGTGGCCTAGGGTACGCAGGTATCAATCCATCATTTGCAGTAGAGTTTGACACTTACCAAAACTCGGGAGATGTAGCCTCAGATCATATCGCATTTATGGTCAATGGTAACACCTCTTCTCATGATGGTACCTATTCCACAGAAATGGAGAACAATACTTGGCGTAATGTTCGATTCAAGTGGGAAGCGGCAACGAAGACTATGCGTTTCTACATCGATGGTGTAGAGCGTATCACCCGCACCAATTATGATATGGTTGCGAC
>CBFHKC010000073.1:0-2336 GCA_965656315.1 uncultured Schleiferiaceae bacterium | reverse complement strand
CCTATGGAGTCTAGTGCCTGCCAAGGATCTTTGCCGTCCTCTAAAGGAATGATGGTTGCGAAATCTGACGGGACCTGGGCTTTAGAAAGATCCACCCATGCTAGAACGAGGTCAGTGTTGAATCGGCCACGCTGGGACTGGCTAAAAACTGCAGAATCGCAGCTTAATTGAATTAATGAAAACTCATCCTTAGAAGTCGACATAGGGGCATTAAACGAGAGCGTCGTTGCGGTTGTGAAATCATACACGAACAACTCTAGCCCTTGCTGGTTAACCGTTTTACTGAAATAAAGCTTACCGTTCTCACCTATGGTCGGAAACACCTCATCACGAGGGCCGTTTACATTTGACACAGCGACAGGCTCCCCCCAAGTGCTGTCTTTCAAATATTCGCTGTAATAGATATCATAACCGCCCATACCACCTGGGATATTAGACGAGAAGAACAAGCGGCGAGATTTAGGATCATAGAACGGATGTTGATAGCTGTAATCGCGTTTTATGAACGGTAACTTCGTGTTCGTCTTCTTTTTGAAGTCCAATTCCGTTAGGAAAAAGTTCACCTCATCAAACACGTTCGGCTTCTTATAATTGCGCGAAATAATCACCCCTGAGGAATCTGGCAAGAGCGTACTAGGTCCGAAGTGGTATTTCGCTCCTTCAACCGCTGCCAATTTCTGGCTATACGGAAGCACCTTCTCCTGTGCGATATCATAGAGATACAGCTCGAAGTATTTCTGATTGTTAAAATCATATTTGGAGCTAAGTAGATTGGTACCACGTGAGGAAACAAAGAGCAAATCTCCATGGTAATTCGTAGCCCCAAAATCTTCGTAAGCAGAGGCCGCAATCACCTTGTATTGCACGCTGGATGCTCCAACACGCAGTGAATCAAATATTTGTCCTGACACAGGTAGCACAAAGGCTAGCGCTGCAATTAGTGAGAGTATTCTTCTTTTCATCACAAGAAATATCTAGGTGAAATAATTGTTTTCGCATCGTGGATAAGATCCATCCCCACACCGATCACATGACTTTGAGTGGTCACATAGACTAGCGGGCTCAGTGGGTAGTTGTATTGGTAGAACATGGTCCAATTTCCCGGTAGGTACACCTGGGTAAATATCCCGATCTCGTCCCCGGGGCTAAAATTGGTTCCTATACCCCACTTCTTCATGAACTCCCCATATACGTGCACATTCACATCCAAAGGCGTATTCTCAGAAACATTTACCAAAAGACTTGGCGACACCGTCCACTGGTCGTTCGCCTCGAAGTGGTAACCGCCATAAAAGTGGCCCACGCGTGCTGTGAAATTGTGCTCATAAATCGCTTGCCTCACCACATTCTTCATGGTCATACCAGCATAGAATTTATCTTGATATAAGGTCGCACTCAAATCTACATTTTGATACCAAGGACCATCAATGCTGTAAATCTCATTATCCGCCTTATCTACCCAGAAATCATCATCGAAATCTACCGCTGTGTGACTCAAAGAGTAACGAATCCCAACTGCTAAATAGGTTTCCTTCGCAACTTGTAAATGGTACGAAGTACTAATTCCCAAATTCTGATTCACCATCGGTCCTATGCGATCCTCCACTAAGCCCAAGTTAAACCCGAACCTCGAAGGAGTCATTTGATCATAATACGCACCGGCAGTTCTAGGCGCACCTTTTAATCCAATCCATTGTGCATCGTAGATACTTTGAACCATCCCATTTTGCTGACCACTAAGTGAGGGCGCGATACTAATGGGGTTAAACAAATAGTTATCTATTGTAGGGCTCTGCTGGGCTTGCAGTACACCTGCACATGCTATCCCAATAATTACTAGTAGATTCTTCATCTTATTTCGTGATGTAAACATATCCTGTATAAACGTCTCCAGTTTCGTACACCTTCACCATGTAGAAGTACGTTCCCGTCGGTAACATCCCGTCACCTTGATTCATATATGTACGCTCGCTTGAACGACCGTTAAACTCATTTTGATAGCCTTCCTTGATGTATACCAACTCCCCCCATCTGTTAAAGATCTGAACGTTGTTGTCTGGGAATGCCTGAATACCTAGGATCTCCCAAGTATCATTATCCCCGTCACCGTTCGGTGTAAATACAGAAGGAACTAACAGCTCACACAAGTCCATATCTAAGAAGTTTGGAATTCCATCACCGTCACAGTCATCAAATCCTTCACCATCTTGATTGTAATCGAACTCGTCCTCATCTAAGATTCCATCGCCGTCACTATCATCATCTTCGTTATTCGGAATACCGTCGCCATCAAGGTCATCGTCTCCGCCGCCACCGTTTGGCGTACCACCTTCATC
>CBFHKC010000072.1:0-2405 GCA_965656315.1 uncultured Schleiferiaceae bacterium | reverse complement strand
GTACGACAACCATTCCTCAAGCATATGCTCTGTAGTACTCCCGTCGTATACACTTTCGAGATCGTAGTACGTAAACACATAGTCCGTGGAATCATCATACAGGTTTCGATGAAACAACCGTGTTACGCCGGGTATGGTGTCTTGGTAGCCAGTGACAGAGTCTTTATCTGCCCAGTCCCAAATGATGAACGGTGTACGATCCACTTGAAACTTAAATTCATCTCTACGAGTGGTGCTTGAGTCCACCTGTGCATGAGATAGCAATGTGCTTATTCCCAGCACTACAATTATCAAATCTCTCATTCTAAAACCAGTGTTTGTTGTTCAATATTCAGTTCCAATGTTCCAAAAGCACCTAACACGTCCATTCCTAGAAGATTTTCACTGCTTTTAGTCTCTGATGCTTCTAGGTTCTTAAAGGTTATCCCCCCTATCGTCAAGCTGGGAATGACATATTCAGCGAAATACTCAGAACCACATGCGGTATTGTATAGCCCGTAACCGGTCTGTTTTATCGCCACGCCTTTATTAATCAAATGATCGATGGTGCTTTTTGTAAGTGCCACATCACTGCAACCCGTATCGATATTAAAAAAGACCTCGACTGGACCGATACTTGCCGTTGTGTTCCAGCATTTTTGTCCTTCGTAATCCTGATGCATCCCCACCATGAGACGGTCCGGTGACCCTTGAGTGAAGAAGGTTTCTTTTCGAATCTTCCAACCTTCCCATTTTGCAACGTCATCCATGATATGCTTTCTTCTTCTTGGACGAAGTGCTCCTTTCTTCTCGAATACGGCGAAGTCTTGAGACTTTTGAAAACGTACGGTCATTCTGCGCTCTCCAGGAAAATCAAATGTGCCAATTCCGTCAATCAGCCCATAAGCGAACCGACCCGTAAAAAATGTCCCTGGCTGGTATTCTGAATTGGTCAAAGAGAAATATACCGTACCTAAGCCATGTGGTTTTCCATCACGCCACTCGCCATAATACAAATCCCCTTCGGCGTTGTTTGCTGTTCCATTACCGAACTCGCAATCGCCGGAAAGACAATCGGAGCTGCTGAATAAACTTGGTTTTTTTCTGAAGTCAAACTGACCCTGAGCCGAGATCACACTTCCTAAAAATGTGATGGCTAAAACTAATTCTCTGGTCATCGCTTTAATTGTTTTTGTTAGTCACTATGCTGATCTCTTGTGAAGATCGAAATCAATAGGTTGGATATGGATTTTTGACAAGGTTGTCGGTAGAATCACCGCTTTAACCAAACTTAGAGTTGAAGTGTGCAGAATTGATTCACTCCACCTCCCCAATTTCTAATAACGGTTCATCACTAAAGCCTGCAAATCGCATGATCTTATCCTCAGGCGTGAATTTGATATCAAACTCAATGAATTGGACATCGAAATAGGGACGCACGTAAGGCAGCATGAAGCCGACTAGATAGTCCACGAGACCACTCTGGCCACCACGTTTCGCAGTACAACTTTCCGAAGCAGTTCCACGAAGTCGCAGTAGACGAAGCTTCCTGTCATAATTGCGGAATCCAAATGTGGACTGCGCACTCATATTGTAAAACTTTCCGTGTGTGAACATCCAGTAGAGCCCGATGTCCCGAAGCAGGTCTTGATCAGATGGCGCAAAAGCCGTTTCAAACTGGATAAAATAATTCCAAGTGATATAGTTAAACGCGGAACCAAAGTAATCCGCCTTCTTGCGCTTAATGACCACTTTCGCCTGACGAATTCCAGCCAAACTTCGAACCTCCTTCCGATACACATCGACCAATTTCTTGATCTCCGCAAACGTCTCCAGGCCATAATCCTGATCCGCCAGCACATATTCAAACACCGGCCGATCCTGCCCCGCTCCTACATACTCAAACCGATCCCCGACTCGATATTCCTTACGCGTTCTCCACGTAATCCTGTTATACACCTCGACCAATTCATAACTCATCACACATGTTTTTAGATTAAACCATCGGCCCAAAGGCCAAAACATGCACCAAGACTATTTCTGTGAGTTCCCTTTGATTGTTTTTGGAAGGATTCCCGCATCTATTCGGCCACCGTGCCTTGCAGGACAAGATCGGTTGGCACCCACTACCCGTGGATTCTTAATGCTTCTACAAAGATAACGCCCCAAGTGTGCAGATATTGTTCATGGGTCTGGAAAATTGGATTAAAGTAGTTTGGGAGCTATGGATTGTTAAATCCAAAGTATTTAGGATAATACTTTCATCTTAACACCTAACGTTCACGTGAATGAGCAGTAACGGATTTACCCCAGAAACTGTTAAATAGCACCGGTTCTTGATTTATATATTGACTATTCAAAATAGGACTTAACCCACAATTGCTTATACACAATGTATTGGGGTCGTACTTTTTATTCTTCTATCA
>CBFHKC010000071.1:0-2495 GCA_965656315.1 uncultured Schleiferiaceae bacterium | reverse complement strand
ATCCATAAGGTAGAATCACTAGCTACGCAGAGACTCTGCACGTTTGTCGTACGGCGCACTTCAGTAGAGTCCAAAAAGTCTACTTTACTGGCAACTCCGTCGTTGAATCTATATAACCCGTCTCTTGTTCCGAGCCATATAAAGCCAATTTCATCTGCTGCAACAGCATAGACACTAGGATGCTCTAGTCCCTGATTAGAACCAATCTGACGCACATCTTGACCGGACAACGCGCCGGACAGAAGCAAGACAAAAAGCAGTATACCTATTCGCATGGGCAAAAGTTACGAAATAAAAAAGGGGACCCGCCAAACAGCAGGTCCCCACACTTACTTACTAACCAAATGGTAAGTGATTATTTAAGCGCTACGCGTACAACACGCTCGCTTGAACCGTTTTGTACACGTACGATGTACATTCCACGTGGCAACGCAGCAACATCTAAACGTGCAGCACCGTCGAATGACTGCTCCATAACTAATGCACCAGTTACACTGTATACAGCTACTTTCGAAGTACCTGCAGCAGCTTCAACGAATAGTACATCAGAAGCTGGGTTTGGCTTCACAACGAAAGCAGCGGCTTCCTCGTCGATACCGATACCTGAACATGGACCACAAGATTCCCAACAGTTAACGTCAAGCGTAGAATCCATACCTGCAGCAACAGTAACCAAACGGTTAGTGAAACCACCAGTAGTCAACGTACAAACGCTATCTGAAGTAGTTGGGTCAAAGTTTTCTTGACCAGCCCAGTTGTCATAAGTAAACTTGTACTCGTAAGTACCTGGCAACAAAGCGATAGTTACATCCCAAACGCCATCAGCGTCAGCATCAGTCATCGCGTGTGTACCACCGCTCCAAGAATCCATTGTTCCTGTTACGTATGGCGTTGTGAACGTACCTGCAGCAAGACCGTTAAGATCTACTTGGAACGTGTAGTTCTGTGGCGCTTGTGGCGCTGGACAAGTACCGTCCGTAGTACACTCACCGAAACATGTACGGTAGTGGAAATCACCCATCAAGCCCATAGTAGCACTGTAGCCTACCATGTCACGGTCACTGTATTGACCTGCAGCACAAGACTTACCTACGATGTTCTCCTTTGCACCCCAGTTCGGGTCATTTGCAGAAAGGAATGTGAACATGCTGTAGAAACCAGTGTCCGCACGAAGCGTCTTAGAGTATACACTATCACCGATAGGGTACATTTCGTTTACTCCTGGGTTACCGAAACCAGTACCACCTGCTAAGAATACACCTGTTGAATCAACAGCCGTGTAGCTCATGTTTACTTGGAAAGTCATGTATACTTTACCAGCAACTCCGCTACAGCTTTCCCAAGCGTAACCTGGAAGAATGGTATCGCCTGCAACAGCAGCGAAACGGTTAGTGTACTGACCTGAAGCATCAGTTACAGTACATGGATCACCTTGAGAGAAGATCTCATCGTCAGTCCATCCGTCAACTGTGAATTTGAACTCGAAAGTAGAATCTGTAAGTGGCAAAGTAACCGTCCAGATAGAATCTCCTTCTGGATCGCTCATTGGGTTACACGAGCCACACCAGTTGTTGAAAGAACCGTTAACGAACACGCCGTTAGCGGTTGACCCAGTGTACTGAGTCATGTCTACGATGAAAGTAACATCGTTTTGAGCCCAAGCCATCATCGGCAAAAGCATCAATAAAGCGTAGATTTTTTTCATGTTAAGTGAATTTGTTATGGTTAGTAATTGTTGTTAATTATTGTTGAAATACGCGTACATAGTCGACGCTCATATACTGCGGGAAAGTGGTATTCGGACCCACTGGACCTGGCCAATCTCCTTCTACAGCGATGTTGAAAATAAAGAAATGCGGTTCATGAAATGCACTCAATCCTCCAATGTTCAAACTATGATACTGGACATCGTCAAACAACCAGCGGATGGTGTTTTGGTCCCATACTATCGAGTATACATGAAATTCATCAGCCAATTTCTCACCGGTTGGAACTGAAGTCGTCCCAGAGTGACTTGCTTGACCACCTGCATTCCAGTGCGCTGTTCCGTGAACAGTTCTGTCGTTGTAGCCTTCACCTCCGATCATTTCCATGATATCGAGCTCACCACATTCGGGCCAACCTACTGTGGAAATGTTATCACCTAACATCCAAAGCGCAGGCCACAAACCTTGCCCAAAGGGCAGACGCGCTCGAATGTCGATGCGTCCATATTTGAAGCTTTGTTTGTTTTGCGTTGTGATGCGCGCAGAGGTGAATGGCGCTCCGCCATAGTTTTCTTCCTTCGCTGCAATGGTCAAATATCCATCTCCCACGGTAGCGTTGTTAGATCCTGCACGGTAGTACTGGCTTTCTTGATTTCCCCAGCCTGAATTGCCCGTTTCGTAATTCCAGTCGTTCGTATTCAAAGACATGCCGTCGAATTCATCCTGCCACACAAGGTTAAACCCTGGGTAGGACAACGGTGTTGAATACCCGGAATCCGATGGATTGTA
>CBFHKC010000070.1:0-2529 GCA_965656315.1 uncultured Schleiferiaceae bacterium | reverse complement strand
CTATTACCCTTCGTGTCTGTCAGGATAATGTTGGTTGACTCTATGTCTTCCCAAAACAGGGTGAATTCCATACTAGTGCTTTGCAATCCAATAGTCTTCTTATCAACACTTGCTTGAACCAATCCAAAGTCGTCCGTAAATACTAGTTTAACCGAATCACGGTAATTACTAACGACGGCTATCGAAGGGTGCTCGTCTTTTAGGAGCTTGACAGGTACATTGAATATATTCCGTAGCGCATGAATTTCAACTAAAGAATCTGTAAGCTCAAACGCATCATTTATATCGTATGTTCCACGTGAAACTTTAACTGTTGATTGATCTAATAATACCCCTGTGATATGTAGTTGTATAAAGGAACCTACATAAGCCTGTATGGTGTCTCTGCCTACATATGGATTGATATTCAAATAGTCCGGTGGTGTAATAAAAGCTTCCCATGCAGAGAGTCTTGGCACAGAATCACAAACTATAAAGGTCCGCTTAATAAATCTCCCTTGAGTAGACCATTCTACCGAGGTATCTTGTAGAACTAGCCATTTGTCTGATGACCAATTTGAAGTATAACTAGTTGATTTATAATCATTTAAATTAAATTCTTCAGCATAATTGAAGATTAAACTATCGGGAAGTTCAAGCTGCTCGACCTTGGAATTTCTTAATTGGCCACTGACTATTTCAAGACTACTTTCTTTCCAAATATCAGTAGGAACAAATGCTAGTATGAGACCAAGCGCTATCAGAATTGTAGCGACCTTCTTTGCATTCCAGTCATTTTTAATCACGCTGATTTGAGTTGGAAGAAGGTGCTCTAATTCATTCAACACCTTCGAGGCACTCCATCTTTCAAGGGTTGAACCTTTTTCTAATTCAGCATATTGCCCAGTTAAACCACCGTCGTACTTTTTTAATAATCGGCCTGCCCTACTTTTAGAAAACAGGTGTGCGGATAGCGCAAAAAGAAGAAAACGAAGGGGAAAGAGTATAAAAGAAAGTAGAATAGAAACTATAAAGATGAATCCTATCGTTCTAAATACACTTAGATTTGGGAGAAATATAAAATTATATCCCGTGTACAGCGCTGCTAATACTGTGGCTAGTATAACCCATAAAATACTGTAATACAATGCCTTACTTAAAAAAAGTAACCGAAGTGCTTGCTGTATGGATTGTCGTTCTTTCATGTAGTTTAACCAGCTGCAAAACGCCTGAGCAGGCGATTGAAACAAACCTACCTAATTATCACATGGTAGGACAAGGCAATTCTAAAAATCCTGCGGTGCTCTTTTTCCAAGACCCAGATTGCAGCGCAAATGATTCCATCGCCAATTTTTTACAAAAACAAAAATACTATGTGATTCGTATAGGTAAGCATTACGATGATCGCTTGGGTCTATTAAACGAAGACCACCCTATACTAAGAGGAGAAGAAGGATTGAAATTATTGGAACAACTACGACAGTCCTATGAAATACAAACTATAGCAGCTTCAGGTATAGAGGTACATTCAGTTACCGGTTGGTTTGTGAATACTACTATATCGAAAGCATATCTGTTCCCATATTATCCAACATCACTAGCTGACCATTTAAGAATGAGTATTGCCACAGAAACTGAATATTTACCAGACCTCCATCCTACAGAGGCAGCAGAAGACTTTTATGAAACTCTTCAAAGTCCGTTGAACCCTAGTGGAACACTTGGGAATTATTCCTATCGTTATTTCAAAGCTATTTGGAAATTACAACCAAAAAGAGACCTCACCCCTTATCGAGGTGAGGTCATATATAGTGTATTACCGTAGGGTTATTCTAAGAGCAAGAAATTTTTCCAACTCTGCGCGCGTGACGACCTCCTTCAAACTCATTATCAAAGAATGCAGTAACAATCTCTTTCGCTACTTCCGTAGATACGAATCGAGCTGGAATAGAGACAATGTTAGCGTCATTGTGTTGACGAGCTAATGCAGCAATCTCTGGTAACCAACATAATGCACCACGAACTTCTTGGTACTTGTTGACTGTCATATTAATTCCGTTGCCAGAACCACATATAACAACTCCCAGATCTACTTCCTTTTTTGCAACAGCGCTAGCAACTGCATGTCCGTAATCAGGGTAATCTACGCTATCATTAGAAGAAGGTCCTTTATCAACCATTTCTAATCCTCTAGCGCTTAACATTTCAATCAAGGTGCTCTTTAACTCAACACCAGCGTGGTCACAACCGATAGCTACTTTCATCTTCTTAGAGTTTTAACAAAGGTCGTAAAGAATGTGAATAACTGTCAATAACCCTGTTAATACTTGTTAATAAAGACCTGTTAACTTCTAACAACTCGACCTTGCATATCTCAATGTTTTGAGCAGATTCAAAATATTCCTGACATGAGCATCCTAAGTAATGAATACTTGTTGTGAAGTAGTACACATGATATTCTGAGTAATCAACATCGTCTGATCTAAAAATCTATTCACAATAGAGTGTTAGTAGTGTTATTCACAATGTGAATAGCTATAATTAGAACCT
>CBFHKC010000069.1:0-2653 GCA_965656315.1 uncultured Schleiferiaceae bacterium | reverse complement strand
TCTGATTTAATCGGCGTACACTTTCTGGAAGCATGTCCGTCACGAAAATATCCGGTGACGCATCGTTGTTGATGTCCGCCATATCCGCACCCATCGAAGCGAATGAGGTGTGACGCATGTGCAGCTCCAATTCTTCACGGAACGTCCCGTCCTGGTTGTTGATGTACAAATAGTCTTTTTCAAAGAAGTCGTTCGAGATGTAGATGTCCAGCCAGCCGTCGCCATTCACGTCGCCCACCGTGGTTCCTAATCCAAAACCAATTTCACTTCCCAATATTCCCGCCGATTCACTCACATCCGTAAATGCCGCTCCATCGTTGCGGTACAGCTTGTCTCCACCTTCAGCATCGCGAACTTCCCGCGAGCTCTTTTCTAAGTTGAAGCTCCCGATCGCACGGTAGCTGTTGTTGAGCACATACAAATCTAAATCGCCGTCTTTGTCGTAGTCAAAAAACACCCCGTGTGTGGACAATCCCTGATCGTCAATGCCCCACTTCGCGGCCTCTTCACGGAAGGTCAAGTCGCCGTTATTGATAAAGAGTTCATTCGCCCTTGAATCGCCTTTGATGTCGCCAGAATTGGACACATAAATGTCGAGCAGTCCGTCCCCATTTACATCCGCCATCGCAACGCCTGTCGACCAAGATTGGTTTCCAGCTACGCCAGAGGTTGCGGTGATGTCTTCAAATTTGAAGTTGCCTTTGTTCAAAAAGAGCTTATTGTCCTTCTGATTGGCTGTGAAAAATAGATCGACTAAGCCGTCGTTATTGACGTCTCCCACAGCTACGCCACCGCCGTTGTAAAAATTGCGGTACGTGAATACATTAAAGTCTTTATCGTACGTCAGGTCGTTTTGAAAGTCGATACCCGCCTCAGTGAGGTCCATTTGCGTAAAGAGCGTGGTGATCGGCGCCTCTTGCTTACATGCAACGAAGGTGAGCGAAAGTGCAGCTACAATAGTGGGTAGACGTTTGATCATAAGACGTGGCTGTGTTTAGAAAAGCAATATAAAAAGAAAGCCAGCACCTAAGTGCTGGCTCCTTACTTAAAACAATATGTTTAACTAAAAACCTGTTGGATTACTCAGCTGGGTAACCAGGGTTTTGAGTAAGATTCGGGTTAGCACCAAGTGCTGAGAAAGGAATTGGGAACAACTTCACGTAATCTTCGTTTGTCGTTTCCTTCATTTCCCATGCTTGGGTGAACTTACCGAAACGGATAAGATCCTGACGTCTTACACCTTCCCAAGCAAGCTCAAAACCACGCTCTTCGAGTAAATCGTCTAGCGTTAGAGTTGTGCGATCTGCTGCACCAGCACGTGAACGGATGTCGTTAACGATGGCAAGTGCACCTGCATCATCACCTTGGCGCAATAACGCCTCAGCTTTGATTAGAAGAATGTCCGCGTAACGGATGAGGATGTAGTCGTTACCTGACTCACCACCTTGCTCTCCTGGATCGATGCCGTATTTCACAACACGTACTCCGTCAGTTTCTGTAGCACCAGTGATACCAGTGATTGAAGTGCTAAAGTTCAATGGATTACCCTGACGATCTTCTAGTGCGTTTCCGTCACCATCGTACTGCTGTCCTACTAGGAAGATATCGTGACGAGCGTCAGCGGTATCGAACGTGTTGTAGAAGTCAGCAAGTGTACAGAATCCGTTCCATGGAGAAGAAGGCAACTGGTTGTAGTGCATCGTTCTCATGTTGAACGTAAGACCTAAGCCACCTTGTGCAACGTTAGGTACAACAAAAACGTGCTCAGAACCACCTGCATTGTCTGCAGAGAAGTTGTCGTGGAAATCAGACTCCAATGAGAACATGTTGCTGTTGATCACCATGTCAGCGTGCGAAATAGCATCCGCTAGACGCGCAGTTCCTGTGAACTCCTCAGCGTTGATATACATTCTCGCCAAAAGACCGTGTGCAGAGTATTTAGTAATACGACCTTGCTGATCAGAAGTATGCGATTCTTTAAGATCTGCTATAGCAGCTAGCAATTCCGCTTCGATGTAATCAAATACTTCGGTACGTGTATTTCTTGCAGGCAGGTTCGTAGGATCGATCGCTGCAGTTTGAAGGATAGGTACACCACCGTAGAAGTCCATCAACTGGAAGTAGTAGAATGCACGTAGTACACGAGCTTCAGCCATCAATGTACTTTTGCTGTATACAGTGAAGAGACTAGCGTCTGCAGCTTCCAAATCATAGATGAACTGGTTCGTTTGAGCGAGACCTTTGTTCGCGTCGTTCCAGTGTGCTACAACCTCAGCGTTTGTAGGTGTCCAGTTGTGCTGGTGCAACTCTCTCCATTTACCACCATCACCCCAGTCACCACCACGTGTAGGTACGATGGTTTCATCTGAAGAAATCTGGCTGTTGTTGAAGTACCCCCATAGTAGTGGGCGCAAGTTTCCGTAAGCGTTAACGAGTACTGAGTAGTAATCGCCTTCGCTTGAGAAGAAGTTATCCGAAGTAATGTCTTCGTAGATAGTTTCTTCTAGATCAGTACAGCTTTGGAACGTAACTGTCGAAACGGCGGCGGCTGCAATCAATGCGATTTTTGAAAATCTTTTCATTGTATCGATCTGTTTTAAATTATTTCAAGTTGAATTTCACGTTCAACGCAATAGTACGTGCACGTGGGTAG
>CBFHKC010000068.1:0-2791 GCA_965656315.1 uncultured Schleiferiaceae bacterium | reverse complement strand
GGGCGAAATGCCCTCCGGCCCAGGATCTCCGCGGGTGTGTATTAAATTGAAAGAGGGAGCTTAATTGCTCCCTCTTGTCTATTCGATTACTGTGTTTACTTAGTCAAATGACGTTGAGTCAATATCTACTACATAGTTGAAGTTTTGCAACCCATTATCGTAGATTGACACACCGCTTAGATAGTATGTTGTAAGCTTTGTTAAATCTAAATTTGTATAATGTGTATCCAATCCATCAATGTAATAAAGCAATACTGTATCAACATATTCTTCAAAGTATTGTACTGATATAGTGTCGTTAGGAGGTCTATTAGTCTGATCTACATAAAGACCTCTCTTAGTAGGCCTTGGCTCTGAATAAAACACTTTATGCCATGTTGTATCGTGCTTGAGCTTAGTTTCAGCATAGATGTTAAATGGTTCAAGTAATTTAACGCCAATTGCCCAACGTGACCTTGTTGGCTCCACTATGTATTCATCTCTACACGAAACCAGAGTAAGAGTGGTAAATACAAATAGTATAATTTGTTTCATTCTACTTGTCAATATATATAAACGTGGACTTGGATATGGTTTATCTATCTGACTTACAGTCTTTGCAGTCTTGGCTTTTCTTGTTGGTGTCGTCAAGAAACTGCCATTTTGATTCCCAATCCACTCCATTATTTAAGTCAGAGGTGTAAGTGTAAACGTTGGTTGGAGAATAAGGGATACGAACCTACGACGTTTTGACTGCCAGTAAGGTATTCTAATGTCACTCATAAATGATTCGGTTTAGCTAAAGGTAAGTAAAATCGGGCATTGAATGGGTTTACCGTTATTCCTGCAATCGCGCAAGCCATGCACAGTATTTACCGCACATAAACTATTCACTGCATTAGCGTTTTTAACGGTATCAATTTCGCTCTGAAGAGATCGCGATTCTTGAATTACGCATCATTCCAAACGTCTGTTCGGAATATTCCGAACAACACTTCCGTGATGCCAGTATAGCCATTTCAATAATTGGATGAAAAATAATTACTATTCACTAAAGATTTGAGTATACATTTTCTCTAAATCAACAACCTCTCCTTCGCTCAGTGATTTGAACTCCCTTTCTCTAGCCTTTTTGGATAGTATGCCATTATTTTGTTCGAGAAAGCGTATCAGCAGATTCACCAATTTATCCGGCATTTCAAACTTGTTGTCGAGGTATGATTTGTATTCTTCATAACGACGCAGATAGCTAACCTCATCAGGAATAATGGTCTCTAGGGTGTCTTTTACGCATTTATATAAGAATTCGGCTTGAAGTGTGGCGTCAAAGTAGCGATAGTAATCTATTGTGTTGTTCAGGACTCGAACGTTGTTGTCGTTAGTCTGTTCCCACTCTATATGACTTAACAAAGGGTGGGAATAATGCTCAAGTACTCTTCGGTATGAGTCAATTTGCTCCAGAATAGCTGCGGAAACCGGAAATATCATGCCTTGTTGAGAAAACTGCTTCTGCGCCAATACATGATGAATCAGATAACGATGAATCCGCCCATTGCCATCTGCAAATGGATGGATAAAAACAAATCCAAATGCTATGGCTGTAGCTGCAACAACTGCATCTATCTCACTATTAATTAACAATTGTGATGTTTTGATAAACTCTTCCATAATCTGTTCGAGATTATCGTGTTTGGCAGATATATGATCTGGAATTGCCTCTCCAGTTGTTCTATCGTGTTCACCAACAAACCCTCCTTCAGTCCTATACCCCATTGTAATAAACCTAGGGTTCTCAATTACCATTTGTTGCAATCGAATGAGCTCATTATGACTTAGTGATTTTACCCCCGCCTGCCCAATAGCCTTTCCCCATAATGCGGCTCTTTTGCTTTTAGGACTTTCACCTTCAATCGTAAAAGAGGCTTTTGAGTCTTTCAATAGTAGAAAAGCAGAAGCTCTAAGCAAAATATCTTTTCGTACCCCGTGAAGATATTCGTTTTTCTTCTGAGCTATGTTTTCGTTCATAAACCCAGTTAACAACTCACTTTTACGAACTAACGGGCAAAATCCAGGTGTCCCCGGAAAATTGTTTATCACCAAATGCCTTGAAGATTTTTCACCTTCAATTGCAAATTGCAGTTTGGAGTCTACTGCATTAACATAACTTTTCTTCGATTTTGAAATTGATTGGGTATTTGGTAACTCATTTCCAAGTAACCACTCAATCGTGAACCAAATTCTTCTTGAATACTGTCCAGAGGGTTCAATGCTAACAAGTTGAGAAAGTTGATCGCTGTCATAGTGTTTGCATAAAGCGGAGAAGGCTAATAGGTTAACACCTTCGTATTTGAGAGAGAATACGAGGTGTTTGTATAGCGCTTCTATTTCACCCATTTGTTCATTATCCTCCGGCTGATACACCTTTGGTAAGATGATGACTTTAGAGAGTTCTTCTGGTTTTATTGAACTCTTAGAGCCTATAACCGCTATTTGGTCCGGCATAGGTATAGGGAGTGCTAGCTTATCTATTACAGCTGCGTAACCAACAACCATTGCTGTTTGGGATAATTCAATGCCGTTAAAAACGGGCGCAGTTAATGAAAAATGAGCGCTCATATGTGTTGACGTAAATAATTAGTCGCAATATACCGTAAAAATAGGCGCAAACCGCTAATATTGGGCGCAAATAAGGTATCATAAAGAAATCCAGGCGCTTAAGTTGGTACCCCAAGGATGATACAATTGATCATTCCACAAAATTGTTCAAGTCACTCGTCTATGGACATCAATCCGTGAATAACAGTCCTGTCTA
>CBFHKC010000067.1:0-3322 GCA_965656315.1 uncultured Schleiferiaceae bacterium | reverse complement strand
TGGTCAAAGCAGCCAGTTACGGTGCCGGTACCCTCGAGGTCGCACGTTTCTTACAAGAGATTCATGCCGATTACCTAGGCGTTGCCTATGCCCAGGAAGCCCTCAGCCTCCGCGCACAAGGCATCACCATGCCCATTCTCGTACTGAACGTGGAGCCTGAACAAATCCCAATGCTAGCGGCGACAGACTGTGAAGTGGAATTGTTTGAGGAAAGTCAGCTTGCCACCCTAGACCAGATCCCTCAAGGTACTTCCCTCAAGGTTCACGTGAAGATAAATACAGGAATGAATAGGCTGGGTTTTGCCCCAGAAGACATCCCGTCCTTTGCAGAGCGCCTTGCAGTAGACGAGCGCGTTCAAGTCGTCGGAACCTTCACCCACCTTGCAGCGGCAGATCAGCCCGACCACGATGCCTTTACGGCGCTACAGCTTAGTCGCTTCGAGAAAACCACAGCAGCGCTTCGCAGCCTCTTTCCAAAGCTGCTCGCCCATGCCCTCAACACGCACGGCATACACAGATCTACGGACCATCAGCACGACATGGTTCGTTTAGGTATAGGTCTCTACGGAATAGGTACCTATGAAGGGATCGCCCCACTAGAAGAGGTCATTTCTTGGCGTTGTAAGGTGTCTCAGCTCGGTGAAGTCGCCCCCGGTGAGTCTATCGGTTACGGTCGCGCGTACACTGCAGCGCATCACACACGTTATGCAACACTTCCTGTGGGCTATGCGGACGGATTGTCCAGAAACCTTTCCAACGGCAAAGGCGCGGTCTATATTCAGGGGCAGCGTTGCCCTATTCTGGGCCGAGTTTGTATGGACATGGTCATGGTTGACATCGGAGAACTTCAGGTGCATAAAGGCGATGAGGTCGAACTGTTGGGTCCGCATCAAAGTGCTAGAGATTTGGCACAAGCCCAGGGGACAATTTCCTATGAGGTGCTTACAGGAATTGGCGCTAGAGTCCCTAGATTTTACGTTAAAGACTAGACCAATTTTTTCTTACCCGCCACCAGCGTCAAAGCAATCAAAAAGGCCAGCATAAATACGCCCGCCTGCTTCTCTAACACACTTTCTGTGGTGCCGCTCAAAGCCATCAGTATCCAGCCATAGCGCAAAACGCCCGAGCTCCAGTACACTCCAAGACCCAGCAGCATCGCCAGTAGAACCACCGCAATCACGCCGCCTTCTGTCCAGCTCTGCAGCCAAATATTGTGCGCGTCGTATTTGAATTCATGCAAATAATAGGGGGTAGTGCCGCGGTAAAATGTAGCCGTACACGTCTTTAATTTTTCATGCAAAAGATCTTCCGTCGCTCCATTTCCTGATCCGATCCAAGGCTGCTCTTGACCAATTTCCACTGCGTACTTCCAGATAAAAATCCGATGATTTGTTTGCTTTCCGTCTACCTTTCCATCCATCGAACGGATCTCATTTCTCAAGTCGACCAAACGACCCCTTGGCCCTGGCAAAGCAACCACCAGTACGCCCATGACGACCACCACTGAAGCCGCTAAAACGGTCAGGGTTTTCCGATGCTCTTTCCGAGTCCAAATCAGCTCTCCAAAGCGCAGTACGATCAATACCGGTACGACGATCAGATGTATCCGAGCGCTCAAGGTAACTACTCCGAACAACAGCCACAGCACCGCCAAACCGCGCACCACGCCTTGCGTCTTACTGCCGGACCAAATTCGACGCTCCAAAATAAGTGCCGCAATTACCAGATACATGCTTTGAAAGTGCACCCCTAATCTTCCGCCGAGTTCAAACGATTTATAATGCACAAACCCATGCTCCATGATGCTGCTAAAGAAGATGATGCTCCAACTCAGTACAGTGGACAGGGCAAATATTTCCATCCAATCGCGCACCAGCGAAGTACCACGTTCCACTTTAAAAACGCCTAGAAGTAGGCCCATCAAGGCAATAGGCAATACCATCACAACATCTCCCCAGCCTTGTTTAGGGAAGGGGCTCCAAAATACACTGGCGATTTCCCAAGCAATAAACGCGATAAAAACGGCGATCATCTTGGGTTGCCACACAAAACGGCCGGTGAAAACCACAGCGAGTGCCAGCGCGATCAGGCCATAGACAGGACTGAGCAGTGGGGCTGCGATGGGCAGTAGTGCGGCCCCCAGGGCACCGCCGAACCATAAAACTTTAGAGTGCTCGTGCATCTACTCAGTAACGCTCAATAACTGCGTTCTCGTATCCGTGTCCAGCAATAGTGCAGAGGCACCTTGGACGACAAGGTCCTTGTGCATTCCGCGTTCAAGCGCGCCGCGTAGGGAAAAGTTTTTCTGCACGAGGTAATCGGCCAAAAACGCACGAATTTCTTCTTCATCGTCTTCTAAAACCGCGCCTTTACGTGCTTTCACCTTTTCTTGAATCGCCGCGATGTCCTCGGGCTCGAGGTAATCTAAAAACTCAGCTTGCTCGGCGAGATCATTCAGTCTGCGCTCACCAAAGCTTTCGAAATCAAACGCTGCTGCTTTAACAAAAGATAAAAATTCATTCCAAAGCGCATCACTGACCTCAAAGTTGACAGCATCTGCGTTCGTGTCCAATTTTTGTAAGGCCTGACCTGCAAATTTCAAATCCAATCCCTCTGCAGAAAGTGCTGCTACAAATTCCGGGTAATAACTTCCAGTGAGCGTTGAATCGGGGTACACGCCATCGCCATCCACAACTTCGCGACCTCCTGCCGTTGTGAACACTCGCTGTGTAGATTTTTTAGTGCGTTTCCCGTTCTCATCACGATCGTAGTTCACCTTTTGAATGCAACGTCCAGAGGGCGTATAATACTTTGCTACAGTTACCTTCATTTGCGATCCAAACGGCAAGGAATGCACTTGCTGAACCAGTCCCTTACCAAAACTCTGCTCGCCTAAAATAAGCCCGCGGTCTAAATCTTGAATTGCTCCAGCAACGATCTCGCTTGCGGATGCGCTACCGCCATCCACGAGCACAGCCAATGGCAATTCCGGAAAAATGCTTTTGGCCGCATTCGTATACACATCCTGAATCTCACCGCCACGTCCACGTGTACTCACGATCGTGTCCTTAGTGTCCGTAAAGAAGCTGACGATCTTCACGGCCTCCATCAAGAGTCCACCGCCATTGCCGCGCAAATCCAAAACGAGACCTTTTGGCGACTCCTTCGCAAGATCTTGCAGGGCTTTTTTAACTTGGCGACTGGCTTTATTGGTGAAACTTTCGAGGTATATGTACCCAATCCCGTCTTCACGCATTCCATAGTATGGCACCGCCTCTTTTGTGATTTTAGCGCGCTCAAAGACCAATTCAAAAGGCTCCAT
>CBFHKC010000066.1:0-3331 GCA_965656315.1 uncultured Schleiferiaceae bacterium | reverse complement strand
TAGATTTGGTCGGTAAATAGTGTATTTTTGCGGGATGCGAAAAATCCCAGTATATCTCGCGACTTCGGTCGTCATACTTGCCTTTTTATCCTTGTTTGGATGGGGCGTAAAGCGTGTAACGAAAGGAACTGCTGGCCTGCCTAGCGGTGCTCAGAACATAGCGATGCAGTTCATCTCTTGGCCTGATCTACTAAATCAAGCCAAAAAAGAGATTACGGAAGTACCCAAAACTTTCGTGAAGACTCCCAAAAACTTTGCTCCGATCAACACTCTTGATAAGGATGTAAAACTGCTGACAAGTTTCCACAATGAAAACGACGGTCGCACGATCACCCTAATGAATCTAAGAGATGGAAGCAGCTACAAAACTTGGGAAGTAAAGAAGGCCTGGAACGTTCACGACCGCATCTGCCACCCCATCATGCTCGCCGACAGCTCCGTTATATACGGCATGGAGTGGAATTCTGGACTCATCCGTATCGATAAAAACAGCAAGGTCATGTGGCGCCAGCCTGCGTTTTTCAACCACCATGGAAAAAACTTCGGTGTTGATTCTACGCTTTGGACCTGCTCTTATGTGAAGAAAGAAGGCACCAACATGCCGCATCGTGGCACCTTTGTCGTCGGTGGAAAGAAATACAGCATTCTTGACAATAACATTACCCAGCTCGATCTACAAACCGGTGAGATCGTGTTCGACAAGAGTGTTTTGGAAATCATGTACGAGCATGGGCTCGAACATCTTCTTATCAAAAGTGATCTAGCTAAGGATCCTATTCATCTCAACGATGTGCAACCGGTGCTGCACGACGGCCCGCATTTCAAAAAAGGAGACGTGTTTTTAAGCGCTCGCAACGGATCATGGATCATGCTGTACCGCCCGTCTACTGGCGAAGTTGTGGAGCTGATTGAAGGTCCCTTTTATGCCCAGCACGATGTGGATATCGAAAGTGACACCACCCTATTGCTCTTTAATAACAACACGCACCGCAGGGAGATTTTCACCCCGGGTGTAGCAGAATTAAGCGAAGTGAAGGTCCTTGAGATCCCGCCGTTCCAAAGCGAAGTGGTACGCTATTATTTAAACAGTGGCCAATTCGAACGCGTCGAGAATGACATCATGCTACAAGAAAAAATCTACACCATGACCGAAGGCGTTGTAGATGTCCTTCCAAATGGCGGGTTATTTATCGAGGAACAAAACTCCAGTATTCTCTGGGTGATTGAAGACGGTGAGGTTCGCTACAAAGGCGTTTTGCCGAGTCACCACGAGGGCTATCACCATTTGGCGAACTGGGCAAGAGTGATGGAATAATGAAGAATTGGTTACAGAAACTACCGCTCTACATCGCAGGTACGGTCATCGGGCTGACTTGCGTGGTTCTATTCAGCTGGCTCGTACGCGCAACGGCGAAAGGTGAAGAATGGGTGCCCTACAACCTGAGTCGTTCACTGAACTATCTCTCTACCCTACCCGAAGTGGTGTTTGAAGCCGTCGAAGGACTGGATGAGCTACCACTGATCTACGTCAAGACCGAGGAAGATTTTGAACCGCTGAACCTACTTGAAGAGGACATCAAAGTGCTCACGAGCTATGCACATGGGGATTGGAAAAGAACCATAGCGTTGATCAACTTGAGGACTGGTAAGGAGCTTAAAACTTGGGAAATTACGCGATTGGCGAATCCACACAACCGGATCGTACACCCGGTCATGCTACCCGATTCTAGCGTGATTTATGCCTTACAAGGGGTAAGTGGTCTGATCAAGATCGACAAGAATGGGGAGCGTTTGTGGAAACAAGCACAGATCGGCCATCACCATGCCATTAACCTCGGACACGATGGCAGCGTCTGGGCGAATACCTATTGGAAAGACGGCAAAGACTACCCCTACTACGGTGGGACATTCAACTTTGGCGGTCGAGAAATGCCCTTCTTGGACAATTCCATCACCCAGCTGAACCCTGAAGACGGTAGCATACTCTACCACAAAAGCGTTGCGGAGATCTTGCTGGAAAATGACCTCGGATATTTATTAGTGAAGAGCAATACACCGGGCGACCCATTGCATATCAACGATGCTCAACCCGTATTGCATGATGGACCGAAATTCAAGCGCGGGGATGTCTTCATCTCAGGGCGCAGTGGTTCGTGGATCTTGCACTTCCGTCCGTCCACAGGGAAAGTGATCGAAGTGATCACGGGGCCCTTCGAAAGCCAGCACGATGTGGATATCGAGAGTGACAGCACCATCACTTTCTTTAACAACAACAGCCAAAGCTTCAAGGGGGAACGCCCAAACAAGTGGCGCATAGCGGATGATTTGGTGGAATTTCCCATGGCCGTTTCTGGTCTTGTGCGTTATTATTTGAGGGAGCATAGATTTGAACGCGTGGAGCAGGAAGTGTTCGACGAGAACTCCATATTTACCTTTACCGAAGGGCTTCACGAGAAGTTGCCAAGTGGAGGCTACTTTATAGAAGAACAAAACTCCAGTGTGTGGTATGTCATTAAAGATGGCAAGGCGGTCTACAGGGACGTCTTAAAGAGCCATCATGAGGGGTACCACCATTTGTCAAATTGGGCACGATTGATGCCGTAAGAATAGCATATATGACTTTTGATGAAATAGTAGAATTTAGAGCATCGAACCGCAGATTTGATCCTGAGACATCCGTTCCGGCGGAGGTTATGGAGCGTGCGCTGAAGCATGCTACGCTTGCACCGAACAGCAGTAACATGCAGCTTTGGGAGTTTCATTGGGTGAGTACGCCAGAGATGAAGAAAAAACTCGCTGTGGCTTGTTTGGGACAGGGTGCTGCGACGACGGCACAGGAATTGGTCGTGGTGGTAGCGCGAAGAAACCTTTGGAGAAAACGCGTGAATTGGCACCGAGAGTTGATCATGAAAGACGCTGAGAGATTAGGAAAAGACCATAAATCAATTCAGCTGCGTCTGAAGTATTATACCAAGCTAATGCCGTTTACCTATTCGAACGACGGGTTGGGTTTGCTCGGTCTTGTGCGTAGAGTAATGTCCTTTAGCATAGGGCTGTTTCGTCCGATGTATCGCGCAAAAGGAAGTGCGCAGCAAAAGGTGACTGTACATAAGAGTGCTGCACTGGCTTCTCAGAATTTGATGATGAGCCTTGCTTCACAAGGGTTTCACACCTGTCCTATGGAAGGGTTTGATGAGGTTCGTATTAAGCGACTCCTAGGTTTGAATCGCGGTGCTGAAGTGACCATGGTGATTGGCGTCGGAAAAGG
Organism: uncultured Schleiferiaceae bacterium; assembly: GCA_965656315.1. Taxonomy (GTDB): domain Bacteria; phylum Bacteroidota; class Bacteroidia; order Flavobacteriales; family Schleiferiaceae; genus UBA10364. The sequence goes on along the minus strand of CBFHKC010000066.1, from coordinate 63 downwards.
CACAGAAAAAGGCTTCTGGGGTCCTCGTGTTCGAGTACCGATGGAAGATGTACTTTACAAACA
>CBFHKC010000065.1:0-3515 GCA_965656315.1 uncultured Schleiferiaceae bacterium | reverse complement strand
TTGGTCGAGTTTGAAAGCGGTCAGAAAGGTATCGTTTTGAACCTTGAAGAAGACAACGTAGGTATCGTATTGCTTGCGCCGTCAAACGACATTAAAGAAGGTTCTACCGTTAAGCGTACGAACACTATCGCATCTATCAACGTAGGTGAAGGTATGGTGGGTCGCGTAGTAGACACTTTAGGTAATCCGATCGATGGAAAAGGCCCAATCCAGGGTGAAACATTCGAGATGCCTCTCGAGCGTAAAGCACCTGGTGTAATCTTCCGTCAGCCGGTAAATGAGCCGATGCAGACTGGTATTAAGTCTATCGATGCAATGATTCCTATCGGCCGTGGTCAGCGTGAGTTGATTATCGGTGACCGTCAGACAGGTAAAACTACCGTGGCGATTGATACTATTATTAACCAGAAGGAGTTCTTCGACAAAGGTGAGCCTGTATACTGTATCTACGTTGCTGTAGGTCAGAAAGGTTCAACAGTTGCAGGTATCGCTAAGACGTTGGAAGACGCTGGTGCGATGCAGTACACTACGATTGTTGCAGCAAACGCTTCTGATCCTGCACCGATGCAGTTCTACGCGCCATTCGCTGGTGCAGCGATCGGTGAGTACTTCCGTGATACAGGTCGTCCAGGTTTGATCATCTATGATGACCTTTCTAAGCAAGCAGTTGCTTACCGTGAGGTATCTCTATTGCTACGTCGTCCTCCAGGTCGTGAAGCATACCCAGGTGATGTATTCTACTTACACTCAAGATTACTTGAGCGCGCTGCAAAAGTGATTGCAGACGATACGATTGCATCACAAATGAATGACCTTCCTGAGTCTTTGAAAGGCAAAGTAAAAGGTGGCGGTTCGTTGACTGCACTTCCTATCATCGAGACGCAAGCGGGTGATGTTTCTGCATACATTCCAACCAACGTAATTTCTATTACGGATGGCCAGATCTTCTTGGAAGCAGATCTTTTCAACTCGGGTGTACGTCCTGCGATTAACGTAGGTATCTCTGTATCTCGTGTAGGGGGTTCTGCTCAAATCAAGCCGATGAAGAAGGTATCAGGTACATTGAAGCTTGATCAAGCACAGTACCGTGAGCTTGAAGCATTTGCTAAGTTCGGTTCTGACCTTGATGCAGCGACCATGTCGGTGATCAACAAAGGTGAGCGTAACGTAGAGATCTTGAAGCAAGGTGTTAATGCTCCAATGAGTGTTGCTCACCAGGTAGCTATCATCTACGTAGGTACAAAAGGTAAGCTTAACAATGTTCCTGTGAGCAAGGTTAAAGCATTCGAGAACGCGCTTATCGAATACATGGAAGCAAATCAAAAAGCAGCACTAGACAGCATCGCAGCTGGCAAGTGGACAGATGCAGAGATCTCAGCGATCGAAGCTTCGATTGCTGAAGTTTTGCCTACTTACGAAGCTTAATATTCTACTAATCCAGGTGTCCTTGGGCACCTGGATGTAATACACGCACTATGGCGAATCTAAAAGAGCTAAGAAACAGAATTACTTCGGTCGGTAGCACGATGAAGATCACCTCTGCTATGAAGATGGTGAGTGCTGCGAAGTTGAAGAAAGCTCAAGACGCTATCGTTCAAATGCGTCCTTATGCATCTAAGCTTACTGAAATCTTGCAGAAGGCTTCAAGTACTTTAGATGCTAGTGAAAACGCGTTCGGCGAGGAGCGAGAAGGCAACAAAACCCGTTTAGTAGTGATTAGCTCTAACCGTGGTCTTTGTGGTGGTTTCAACTCTAGCGTTGTCAAAAAAGCCAATGCTTACATCCAAGAAAGTGGTGAGGAAATCACCATCTCTACAGTAGGTAAAAAGGCAGGCGAAGCATTCAAATACGACGAAAGAAAAGTAGACGGCAACATAGAGTTGTGGGATAACATTTCTTTCGAAAATGCGACGACCTATGCTGAAGGTTTAATGGCTGGCTTTTTAGCTGGCGAGTACGACAAGGTAGTTGTGGTATACAATGCATTTAGAAATGCTGCCGTACAAGAGCCTACAGTTGAACAATTCCTCCCTATTGCCATGTCCGGGGAAGAAGAGGGTCCTGTAGATACTACAGAGTACATTTATGAGCCTTCGAAAGAAGAGATTCTTGAGGATTTGATTCCTACGTCTTTGAAGACACAGCTGTTTGCGGCTTTGCTCGACGCAAATGCTTCTGAGCACGGTGCGCGTATGACCGCGATGCATAAAGCAACAGATAACGCGAAAGAGCTTCAAGGAGACCTTAAACTAGAATACAATAAGGCACGTCAAGCTGCGATTACGAACGAAATCTTAGAGATCGTTGGTGGTGCAGATGCATTGGCTGGATAATTCATCGGCTAAGACGTACTGAGATTACAAAAGCCCGCTCCATTGGAGTGGGCTTTTTTGGTTTCAAACGAGACATATTGATTGTCTCTTTTTGAGAATAAGTAAGCATTGGTTACATTCACCAAACCAATACCAAAAACCTTACTAATGAATCAATCGGAACTACTCGAGAAGGAGTTCATAAGCGTGAACGAGCTTATGGAACTTTTTGACATTTCACGCGCTACAGCTCAGCGCTTATTAAAGTCGGGCGAAGTACGTAGCACAAAATTGGGCGGAAAGGTGATTATCCCTACCAAACCGTTGCGTGAAAAATTTGCATAAAAACTTGACGAAATAGGCCATCAGAGGCTTTTGTCCGAAGCGCTCAAAGAAGTAACTTCGGAACATGTCATTTCTAACCTTACGCGTTCGAACCTTCCTATTCATGATGATGATTCTTGTCGTGGCCTTTGTGCTGACAGGGATGTTTAGCTTGTATCATTTTCGTGCGGAGAACAAGAACTATCATGAAGAACGTCTAGAGCGCAAGGAGCAGGCAATTTTAAGCCACATTGATTATTTCACAGGAAGTAAGCAGGGCCAGAACTTTACGCCTTGGCAATGGAAGGGTGCGCTCGGTGGGAAAGTCGCAGAAATCAGCTCTATTCATAAACTTGATGTGGGGATCTACCACCCGTCTGGATTATTGATTGCAGCAAGCTCGCTGAATTCAGATGAACCTACCTTATTTCCTAGGTTATTGACCGATTATGCCGAGTCTCCTGAAGCTAGAGGTCGCGTGGTTCAGCGTAAGGATGAATTTTTGATTTCGACGAGTGAGATTCTAGGTTTCAATAATGAGGTGGAGCTTGTGATTCGCGTGCCTTACAGGATCGATGATTCGGCGATTCCTGCTGAAGATTTGGAGTTTTTGGAACAGCTGGTCTTGCTATATGTGGTACTCTTTTTATTGGGTACGTTGTTCGCTTTTTTCTTGTCCAATTATATCTCGAAGAATATGAGACTGGTCATTGATCAGCTCAAAAAGGTGCGGATTAATGGGTCGAACGAGAAACTGACTTGGCGACGGAATGATGAAATAGGGGAGCTGATTCAAGAGTATAATGTCATGGTGGAGAAGCTGGAGCGGACCGCGGTGGAATTGGCGCAGAGTGAACGGGAAAGTGCTTGGAAAGAGAT
>CBFHKC010000064.1:0-3766 GCA_965656315.1 uncultured Schleiferiaceae bacterium | reverse complement strand
TACTTAACGTTCTGGATTGGAGTGTAGATGCTATCAAGAGCAATCGCACCAATCGGAGCATCTGCTTTCTTGTTCTGCTCAGCGCCAACATAACCACGACCCTTTTCAATAACTACCTCCATGGACAAGCTTACGCTAGGATCCATGTTACAGATTACTAAATCAGGGTTGAGTACTTGGAAAGCACTAATGTTCGAAGCAAGGTCTCCAGCAACTAGTTGATTTTTACCTGATACAGAGAACTTAACAGTCTCAGTATCCATAGAGTCAATCTGCTGCTTGAAACGAACTTGTTTCAAGTTCAACACAATCTCAGTTACGTCTTCTACAACGCCTTCAATAGTACTGAACTCATGATCCACACCTTCAATTCTCAAAGAAGTCAAGGCGAAACCTTCAAGTCCTGAGAGCAATACTCTGCGAAGAGCATTACCAACTGTGAGACCGTAGCCAGGTTCCAAAGGTCTGAACTCAAACTGACCGTTTTTGTCAGTAGAAGCGTTCATGATTACTTTATCCGGCTTTTGGAAATTAAGGATAGCCATATAAGAGAGTATAAGGTATTTATTATTTAGAGTACAATTCGACGATCAACTGCTCCTTGATGTTCTCAGGGATAGCGTCACGAGAAGGCACATTCAAGAATGTTCCTTCCATCTTGCTTTCGTTCCACTCCAACCATGGGAAATCTGAAGACTTAGATGCCAATGCTTCTGCAATAACAACCAAAGACTTTGACTTCTCACGAACACCAATTACATCGCCTGGTTTTACTTGCATCGAAGGGATGCTCGCTAATTCACCGTTTAAAGTAATGTGACGGTGTCCTACAAGCTGACGTGCTCCATCACGTGTCTTACCTAGACCCAAACGGAATACTACGTTGTCAAGACGGCTTTCACAAAGCTGAAGCAATACATCACCTGTCTTGCCTTTACTACGTGAAGCTTTGTCAAACATATTTGCGAACTGACGCTCCAATACACCGTAAGTGTATTTTGCCTTTTGCTTCTCGAGCAACTGCACTGCGTATTCACTTTTCTTTCCACGACGACGGGCGTTACCGTGCTGTCCCGGCGCGTACTTGCGCTTTTCGAAAGAGCTATCTGGGCCAAAGATTGCCTCACCCATACGACGAGCAATCTTAGTTTTAGGTCCTCTATATCTTGCCATAATACTGTTCTACTATAAAATTATACACGACGTTTCTTAGGAGCACGACAACCGTTGTGCGGGATCGGAGTGATATCGATGATCTCTACCACTTCAATTCCTAAGTTGTGCAAAGAGCGGATTGCGCTCTCACGTCCATTACCTGGACCTTTCACATACGCCTTTACTTTCTTCAAGCCTGCTTCCAATGCAACACGACCACAATCTTCAGCTGCCATTTGAGCAGCGTAAGGAGTGTTTTTCTTGCTACCACGGAATCCCATTTTACCTGCAGAAGACCAAGAAATAACTTGTCCTTGCTGGTTAGTCAATGAAATAATGATATTGTTGAATGAAGAACCGATATGCGCCTCGCCCATAGCGTCAATGCGTACTTTACGCTTTTTCGCTTGTTTCGCCTGTTTCTTAGCCATAACTAACTATTATTTAGTTGCCTTTTTCTTGTTAGCAACCGTTTTTCTCTTACCCTTTCTCGTACGAGAGTTATTCTTTGTACGTTGTCCACGAAGTGGGAGACCCACACGGTGACGAATACCACGGTTACAACCGATATCCATCATACGCTTAATGTTCAACTGAGTCTCAGAACGCAACTCACCTTCTACGATATACTCATCGGCGAGTACACCACGAATGGAAGTTAACTGCTCATCTGACCAGTCTTGAACTTTGATATCTTCATGAATATTAGCCTTAGCTAAAATCTCTTTCGAACGGCTTAGTCCGACCCCGTAAATATACGTCAGGCCAATAACACCACGCTTAGTTCTCGGTAAGTCTACACCTGCAATCCTTGCCATAGTCTTTTTTCTTTATTATTGGTTAACCCTGACGTTGCTTGAACTTGGGGTTCTTTTTGTTAATTACATACAAGCGTCCTTTACGACGAACAATCTTACAGTCCGCACTACGCTTCTTTACTGATGCTCTAATTTTCATTTCTTAGTATCTGTACGTTATACGAGCCTTAGATAAATCGTAAGGGCTCATCTCTAGTTTCACTTTATCACCTGGTAGTAGCTTGATGTAATGCATTCTCATCTTTCCAGAGATATGTGCAGTTACTACGTGACCATTTTCAAGCTCTACACGAAACATTGCGTTAGACAATGCTTCAGTCACTGTTCCGTCTTGCTCTATTGCACTTTGCTTTGCCATTACATCATAGTGCTTTGAGTTCTACCTCTCAACTTGCCCGTCTTCATCAAACCATCATAGTGACGGTTTAATAAATAGCTTTCAACCTGCTGAAGCGTATCCAAGATAACACCTACTGTAATCAATAGTGATGTACCCCCGTAGAAGTAAGCCCATTGAGTATTCAAACCAACAACCATAGCTAGAGCAGGAAGTACTGCAACAAGCGCTAGAAGGATTGAACCAGGGAAAGTTATACGGCTAAGTACGGTATCTAAGAATTCCGCAGTAGGTGCACCAGGCTTGATACCTGGAACAAAACCACCGTTTCTTTTTAGATCATCTGCAATAGAATTCGTGTTCACCTGGATAGCCGTGTAGAAGTAAGTGAAGACAATAATCAAGACTGCGAAAGTAACGTTGTACCATAAGCCCTGAATATTACCCATTACTGACATCAATGAACTAGCAAACTCACCATCCGCGCCACTATACTGAAGTACAGTAACTGGGATGAACATAATTGCTTGTGCGAAGATGATTGGCATCACACCAGCTGCATTTACCTTTAAAGGTAAGTACTGACGCGCAGAAGGCGTTGCAGCACCACCAGCAGCAACCTGTTTGGCATATTGCACAGGGATCTGGCGAACCGCCTGAGTAAGTGCAATTGCAAACATTGTGATTACGAACAATGCGAACAATTCGATAATAAAGGCAACCCATCCAGCACCCTGACCTACTTGAGATAACAGCTCTTGGAAGAAGGCTTGTGGAAGCGTAGCAATAATCCCAACCATAATAAGCAAGGAAATACCGTTACCGATACCTTTATCAGTAATACGCTCACCTAACCACATTGCAAAAATGGTACCCGTTGTAAGAGTCACCCAAGCTAAGAACCAGAATGTACCTGGATCTAAAGTCAAAGCAACTCCTTGAGCACTAAGGTTAGCCAAATAACTTGGCGCCTGAACCCCCGCAATAAGGATTGTTAGGTAACGCGTAATTTGATTCAACTTTCTACGACCGCTCTCGCCATCCTTCTGCATTTTCTGAACTGCCGGAACAGCCATACCCATCAACTGAATGATGATCGAAGCAGAAATGTAAGGCATGATACCCAATGCTAAAACAGAAGCACGTGAGAACGCACCACCGGTAAAGGCATTAAGTACACCTAGGAGACCTTCAGACGTTTGTGCTTGAAGCTGCGACAAACTTTCTGGGTCAACTCCTGGTAGAAGAACCGTAGAACCAATTCTATATATCAAAAGCAATCCCAAAGTTGTAAGAATCTTGTCCTTCAACTCTGAAATACTCCAGATATTTTTAATGGTTTCTAGGAAACGTTTCATCGATTACAATGTAGTTGCAGTACCGCCTTTTGCTTCAAGAGCTGCGACTGCTGATTTACTGAAAGCGTGAGCTGTAATGTCTAACTTCATAGTTAGTT
>CBFHKC010000063.1:0-3923 GCA_965656315.1 uncultured Schleiferiaceae bacterium | reverse complement strand
CCATTAAAAAATACTAACTTTAGTCCAACTTACGCTGACGACTTACACTCTAATCAAGAAGCACAGACCTTATTCAGAGGCAATGTAGCAAGCAGCATAACAACAGAATTAAGCAACTTTGATATTCACTTGACATTCTACTATCAACCTAGCTTATTGAATCTTCAAGACTACCGAATGCTTGGAGAGCTTTCCCTTCAATTCCCAATCAATGATCAACTAAAGTTCGAAATAGAATCTGCTCTTCGTTACGACTCTGACCCTCATCTCGAACTACTTCCTCTAGATTTTTCAACGGTAATAGGTATTGTATATTCAATCGCAAACTAATAGATTTTGCAGGTTACCAGTCCACGCTTTATAAACCAATAATTAGGCTTTTATGATAATACAAATCATTCGGGAAATACTCAAAGTTAATGGAGACCACAAATATTCGTCGGCTTTTGATAAGATTATCACTTTTAGCATACTCTTAGCTATTGTTCATCTAACTCTTGAAACTGAGCAATCTATTCACGATGCATATTTTAAGGTGTTCGACGTGACTGAAATTATTCTCACATTCGTATTCACCGTTGAATATCTGGCGCGATTATTGACTTTTAGTAAACAATATCATAGAAAAAGCTTCCTTCGTTTTGTCTTTTCCTTTGACCTCTTGATCGATCTTCTGGCACTTATTCCATTCTATTTGACATTATTGCCGATTGACTTACGGTATCTAAGGATTTTCAGATTATTTCGTCTCGCCAGAATTTTCAAGCTTACCAGATATAACAAAGCCATTCAAACTGTAAAGCTTGTTATGTCGGCCAAAAAGGAAATTCTAACGATTAGTTTTTTCTTGATAGGCATAATTCTTTATATCGTATCTGCATTGATGTATTACATTGAAAACACTGCTCAACCCGAAGTTTTCTCAAGCATACCAAAAACCATGTGGTGGGGAGTTGCAACACTTACAACGGTCGGATATGGGGACATCTATCCGATCACCGCTCTTGGAAGATTTTTAGGAGGTGTAATTGCAATTCTTGGAATTGGCATATTTGCGATTCCTACGGGAATTATAGCTTCTGGTTTTACCGAATACGTCGAAAAAGACAGAAGTTCATAGAACTCAAAGTCTTTTATTCAATAAGTAGGTATATTACGGAATAAGCAAAAATCGGATCAGCGGATTATTCTGGGGAGTGATCTAATTTAAGCAAAGATTTTCTGGAGTCTGTAGAGGAAGTATTTGGTGTCTGTAACCCCTCGGAGGTTGGCTCTGAAGAGTTTGATTTGAGCGTTTAGAGACTCGGCATGTGCGTTCGTACTTTTATTGTTGAAGAATTTCAAGATGTTGTCCCAATGGTTGATCATAGAGTCTGCCACAGACTGGAAGTATTCATTTCCTGACTCCTGTACTTTGTGTATCCATTTCATGAGTTCTTTGCCCGCCTCTGTTCTGTCGGTACCTTCATAAATGGTTCTGAACTCTAGATGTAGCTTGTACGCCTTTTCGATCTCTGGATAGGCCTGGAACAGCGTTGCTGCTCTGACCACTTGATGTTGAGTCCACTGATGGGGCAACTTGTAAAGTATGTATCTAGAACGTGCCAGCAGTTGTTTTGGGGTGTCTCCGTTACTAAAAGTCTTGACTCTGTATCCCTTGCCGGCCTTGCGGGCCCGAAGTATGGATTTATTTTCCTTGTCGATCTCTTTCCAACGCTGGTCTATGCGTGCTTTCTGCATGGCCTCGCCACTGAGACGCACCACATGAAAGCGATCCGTGACCAGCTTAGCATATAAGAACAAGGACTCGCAGGCTTTGCGCATACTGGGAGACATGTCTAAAGTGACTTCTTCTACCGCATCGCGTTGGGCCTTAGGAAGCTTTGATAAAATGGCAATAAGATCTTCAGCCTTGGTTCCGGCTACTACAGCAATCAGTTTTCCTTTTCTCCCTGAACCGGTACGGGAACTAACAATAGTGTAAAGCTCTCCTCGGGTCAAGCTCACTTCATCAATGGCAATAGCGCTGCTCATGTTCTCAGGGAAAAGCAGGTAGTCTTCTGCATGCGCCTTCTGTTCCCACCCTTGGTAGTCGCTCCACTTTTTCTTGTAGTGTCTACGGGCGGTATCTACTTCCATCCCGCAATAATGGGCCACCACACTAATGGGATCCAGTCTATTCTCCACGGAGTTCTTTAAAAAAAGCGGCTACCTCTTTGGTAAACCGCGATCCTTCCGCAATAAAGCTCAGGTCTCTGCTTATAGTCGACCCTGTCTCTTTATGACGCCACCTGCGACGACGAAGCTTTAAAAATGCTGCATGACTACGAATAGGAAAGTCTTGAATGGTCTTCTCTACAAAATCTTTGGCTTCATACTCCTCACTTGAATATCCCTCTGGCAACTCATTGCGCTGACGTAAACTCAACCTCTAAATAATCACCGTGCTTGCCTTGCTTGATTGCGCTGCAGGTGATGTCAAAATGAGCTACCAGCTCCTCAGGGAAAAACAACTTCAATAACTCCAGTTCCATGGTCTTGATTTAGAAAACCAAAACTAATCTTTTGCTATCTTCTCCCCAGAATTATCCCGTGACCCCTGTTCTCCGGTGCTCAAAACTTTAAGTAATCTGCGATATTGCTAATGAAACTTCTCGGCTTCGAACCTGTTAAATGAAACCGTAGATATAATAATTTACGAGATGAATCCTCATATAGGTCAGCAACGAGTCTTGTTTTTCTTTTTACTCCATATTCCTCAATGAGAATTTCAGTACTTGGATTATTAAATCCAAATGTACTAGCGACAGCATCCCTGTCCTCATATGTATCACCAGCGATTATGTAATATTTAAACTCCTTAAAGAAATCCTCTTGTAGCAATCTTGCTCTTTCGGTTGAAGAACGTAAGTTAGATGTCCATTTCGATGGGAGATGATTCCTCTCAGTCAGGAAACAGTTGTTAAAGACTGAATTTTTAATTACTTCCGACTCATTCAAAACCATATTCTCTTCAGTTATTAATTGCCTTAATACTGCCTCATACCGGCCCCATGAATCGCGATAATGAAATCTCTTTCCGTAATCATATGCAGTCGGAATACGAGGGTCAAAGCCCAAGTCCTTTGTTTGAATTTCGTCCGATTCTAGATCTAGATTACTCCATTGAAAAGTGTTCTGAATGCTTTCATGAAACATGAGGTTGATATCATCTGAAGGATTAAAACCTAATTCCTTTCCAACGAATAATACGTTTGCCATTGGATTCCCAAATCCAATATAATAGGGATTAGCAAGAATCGACAGTTCGGTATAATTCAGGCTTGTCTTTAAATCATTCCACAGATTCAATCTGTCTAGATACTTATCTTTAAGAATGAAGCTTTTAATTGCTTCTGAATTCTTGGTATCATTCATTTCCAATTCTTGAAATATGTATTTCTTGTAGAACTCTTCGTACTTCTTTGCAAATTCAATCATGACTAGTATTTGGTATGTTCTCTAATTATTTAATTGACTACTCTACACGTAATATATCAAGCAACAGGTTAGTTTCTCATTTCTTAGAAACCCATCCTATATCCTGACTCGGAGAGAGATGGGAATGAACCTAACGCTCCAATACGCTTAAAATCAGCTATTTACACGAACTCTTTTCACTAAATCAACCCGCTAAGCAACCCAATCGGCCGCGGAGGGCATTTCGCCCAATTGCTTGACTTAACAAGGTGAATATAAAGGGTTTTGCCGAGAATTGCGAGACTTTGTCCCACTAGTGGAACGATGAAATCTATTCAATCAGGATTTCGGAGAGGAGTCATACCTTCGACCTTTTCTCCAGAATGTCTACAAGGAAAGCCTCTTGAGAAATCAGGAGGCTTTTTTTATGCTTTGTTTTTTAAAACTAAAAGGAACGGTTCAAG
>CBFHKC010000062.1:0-4134 GCA_965656315.1 uncultured Schleiferiaceae bacterium | reverse complement strand
CTCCCAAACGTCCAAGCCCATGATTGGATGTCCGCCACAGCTAACGATGTCCTTCATGAGTGGGTTGTCTTGGTTTGCTGAAGAGCAAATCTGCAACTTGCCGTCTTTCACACACATCCAAGCCCAACCTGAGCCAAAGCGTGTTGCTGCAGCTGCGTTGAATTCTTCTTTCATCGCATCCAAAGAACCGAAAGCTTCATCGATCGCTGCTGCCAATTCTCCTGTTGGAGCGCCGCCTCCGTTCGGGCTCATTACTTCCCAGAACAAACAGTGGTTGTAGTAGCCACCGCCGTTGTTGCGAATAGCCGGTTTGTCAGAGTGGTTTGCAAGCAATTCTTCGATGCTTAAACCTTCCATATCTGTTCCTTCGATCGCTGCATTGAGCTTAGAAGTATAACCTGCGTGGTGTTTTCCGTGGTGGATTTCCATGGTACGTGCGTCAATGTGCGGCTCGAGCGCATCATGAGCGTACCCTAATTGTGGTAATTCAAATGCCATAATGAGTAGGGTTTGTTGTTATTTCTGCGATAAAGTTAACGCAAATTCTCCACGAAGGTTTTAACTTTCGATGATAACCACATTGCCAATTCCTATGAGCTCATCCCCTATATCTCCACTCGAAGCTACCCAGCCCTTCATCGTATTAGATGCATCGGCGGGATCTGGCAAGACCTACTCGCTCGTTCAGCACATCTTATTGAACGCATTGCGGCCGAAAAACATGCCCAACGCCTATCAAAAAGTGCTGGCCATCACCTTTACGAACAACGCCGCAGAAGAAATGAAAGCCCGCCTTTTAAAGCAGCTTTTAGATTTTGGTAAGGATCCTTCTCCCGCGTCCAACGAGTTTTTCACGCCCATTGCAAAAACGCTCGATATTTCTGTGGAAGAGTTGCAGCGTAGAGCAAATGCTGCAGCCTCCCACATGCTACACCACTACAGCTCATTAAACGTCGGTACGATCGACAACTTCACCCACCGACTGGTACGCACGTTCACGAAGGATTTGGACCTCGACGATAATTTTGAAGTACGCCTTGACCTCGACGGGATGGTCGCTGAAGCACTCGACTTATTATACAGTACGCTCGGAGATCACCCAGAACTGCGAAATACCCTGGTCGCGCTCGTACAAGAGCGAATGAATCGTAACAAGGGCCATAACCCGGACAGTACCCTGAAAAAGGAAGGGATGAACAGCTTTAATGAAGGGGCCCATGAGCACCTGAAAAAGCTGCCGAGCCCGTCACGGATGATGGAGATTGAGCAGGAGTTAAATGTGGAATTGGACAAGATTATCAAAGAAGGACGCCAGATCTCCAACAAGGTCCGTGCGCACTTTAAAGCCTATGGATACGAGGGCACCCCAGATATGACGAACTTTCCAACGGTAAAGAAAAATCTCTACAAAGAGTGGCAAAACCTGCGTAGAAATGACCTTGAAGCAGGGCCTGCCGTTTGGAAATCGCGCGCGAAAAAGGACGGCATTCAAGAGTGGGAAGCCCTGCGTGATGAGGCCTTTGCGTTTCAAGACGCGCAGAAATCAAAATTGCAATTATTAAAGCTAGCTACGGCCAAGCTGCAACAGCTAGCTGCAACCCGTGCGTTGCTCGATAAATTTGACGAGATCCAGCAAAACCAAAATACCATGCCGCTGAGCGCATTTAACAAGCTCATTTCTGAGGAGCTTCAGCGCGAGCCAACAGCATTTATTTATGCCCGCCTAGGTGAGAAGTTCTGGCATTTCTACATCGATGAATTCCAGGATACCTCAACCATGCAGTTTGAGAACATCCATCCGTTGATCGAGCACACGCTTACTAAAGATGAAAACGAAAACAGTGCGCTGATCGTGGGCGACGCCAAACAAAGTATTTACCGCTGGCGTGGTGGACGCGCAGAACAATTCATGTCACTGGTGCAAGGACATCACCCTGCAAACAGGTTTGAAGGCCTGCCTCAAGGTCACGAACTCTACGGCAGAGAAACGATACAACTAGAGAACAATTTCCGTACGCATGGCGCCATCGTAAAATTCAACAATGCGTTTTTTCCAAAATTGGCAGAGGCCCTAACGTTAAGCGATCACGTGAAGGCTTATAGCGCGGAAGGAGTGGCGCAAAAACCTCGGGTTTCAGAAGATGACGGGGAAGTACGAGTCGATTTTTTCTCGCACGAAAAAGGCAAAGGCCGCAGTGCGGAGGAGTTTGAAGAATTGATTTGCGAAGCGACCCTAGATCGGATTCAGGAGCTCTTAAAATCGGGCTATGATTACAACGACATCGCTCTTTTAGTCCGCGGAAACTCCCAGGGGAAACGCTTGGCCAATTTCCTCACCTCAAAACACATCCCCGTGCTCAGCGCGGACAGCCTCGTGCTCTCGAACGCCCATGAAAGTGCCCTCATACTTTCTGCAGCTAAACTCTTCGTGCAAGCCGGCGACAAACCTGCCCGTTTCGAACTCGCTTATGCATTAACCAAGCTCGGGACCTTACCTAAAGAGGCCGACCATTTTACCTTCCAGAAAGACGTCGTAGACCGCGGCATTCCCGCACTTGTCCAGTATTTCCCACTGGCAGCTGGACTGCTCGATGCCGCCGAGAACCTCTTTACCTTCGGCGTGCGCGTCTTCGACACCTTCGGGCTGCTGGACACTCCAAACGCGATGGTGGACGCCTCACTAGATCTGCTCTTCCAATTTCAATCCAACGACGGCACCTTCGCGACATTGCCCCAGTGGTGGAATGAGGAAAGTCCGAAGTGCAATGTTCCCGTACCGGAGGACATGCCTTCAGTGCGCGTGATGACCATCCACAAAAGTAAAGGCCTTGAATTCGAACATGTCATCATGCCATTCGAAGTCAATTTTAAGGACAGTGACACCGAGCATTGGATCCCATTCCCTCATCACGACGAACTCGAGCGCTTGCCCGTCAAAAAAACCAAGGATACGGCTGCACTATTTCCAGAGGAGCTGGCCATTCAGATCGACAACGAAAATCACTTCGACTGGATGAACATGATTTATGTAGCCATGACGCGCCCCGTTGCTGGTTTACATTTGTTCTTCTGTGCAGACAAGGCCGGGAAATTCGGAAAAGCCATCGCTGAGCACCTCGAATGGGGAGAAGGCGCCGGCAGCAAAAGAATTGGAACACCGGTCCCGGCAGGGCAAAAGAAAGCCCATGATCGAAACACGCCAACCCAAGGCGGGATTGGACACTTTTCCCCAGCTCATTTACGTATGAAAACCACAGCGCCAAAAGGCTGGGAAGAAGGCGGAGCAGATGCGCGAAAATGGGGAACAGCTCTCCACCGTATCCTTCAGCTCCCGCGTGAAGTGCAAAGCACAGGGCTGGATCGACTCTACAGATCTGGAGAATTTTCAGAATCGATGCAAGACCGCGCGGCAAAAGTGCTGGGGGACCTCGATCAAAAATCGGCTTGGAAAGCACTCGAAGAAAATGAAGCCGTTGTCTACGTAGAGCGGAGTATTGTCGGTCCTGAAGGAACCCAACGACCTGACCTTATCATCGCTTCTGAGCAACGTGCATTCGTGATCGATTACAAAACCGGTACCCATAAAGACGTTTACGATGACCAGCTCGCGGGCTATGTTGAAGCATTGGAGGCCACGTTTAAAGAAGTAGACGGTGAACTTTGGTTTATATAACTATATTGCTAGTATGAAACACGCATTCGCATTTATCTCGTTCACAGTCCTGCTCTGGAGCTGTACAGCACATAACGAAGAAGACCAATATGGCACTGGCGACCCTTGTGAAACAGCGGCGGTTTCTTACAGTCAAGACGTCTCCGTAATCCTCTCGGCCAATTGCACTTCGTGCCACAACGACAGCAACCCCACCGCAGGATTGTCGCTCGAGGGACACACAAACGCCAGCACCTCCGCGCTCGGTGGCCCACTCATGAACCGTGTTCAACGCCCTAATGGCGACCCACTCTTAATGCCTCCTAGCGGTCAGCTTTCAGAATGTGACCAAGCAAAATTGCGCAAATGGGTCAATGAAGGCGCCTTAGACAACTAAACTAGATATACCTATTACTTATGAAGAAGCTTTTACTTTCCGTTGCCTTTCTATTTGCCGCACAGCTGAGCGCACAACAATACCT
>CBFHKC010000061.1:0-4800 GCA_965656315.1 uncultured Schleiferiaceae bacterium | reverse complement strand
AGAACAGCAAACATTAAGAATCTTCTCCGCTCATGGGGTATTTCTGAAGAAGCAATAGAAGTTCAGAAATGGGACGGCACACATAGCGGTAACGATCGCTTAGACCGTCGTGTTGAAGTTTCTCCTAGAGTGAAATAAAAATCAAAAAAGGTGTTAGAGTAGTGCCTTAAACTACTCTTTTGGTTTGTAGAAAGCCCTTCAGCGTAAGTTGGAGGGCTTTTTTATTCGCTGGTCCACTAATCCACCACCACAAATTTCTCAGAATAGATCCGGCTTGGAGTTTGGAAGGAGAGCACATAGAGTCCGCTCGGAAGAGAGAGGTCGATGGTGCGGTTGTATTGCCCGATGAACTGGTTTAGGGTCGAGTTGAAGAGGGTTTGTCCGGAGGTGGAGTGGATGCTTATGGAAAGATCTTCGACGGTGGTTTGAAGGAATTGGACATGGATCGAAGAAGTGGTAGGATTCGGGAAGAGGCGCAGCCTGTAGTCCTCCTTTTTAAGGGAAAAGACAGGTGCGCTGAATTCGCAAGAATCGTAGTAGACGGTGAGGTCGTAGCGGCCTCCAGTAGGGTTGTAAATGACGCTGTCTGTGGAAACTATCTGTCCGCCTGTGGTCCATTCGTAACGTGCGCTAGTTAGTGGGGGTTGAGTGGTTCCGCGCAGGAGGTGCTCGCTTGCAGAAATAGAGGCACTGATCACGTTGTGGCAAGAGTCGAAATGGGCGATTAGAGTCGTGTTCATGTTCACGGCGACTTCGATGGAATCAGCCTTGCGGTTGTTGTACGCAGGGCGCGGCGAAGACCAGTGGGAGAAAATGAACCCTTTGCGAGGTAGCGCTTTTGTGGTCACCGGGCATCCACCGTGATAAATCCCATTCCAAGGCAATTCTGGCTGTAGACTATTTACCTGAATCCATCCTGCTTGTGCTGGGGCGCTCTCGAGGTTGATCTGATGTTGTCCTTGCAGTCCGAGGCTTTGATTCAGATGCTGACGCGCTGTAGCAATGCGCGAGCTGTTGTATTGTTTGAGGTCGTTTACGTGGTATTCCCAGGCGGGCACGGAGTAAGGGCCCATCTGCGAGTTCCATTCTGCGATGTGGTCCGGCATGGCTGCTTCGATGGAGATGGCAAGTTCGTTCACAGTGGTGTTGAAAGAGGCGGGCTTGAAGGTGGTGTTGATCAGGTCGTTGTAGCGGTTAGTGAATCGACATTTGAATTCGGCGTTGTTGAGCGCTTGGTCGAAAAGATCCGAATGGGGGTTGGGAGCGCTTGGGTTGCGAGTGAGCTCGATGTAATTTTCATAGATGTTTTGTCCGAAATGGCCTAATCCGGCGTCGGTATCATAAAGCACATAGCGCCAGCGACCGCCGCTGGTGTCGGGCCGCCAGAGTTTTGTGTTGTTGAGACCCCATGCGATGCCGAGCCAGTCTTGGTTTTGGATGTAGGTCTGGAAGATGAAATAGTCGATGTAGTTGTCGATGTCGAATCGGGAACTGAAGAGGTCTATGAAACCGGGGTCGTTGGCGGGCGTGTTCTGAAGCAGGGAATAGCTCGCTGCAAAGTGATCTGCTGAGCCGGCTAGTGCCCCGTCCCAGTTCATCAGGTCGACTTCCTTACTCGAGATGCCGTGGTTGCTTTCTACATAGTGCTCGTCTATTTTTTCCCGCAAGCCATAGAGTCCCCAATAGGCGCCGTTCAAGTAGACGATGCACGCTTGATAACCCATGCGGTCGACGGATGTATTCTTTGCGAGTCTGCTGATCACAGCGTCTTGGATGCGGTCGGAAGCGCCGTGCTGTCCGCCGTTGCGCAGGTTGAAGTTGTTGTAAGTGGTGAGCTCTGGTTTGCCAGGTATTAAGGCATATTCGATGTCTCCGGTGTAGATGGATTTAGAGTCAATTCGAAAAGATTTTTGCGGTTCAGCTCGAGACCATCCGCCGTGAATTTCAAGGTCAAAGATGGCTTCGAATTGTTTCTTTTGGGACGCATCGAAATATTCCATGCGCGACTTTTTGGACCAGGGTTGCCAGAAATTGGACCCGAAATGGGGGTAGTTTGGGGAGGCATTTGGGCCCATGACGTAGATGCCACTGTCCCAGTCCCAGAGGTTCGCTTCGTCGGTAATGATGGAAATGACGGGGAGCTCATGGTTGTCCTCGTTGATGATAAAAGTACGATCTACCGTAGCGCTCGGCAGGCCTTGTCCGTTTGAGGTGAAGGAACGCACACTTAAAACGCTGCTCGAATTGATGTAAATAGGTCCTGTTACTGGACTGTCAAAAATATCAGGGACATCACCATTGGTAGTGTAGTAGGACGTGGTATTCGCAGGAGAGGTGACAAGAACCCGTTGCGGTGCTGAATACCACCCTGAAGGTAAATCAACATCTGGCGCTGCAGTGATCCCTGAAAAGCATGTATTCTGGGCGTTGGAGAGGTTGGGCGACGGCGGGTTAAAATAGCACCAATTCCCCGTTCCATCCGGCAATCGGCCACGGCTGATCGTATTCGTGAGGTCGGTCGGTACGTAAACGCTATCGAGGATCACTTCGTTAGAATCGCTAATAACAATGGTCTCTCCCGAGGCCAATTTAAATCCGGCGTGCGGCAAAACCAGTGGCGGAACGATCCATGCGGGCAGCGTTTGATAGCTGGTTCCCGCGGAGGAAATTCCTGCGGACAAAAAGAAATTGCTGCTCATGTCCGAAGAGCTCGCCGAGGCGTTGTGTACGCGAATGGCAAGTGTGTTGGTGCCGTTGTGCACGAGCGCTTGTACCTCATCCGACTCGAAAAGAACATGCTCGGGAATGCCCCCGGTATAGCCCACGGCCTCCTGGTCGATGGTGGTGTATTCGTTGTAGCTCGGGGAGAAATTGGCAAAGTTGGAAGAACGTATGATCTCGACGCCATTCAAATAGGCGATGAATCCGTCGTCGTAATCGGCGTGGAAAAGCAGGTGTGTGAGGTCGCCGGCGTCTGCAATCTCAAATTCCCTACGCAAGAGGATGGACGCGGTCGGTGCAATCACCGTGTTGTCGTCATTATCGCCATAGCCGAAGCCGCCCGGTCCTGAATTCCAGGCGTTGTCATCGTACCCCGGCTGGTTCCACTGACCGTAGTTCGTCGGTGGCGTTTGCCCGCTCCAGTAGCGCCAAATATTGTCCGCTCGTACGATCGATTCCCAGTGGTGCGGAACAGCAGTGTTTTCTCGACCCGAAGCACAAATGGTGATCCATTCTTGACTCCCGAGGTAGCGGTTTGGAAAATTCCACTTGCCCAATTTATTAGGGTTGTCGCTCAGGAAATAATTGGACAACAAAACCGAATCCGAACTGTGATTATACACCTCAATCCAGTCGACATCCTCGCCATATTCGTCCGTAAACCCACGCTTGCTGCTAAATTCATTCACCGATAATTGGCCATAGGCCGTACCAGCAACGAGAAGGAAGCATACAACAGCACGAAATTTACGAGACATACAAAACGGGGTTCTAAATAACTATAGCTGCCCAAGTTAAGGACTGTGAATCTAATTCTTCGAAAATCCTTCGCTCTGTAATTATCTACTATATTTGCGCCTCGTTGGGGATGTAGCTCAGTTGGCTAGAGCGCTTGACTGGCAGTCAAGAGGTCGTGGGTTCGAATCCCATCTTCTCCACAATATCAAAAGGCGAACGCGTAGCGGGCGCCTTTTTTTATGCCGGTGAGTAGCGATGCTTGCATTCGAACCACCCACCCAGTTTGCGTGTTCTGTTTCTATGAAGCTAAAAACCACACTGTTCGCTGTCCTTTGGATAGCACAATCGATGTCTGCTCAAGTAGCGGATTTTCAACAAGAATTCCAGTCCATCAATAAAGATCTGATGCTCGGTTTGGGCAGTTTCGCGGTGACCAATTTCGTCGTCAGCGGAATCGGCTATACCACAGCACAAGACGAATCCGTGCAACGCTTCCATGAGATGAACATGATGTGGAACACGGTAAATTTAGGATTGGCAGTACCCGGCTACCTCAAGGCGCGCAAGAGTACGGAGCTGATGAGTTTAGCAGAAATGACGCGTGAACAGCGCAAAACGGAACGCATTTTTTTGGTGAATAGTGCCTTGGATTTGGGTTACATCGGAGCGGGTGCGTGGATGCGCAGTGCGGCACAGAACCAGTCCGATCAGGAGGCCCTATTTCGAGGCTACGGAAACAGCTTGATTTTTCAAGGCTCATTTTTACTAGTCTTCGATGCATTTGCATACTACTTGCACCACAGACACGCGAAGCAGTTGCCAAAGCCTCAACGGTTAAGTGTTCGTATGACGGCCCAAAGCTTAGGTCTCGATTGGGCATTGGACTAACTTTTAAACCAATATTTTCGGTACGAATTTTGTAGCTTTGAACCAAATTAGATTGACATATGAAAAAGGGAATAATTGCACTACTAAGTGCGGTGTCGTTAGGTTTAAATGCTCAGACAAGCACGGAATTGGTTTTGAATATCGATCATATGGTCGGTCAAGATCCATTGACTACCACTGCAGTGGGCACGAATAACCTCGGAAACCAATTCACTTTTTCAAGACTTCAATACTATATAGATGACATTCAAGTAGAATACAATGCAGATTCTGTTTTTGATTACCAGGGAGTCGTTTTAGTGGATGCTTTGGCCGGCAGTACCACGGTGTCTTTAGGTAATGTAACTCTCGACAGCATTACTGCGGTTCGCTTCGCAGTAGGTGTTGGCCCGGATCTAAATAACCTTGATCCTTCGACGTACCCTGCGTCTCACCCTTTAGCGCCTAAGAGCC
>CBFHKC010000060.1:0-6472 GCA_965656315.1 uncultured Schleiferiaceae bacterium | reverse complement strand
TTGCATTCCTTGTTTCTTAAACCAATATGTAAAGAACTTTTCTTCTATTTCCTATCTCTCGATCGGGCGGCAAATGTACAACGAATTGTAACACCCACAACACTCTCGGCGATTTTCTGAAATCTTTTTTCGAACCGGTGTCCCAGCACTTCGCTGGCGTTTCTAAAAAGCCACAACGTTTCTTGTTGCGGACGGCAAATGTACGACCGTTTTCCATACCCACAAGTACCCATAGTAGATAATTCGAAGAAATGTGGAATTGATCCGAAAAGGAGGCCATATGGATGCCTTTATGTATATATGTATAAGATTTGAAATTCACACCTTATGGAAGCACCAATTATTTCTGCAGCATGGCTGGCCGATCACCTCATACATCCCGATTTAGTTCTCTTAGACGCAAGCGTTGCTGGTCCAGCACATACGAATGGAGGCCAAAAAGTCGTGATTCCGGGAGCGCAGCACTTTGATTTGAAAGGTGTTTTTAGCGATGTGGCCGCGAAATACCCGAACGCGTTTCCTAGTGTGACACAATTTCAGGCAGGAGCGCGTGGATTGGGAATTGGTTCTGAAAGCATCATTGTGTGCTATGACGACCGCGGAATTTTCAGCAGCGCAAGGGCGAGATGGATGTTCAGAGTGTTCGGACATGAGCGGGTTTTCGTTTTGAACGGAGGACTTCCCGGATGGATCGCCGCAGGATATGATATCGAAGACGACTATTCATCAGCCGGTAAGGAAGGTGATTTTGTTGCTGACTTAGCCACAGAACGCGTGGTGGACCTCGGCTATATTACGGCAGAAGGACGTGAGCAACAGTGCATGCTAGTGGATGCTCGATCGGCAGGTCGGTTTGACGGTAGCGCCGAAGAGCCGCGTGCTGGTCTACGATCTGGTTCGATTCCCGGATCGGTGAATGTGCCTTTCGCCAATTTGCTTGAGGATGGACACTTCAAGGACAAGCGCGAAGTTGAGGCGGCAATGCAGCGGTGCACCGAGCGGGAGAATGATTTGGTTTTTTCCTGTGGTTCTGGGGTTACAGCGTGTGTGCTGGGCTTGGCGTACGAGTGGGTGACAGGCAAAGAGGACTACCGTGTATATGACGGGAGTTGGACAGAGTATGCCAGTGAATTTCCTGAGGCGGATTAAAGAAAGTTGCAAGGCCCCTTCTGGAGCTGCCATAGTATAGGTAGGTCGTGATCGCCTTGGGCTGACAATACAGTGGCTTGAAGTACATACAGCTCCATGGTTTTCTGATAGAGCGGACCGGTATGTGAGAATATGGGCTTAAAATAGGGAGCGAGTATGGTCGGCTGTGGGGATGAATTGGTCCCTGGTGTTCGGGGAGGAAAGCTGGCTACGTCTGGCCAAAGTGCCAATTTCATTGGAGCCGGTAAGGCCACTGTATGGGCTGCACACAAGCACCATGTGAGGTTTTGCGGTATTTGCTCGACAGAAATTTCGATTGAAGTTGGCAAAAGCATTTGAGTAGGAAAATCAGCACCAGCGGTGTGTGGCGGAGATAATTGGCCCGGGCCGACGGCGATGTATGGAGCCGAAAGTTCGACACGAAGCAGTTGAGCCGTGACAGCAGGACTGTACAGATACAACATTGCACAAAATAGGTTGCTTAATACACGTCCCATTGCAGCGTGGTTTGATGGTTTCCTGAACGCCAGAGGGAGTAGTCCGTGGTGGATAAATCTGTGGTAAGTGAATAGAATACACCGTCGGTTTGACCGATTCCACTGCAGCCGCCTGTGGTGGTGTAGACTATGGGGGTTCGAGTGGGATCTATGCTGAGTAGTGGGGCAACGTTTAATTGGACCCCGGGAAGGCTTGGAAGCGAGAGTAAGCCGAGGCCAATTTCATATTCTACATCCAAAGGAGTCTTCGCTATGTCGATGACTCGCGATCCGGAATGGGGTGGACTGATGGAGAAGCGCAGTTGGATAGTGGAGAAAATAGATGGAGATTGTACAGGAAGACCTGAAATCTGGGGCGGCTTTGAAGAGAGTTGATCAGTGCTGATTGCTGCGGACACCAGAAGTATGGGTTCGAAGCTGAGGGTCTGATTGGACTGGGTTTCATACAAGACGGACTGTGCAAAGAGGCTGCTGAACGCAACGTAGCATGCAGTGAAAAGAAGGTGTTTCATAATTGCTCGAAAGGGATGGATTCCTGGATGGGTGCTAAGGAAATATTCAAATCAGGGTGGTCCATTTCCTCGCTGAGGACCACTACAGTTTGCTTGAAGGTGTAGCCCTTCGGTGGCGGGACCATGTCTACAGCCGCTTCTCCAGAAGGAAGGTTGCCAATCCTGAAGGAGCCATCCGATCGTATCGGACGGATGACCGTCTCACCTGAAGTGTAGCGAAGCCGTATGCTGTGCTCGGTAAATTCAAGAGGTACCGCAAAAAGTAGGTTTAGGTCAATGATGAATTGGCCGCGCAGAGCACGCATTCGCTTAAAGGTAAGTTCAACTGAGGTGGTGCGTTCTATCAAATCTATGCGTCGTGTCCATGCACCATCTGGTACCATAGCAAATGGCAATGACGCGGCTTGAATCTCGAACGAGATCGTGTTTTGCGAGAGGTTTCGCCAGCGGAATCGGCCCTTGGTATCCGTACGCAATGTGTGTCCCTCATGCATTATTTCTATACCGGCGATTGGCCTCCCTTGCGCATCAACACATCGACCCTCAAGGGATTTACCTGTAGATTTTCGCTTCAATGTCCCTTGCCAGGAAAGGGTTCCCGAAGCATCGGAACGCAGTATGATCGCGCACTGCCCATGTGTGAATATTTTCGATAAACGGGTGCTATAGCGCCATGCGTTCGGCTGCTGCTCCAAGGTAGAAAACAGGTGATATCCCTGGCCCAATTTCCAACGGATCTGGCCCTGAAGGAATTGAACTCGGCCGTTCGCATCGAACTTGGCAGAGGTACGCAACATGAAATTTCGACCGCCATATTCTGATGTAGGAACTGCCTTCCAGCGCCCTTCGGACCTCAGCGCTTGCCCTCCAAGACGAACAGCTCCAACGCGCATAGTAGAACGTATCTGCCAGTTAGGGGAAAACGTTTTGACGGCGTAAGCATGGCGCATTACCCTTGCCTCAAATCTACTGCTGCGGTACGCTGCCCAACTGCTCGAGTGCTGTGCCCAACTACCGTTCGGCCGTTCAAAATGAGCGAATTGATGGTAGAGCGTCCATCGACCGAAATCCATTGCAGCAGTGCTCGAAACATGGGATCTAAAAGCTAAAAAACGTTCAGCCCGAGGAGTCGTTTTAGCCCCACGAGCGGTGATCGTTAGGTGGGGAATTCGAATGCGCAGATGGGCTTGAGCGAGACCCGGTTGAAGGGCCGTATGAATTTCCAGGGGTTGATTTTGATAAAAAAATTGGCCCGCGATACCTGAACTGCTGCGATCCTTAAACACCGTCAAGCTACCACCATATCTAGTAGTGTTGTTCGGCTTACTTTCAAAACTACAGGAGGTATTTTGCGAAGAGGTAGACCAGCGAGCACGCATCTTTACTTTCGAAAATTCAGTTTGACCCTCCACAAACGGGGCCAATTCCGGCGGCGCAAAAGGCACCGCTTTTCCCCAACCGTACCCCATAGAAATTCGTGTATTCGAATCATCATAAGTCAACGAACCCAAGGATCTTGAAGCCAACAGATCCCCTCGAAACAACCAATTTTGCCCCCGCATTGTCAGTCCATACTGAGGTTGTATTCTCCTCCAATCCACGAAGTTTTGGAAGGCATATCCATCCATCGACCAACCTTCTGAGGTGTCACTTTTTTCCGTGCACTCCCAATCCAAGAAAGGCGTTAGTACGATGTCTACGATCGTATCCCACTCCCCTGCCCGGGCCACAATTGACAATACATTGTCCTTAGGAACCGCAATCGCTCGCCTTTTTCCTTCACCAGGGCGGATGGTTATTCCATCGTGTTCAATTTTTTTATTCCCTGCGTTGTACATCCAATACCTGGTAGAGTCCATCCCTTCTTCAAGCAATGCACAGGTGATTCGAGGGCGAGCACCTATTTCTAAGGTCCACTCACCTCGCAATGGTGGCTGTAACGCACCCGGACGAATGAGCTCCGCAATGATCGTATGCCTTCCAGGCGGAGTAAACTCATCCGCAGTCATCCAAGCTGTGGTTGCGCCTTGATGCTCCTCCATACGGGAAGGAGCGGCGAGCAGCGTAAACCACTGTGGAGCGTCTATCCGAAGCTGCATTTCACCGGTGGCCATTGCCTTTTGCCAAGTCAATGACATCGGCCAGATCGCCCCTACCTCAACACGAGAAGGACCACGAACCTCCAACAACTTCGCAGACTGGGCGCTACAATGAAAGACCCCAATCATCAGAGCGTGTAGACAAAGCCATTTCACCAATCAAGCTGTTTTGTGAGACCGAATTTTTCTCCCTCATCTGTCTCGCTTAAGACCACCATACGGTACGTACCCGCCTTCGCAGTTGCAGGACGTTTGGAGAAAAACTCAAACGTTCGGCACTGATTGGGCAAGATGCCCTTGGACGGGGTTTGATCGCATCGATACACCACCTTTCCCTGGGGGTCTAGAATGCGGATACGAGAAGACACGATGCGGTCCACATTACCCGCATTCAAATAGCGCAGTGACCAAACGCCTGAAGAAGTATCAAGGTCTAAACGTTGCGCCTTTAACACCACTTCGCCGCGTTCAAAGGGATTGCGGTAAAGCATGCCCACTGCATATCTAACTCTCACACTCAACTGATTGGGTAGCGCTTCCTCTTGAACGGGAGCCGATTCAATCATAATACAGGAGCGCGAAGATGGCCCTGAAAAATCATGAGGTATGGAAACTCGCACCTTGATGCTGATCCGCTCGCCTGGAAGTAGCTGACCGTAATAGCGCTCCGCTTCTAACCAAGAAGCATTGCTCGAGGGCAACGAATCGCTAGGTAAATAGGTGTAGCCGCTATCACAGTCAGACTTCATGTCCATCTTCTCAAGACGATATTCCTGAGGGGTACTGCTAGGGTTGTACAATCGAATGCTGGTTTGCGCTAAGGATCCGGGAGGGCTATTGAACCTAAAACTCAAGCCACTTTCGACCACTAATTGGCCAAAAAGAACGCGTCCAAACAGCAAAAGCAGCCAAATAAATCGGAATCTATCAGAAAAGAGGCACATGCTTTCAAGGGTTAGGTTGAGAATTTATTCTGCGATCGTGTAGGTAACGGTACCCACATCTTGAGTACCATCGTCTGCATCCAATAAGGCGTAATCGTCCAGCGCGACGATATACGTCAATTGATAGCCATTACCATTTCCATCACCCGTAAAGGAGCTTCCTATGTTCTCAATAAGCGTCTGGTCGGTTGCCGTTAATTCCACCGGTGCACTGCCTTGTGTTTTATCGAACGTTGCGACCACATCACCCATTTTCCCATGAACCGCAGAGCTCAAACTATTTGCAGCAGTTCCATCCGCTTGCAGTAAGAGTTTTATCCCTGGTTTAATGTTCGATGCTTTCACAGAAATAGAACCGTCTGCTAAGCCACCGTTACTCAGCATTAATGAGTAATTTAGGTAGGTATCAAGCTTTGAATTTGCACTAAAATCCATACCTAAACCCGCCTCTGACGGGGTGTTTGGCGTTAAATCAAAGACCAAACTCTCGTTGACCACATCTACTAAGGCATGTGCGTCAATCATCACGCCTAAGGTTTGTGTTTCTGTGGACGAATCCTGTGCGCTCACCTGAAGGAGCATTGTAGTGGCTGCAGCCACCATCCAAATTTTTTTCATCGTTGAAATGATTAAGGGTTGTTAAAAAATCTGTTATCAGAATACGCCCATCGGCAAGTGAGATGCAAGTTTTGTGGAGAACTAGAAGTTGCCCACAAAACCTTGAAGAGATTGAAACGTTATCACTACCAATCAATGCGATGATTTATGGACCCTATACTTTCAGCAATTTCGAACCGCAGCACCCATAAAGTGATTGCACCCGAGCCTTGGGAAGCGACTTTGAGTGTGGAGCAACAGAAGGAATTGACCACGCAACTGCTCGAGGCAGCCTCTTTTGCCCCATATCATTACACAACAAGTGAACGGTATAAGGACGCTGAACGTGGACTGACGAGTGATTTGCCTTTTCGCGCGTACACCTTAGACAGTGCTGCTTGTCGAACACTTGCGGATGTGCTTGAGAAGGACGAAATCCCGGCAGGAAAAGTGGTGAATATGCTGTGGGCTGCCGAGGTGATGATCGCTGTAAGCTGGTTGCCCGACGTGTTTGGAGAGCAGCCTGAGACGGAAGAGCGAATGATGGAACCGGTACCTTTTGTGGGGAACTTAAGAAATATGGAACACATTGCAGCGGCGGGTGCAGCGGTGCAAAATGTACTGTTGCAGGCGACGGAGCTTGGGCACCTTAATTATTGGTCCTCGGGAGGAAT
>CBFHKC010000059.1:0-6593 GCA_965656315.1 uncultured Schleiferiaceae bacterium | reverse complement strand
CAAACCAACGACTGCTGTCGGTGCTGCAGCGCGAGGCCCCGGAATGTACGCTGGTCTATTGCAGTGGAACGCTGATGTACGGCAACACAAATGCGGTGATTGATGAACGTGCGCCGCTGCGACCCATCGCCTATGCACGCGCCTACGAATATGCGGAACGCCCATGGACGGAGGCTTCAGCTTTGGGCGAGATGGACGTACGCATTGCGCGACCAGCCTGGATTTTAGGGCCCGACTCCTGGTTTGAGCACTTTTTCTACCGCCCAGCGATACGCGATGGCAAGGTTCCTGTGTACGGTGACGGCACGCAGCGCATGTCGATCATTTCGGTGGAGGACTGCGCAGGGCAATTGGTCCATCTGATGCGCCAAGGAGCGCGCAACCAGCATGCGAACCTCTATGGCTTCGAGCCGGTGACCCAGCGCGAGTTTGCACAATGGGTCGCGGAGTTGCTAGGTCTCGAGACGACCGATGTGTCAGCCGCAGACATCACGAAAAAGCATGGAGCTACGGTGTGTGAGGCGCTCACCTCGAACACGCCCGTTACGACCAAGCATACCGCATGGCGCGAGAGTTACGCGCCCGTTCACACGGATCTAAAAGAACTGATTCAACACACGATCGAGCGGCTGGAAGCTGCGAACTAATTCCTAGTCGTCCTTTCGAAACGTGTAGAGCATGTATTCACCGAACTTGCCCAGCGAGGTGGTGGCGATACGCGTATCAACATCCCACAACATCTGCAGCAGTCGCTTTGGAAGATGACGGTGAAATTTGTGGTAGTACCAAGCGGGATACAGGATGGAATAGCCTCTGGAATATTCGCACTCCATCTTGGCCAATTTCTTGATCACACCCGGACGGTAGCAGCGACTCGCGAGAAAATTGGTCGGAGAATAGCCGCCCCACACCTTTTTCCAGCGTGCGAAGGCAAATTTCGGCTTGAGCTTCAAGAGTTCAATCGCAGTGCCGGCCAAATAATATTTGTTCACGAACGTAAGGACCATGCGGCCTCCAGCGCCCAGTACCGCGCGCAGATCTGCGAACGCACCTTCGAGATCGTTTACCGTGTTGAGCGCACCGAAAAACACATAAATCATGTCGAAGGACACGCCGGGGAATCGGTCCGGGATGTCTTCCACGCTCCCCTGCGCCACCCAGGCGTTCTGCAATCCCATGCGATCAATTTTTTCCTGCGTCAAACGCACCATTTCAGCTGAGATGTCCAGCCCGTAAAATTTGCGCTCCGGGTATTGCTCCGCGAAATGCACCAGGTCGAAACCGGGCCCAAACCCTACCTCTAGCACCGTGCTTTGCGGGTACGACTTTGTGCGCTGTCGAAAGCTCTGACGAATGCGCTGCAACGCAGGATTTTGGTGGTAACGCTGCTCAAAATCCACAGCGTCTTTGTCGTAGTAGGTACCTACTTTATCGTAATAACTCATCGCGTTGGGAACGTATTTTATGGTCCAGATAGGCTGCTGTTCCCCAGAAGAGGAAGGCAAAGACCGATTGGTTCAAGAAATTGTTGAATTGCATGTGGAAGAAATAGGTGCTCAGCCCCAAAAATAGCGGCAGTAAATCGTTTGATCTGTCGCTGCGGAAAAGGCCATAGTAAAACCAGCGGAACCACATTAGCAGAAAGATTAGTGGACTCCAAATCCCGTTCTCGCTGAGCTGCAGGAGTAGCTCGCTGTGTGCGGAACCGCCCGACCCGGGTGGGGGCGAATTGGGGTTGGTGACCGTGAGGCGATTTTCGAGCCGCTTTTCTTGGAAGGGGATGTAGGTGAATTGGTACGTACCAGGGCCGAAACCCGTTAAGGGACGCTCGTTAAACATAGCCAGCGCCGATACCCAGCGGTTGAGCCGTTCGATATTACTGGCATCCGACTGCACGTTCGTTACCGACATGCTCTTCTCCACGAGGGAGGCCTGCGGATCATGGCTTTCGTACGAATTATAGGCAAAAGCTTCGTCCAATTTAGCCTTACCCCCGAGACCGAAAAAACCCACTACTACCACGATGGGCACAACCACTCTAAACATCCTTGGCAACAGGATCAGCACATAGACGCCGCCCATAAACACTAGTGACCACAGCGCAGCCCGCGAGGTACTGAAGCCCACTGCGATTGTGGCAACGAGTACCACCAGGAGCCACCAGCGCTGGGTACGCGCTTTGGCGAGTGCCACGGCGGCAATAAACGCGGCCACTGCTCCGAACATCGTATGGCTGTAGAAAAAGGGCTTGAAAATGCCGGAGATGGTGACCGGATTGAAGTTGTAGAGGGCGAATTGGTACAGGCCGAAAATGCCGACGGGGATTAAGGCGCATGCGTAGGGCAGTAAGGGGAAGCGGTTGCCACGTACCGCCAGCAGTACGCCGCCGTAGTAAAAGGCGACCACGAACAGCGCGTTCAAAGCGACGAATTTGAAGCTCGTTGCTGGTATCTCAGAAAACCAGAGACCCGGCAAAAAGGTCAGCAACCAGAGTGCGGGTAGAGGAAATTTCCTGAGTAGAGAAAGGTGTCCACCGATCAAGAAATTGGCTGCGACGCTTAGGGCAAGTGCCGCTGAAAGGAATTCACCAGGAAGGTAGAGGTCGGCAAAGGGTAATGCGATTTTTACCGATAGTGGCGCGAGTAGCGCGATGCTGGTGTAGGTGAGAAAAAATTGGTCACGGGAGTAGATGGCGATGGAGAGAAGTACGAGTCCGAATGCGCTCCAGACCAGTTGCCAGTGTACATCCGCATACAAACTGCCACCGAGCACGCCCAGAATACCCACAAATACTGCTATATCTCTACCCGTACGGCCCAAATTACAGCTTCCTAAATTCCCATAATTTCATCGCAACGACCGCTAGAGCTGCACCTGCCAGACCTATTGCCCAGGCCGGCAGTCCCGATGGTCGCTTCGGAGGAATCGCCGCAGAAATCACGTACGATTTAGGCGCTGGAGCAGCTGTATATTCTTTCAACTCCGCCAATTTCCGTTCCGCCTTGGTCAATTCCACCACGACCGTTCCATACTGACGTTCTTTCCTGAAAATCAGCGCTGCAAAGGCTAACGAATCTGACTGTGCTTCGAACCGCAAAGAATCCAAAGCCCGACGTAACAACTGCTCTTCACTTTTAAGGTCCGCTGCGCGTGCTGCCATCACATCAAAGCTCATGCCCACATTCTGACGCAGCATGTGCTGTTTCACGGAGTCGGTAATTTGAACAGAACGGTTAGCTATTTCAGCTGCCAACACCCCATCCGGCGCTAAAGCCTCAGCGGCAACCGCCCCGTTGCGCGTCTTGCGAATATCGAGGGTGAAATCAGAGGAAAATTGGTCCTCGAGGATTCTCACAATACGCGGACTTTGCATCAGTTCGATGTGTGCATCCACTTCCGTAGGCGATCCAAAGCCAATTCCATTCTGTGCTATCTGCTTCTCTAACAGCGTCAACGGCACAAAAAATGTCGTTTCCGCAGCATAGTGTACCGGACGAATCGCAGCCACAACAAACAATACTATTCCAGCGCTAATCGCTACCAGAAGGTCTTTTCTATTTATCATCTTCAAATGTTTCTAAATGTGCTAAAAGACGTTGCTCCACGCTCTGTGGAAAATACGCCGAACTGTGCGAGTCCGCCTCGTAATACCCTTCCTTCTGATCCGTGTGCGCCTTCATGTGAGCAGTAAATTTACGCTGCGCCCACCTCTCCAAGCGATCGCCAAAAAACATGTTTATCAGCCCTTCTACAACACCCCTTTTACGCTTGGGTGGCGAAGAATGCTCCGGGAGCACTACATTTGGAAAATAAGTCTGTACCCACCGGTTCGCAGCTAGGAATCGTTCCCTTCCTGCGCTGCCACGCAACGTGACGAGCGTGACCACCTCCGTAGCAGTATACAGATTCTGCTTGTTAACCTTTAGCTTGGTTTCATCCATCAAAAGGTTGATGCAGAAATACTTTTCCGAATCTAGCAAAAACACTTTCTTGAACGCAATCAACAGCAACTTCGCGGTCCATACCCTGCTCGGCGCGGTCAATATAAAAAAATCCAAATCGTCCTCTTTTGATTGCACGCCAAGTTTAGACAAAGAACCGCTTAAATAGACACCGCGTACAAAAGGAAACATGCGGATCAGCCGAGACATCCTGCGAGCTGAACGCATTTTTCGTGCATTCAAGGCCTCGTACTGCTTACGAAGCGCAACAGTTTCCTCGCGCAAACCGTAATACCCATTCCCAGAATACACCACACCTTCTGCTACCGCGTGCTCCACCGAATCACGAACGGCCTCCACGGAAGCAACCACCGACAAAAAGCGATGCAGCTCCTCCAAAGAAAGGGCATGATCGAAAAAATCAAAATAATGAAGTGTACGCAGTAAAGCGCTGTGCGGGGTAGATATCAAATTGGAGGTAATAAGGCAGTTCTAAAATGATTACAAAGATACATCCCACTAAACTGAACATTAAGAAAACTGAACTATCAATATTCTCTTGCGATACAGCTCTTTAAAACAGATTTTAAGAACGAACGATTCTATGATTTTCTAGTTATTTTTGATGGGTAATCAAAATGCATATACCTATGAGTGAAATTCACTGACCACATAGGCGCATACCTGAAAAAATCCTTCCGAATAAGCACTTAATGTTTCGAAAGCTAATTCTTGTTATTGCTCTTTTCCTACTGGGACAGAAGTTATCGGCCACGCACTTCGTAGGCGGAGAGATTTCGTACACGACTTCAGGCAACGGAACATATAATATCACATTAACGATATACAAAGATTGCGGCGCAGGAACTTTTGGCTATCCAGCAGGGGTTACTGTGAACATGCTAAATACGCTAACAGGACTGCCCGTCAGTAGTGCCTATTTAACCCCTGGCAATGAAATCGCAGTACCAAGCCCAAATGATGCATGTGTAACCAATTTACCGGTATTTTGTGTCTCAAAAAAAGTGTACACGGGCTCGTTAACCTATACCGGCTCTGTAACCAATGGCTTTGTATTTACTTACACGGATTGTTGTAGAAACTATTCAATTTCTAACCTCGTCAATCCAGGAACCACCTCGATGACGTACAAAACGGAGACTTTTCCCTCTGGCGTAGGAATCAGCAACAGCACACCCGTATTCACTTTCAACCCACCCACTGTAATTGCAACAGGAACACCTCTATCCATTCCGTTCGCAGCGTATGACGCAGATGGAGATTCCTTACACTACGAATTCACAAATGCGCTCAACACTTCCATTTCTACTTCTGTTTCTTATGCCACAGGATATAGCGGAGCATCACCACTGCCATCTGTACCAGCGGCATCTATCAACGGAAACACTGGGGTCATCAGTGCCAACTTAAATATGCAAGGGCAGTTCGTGGTAGCTGTACTCGTCGAGGAATACCGTAACGGTCTTCTATTATCAAAGATTCAAAGAGACTATCAATTTAATGCCGCTCAAGGGAGTACTCTAACTCTATCGTTAAGTAATAGAAATGATCCAGCGTGTAAGAATGATTCATCGGGATCTATCGCCTTACAAGTTACTAATGGAACATCTCCTTTTGAGTATTCATGGAGCAATGGAGATTCACTTGCTTTAGCGAGTAACCTGGCTGCGGGAACCTACACAGTAGTTTGTGAAGATGCTAATGGATGTGAAGACTCCCTCAGTGTCACTCTATTTGAACCCGAGGCATTATCACTAAGCACTTCTGTTTCTTCCGCATCCTGTGATATTGCAAACGATGGAGGAATAACCTTAAACTCTGCCGGAGGAAAAGCACCCTACACATACTACATAGATTCCGTATTGTACTCTTCTCCAAATGTCACAGGATTATCACCGGGGACGTACCATGTTATGGTTAAGGATTCAGCCGATCTATGTTCCACCGACACTATGGTTACCATAGCCCATACAAACATGTGGAATAATGTCCTGTTGGATACTGTCCTTACCCCTTCTTGTTTTTATACTACCGATGGACAGATTCAGCTCATCAATGCGAGCGGACTTACCTTAAGCTGGCTCGACAACAACAGCTCAAACGCGCTGCGTACCAACCTGTCTTCAGGGGAGTATACAGTTCATATCTCCAATAGTGCCGGGTGTAACGACTCTTTAACCGCTCTAGTTCCCGCAAGAGACAGTCTATTTTGGGATGAGGTGTCGCTTACCGCAACTTCATGCTTAGATGCTGAAAATGGATCCATCACCTTCGATGCGACAGGAGGTACAGCGCCCTACTCTTACTTTGTAAACAGTACGGCTTCAACATCACTAGCTGATAGTTTATTAGCAGGTACTTACGCACTCACTATTCAAGATGATGCCGGGTGTCAGATCGACTCCACAGTTACCCTAGTTGCGGACACCAACTGGAACAACGTTCTACTCGACACTGTACTAACTCCATCTTGTAGCTATACTACCGATGGACAGATTCAGCTCATCAATGCGAGCGGACTTACCTTAAGCTGGCTCGACAACAACAGCTCAAACGCGCTGCGTACCAACCTGTCTTCAGGGGAGTATACAGTTCATATCTCCAATAGTGCCGGGTGTAACGACTCTTTAA
>CBFHKC010000058.1:0-6621 GCA_965656315.1 uncultured Schleiferiaceae bacterium | reverse complement strand
GATAATCTCTGCCGCTAAGCCCCGAGCAATACGCTCGGTTTCGGCCGCATCCATCCCCTTCGGACGCTCAAAAATGGACTTGAACGCTCTACTGCCTGCCTGCTCCGCGAGCAAATACGAAGCCGCAGAAAAACACAAGCTGTGCACCCCGCCCGGCTCAAGGTCTGGATACGCATAATATTCCGCAAACGGATGCGCCGCCATGGAATCGTTTAGAAGCGCCTGATAAGTGTCAAAAACACCATAGTTGTCCTTGCCCAATTCCCGTAACATCGCCGCCGCAAAGCCCTGAGTCAGCCCCCAAACACCCCCGTTGTGAAAATGTCCCGGGTGGTTTTTAAACGCATACGAATAATTCGTTTCTATCGCACCCCACAGCGCATGGCCCGGTGCTATGATGGGCCAATGTGCAGGCGTTAAGCCCCGCTGCCAAGGCCCTGTTTCATAGCGCCCAAACACCTTATTCATCGTACTTTCTGAGGCCGCACCGACCAAAAAAGCAATGCTCAACCCGAGCGCATCCAAATGGTTGTTCAGCGCCCCTGGTGTGAAGCTCATTAGAATGCGATCGCCACCTTCGAGCTGAGCAAGTCGCTCGTCCTGCGCCGCGGTAAAAAGGTGCGGCGCATCAGCCGGCTCACCGAAGAAGTGACGTTTGATCGACAAAAGAATCTGCTCGGCCTTGAGCGCGTAACCCTCATGGCTCCAGAGACGCCCCGCCTTGCGCAGCATCCAGTACCGCAATACATTGTTCAGTAGAATGTAGCCCTCCACAGGATATTCATCGGCCCAATTACTCGAAGCCGGCGCATACATCAAATGTTTATTGTTAAACTCCCAGCTGTACGCTCTTTCCTCAATCACTTCAAGCTGCGCAGCAACGCGTTTCTCAAGCGCTGGGTCTTCCACACGCTCCAAATAGCTCAACGCCGTGATGCCCCACCAAAAAGGGCTATCGGTTCGGCCTACAGGGCCGCCATAGCTGGTGCCAGTCTTTTCAAATTGGTCCGAGAAACTAACGTTCGAAGGAAATACACCGCGATCGCCCACGGCTTCTAATAAGTTGACGATGCTCTTGTAAACGGTCGGATACAAATCCTCACGTTCGCCCGCGAGTACCGCTAAGGCGGTTATCGCACTATCGCGGGACCACAATCGAGCGTAATTATCCTTGTTTTGTGCCGTTGCAACAAATCCAAAAGGAGTAGCACTGCGCTCGATCACTTGCCAAGCAGCGTCTGTTAAAATGGTGGAGCTATTGCTCATAGAATGGGAGAGTTAACCCTTCAAAAATAGGGAAATCTAGGTGCCCACAAAATGCGCGTTCCGCACTAGTCTAATTGGTCTAAAATATAATACAAGGCACTCATCGAAGCGGCCCCCATTTCTAAACTACGCGGGTGAATCGCATCGATATTATCGCGTGCACTGTGGTGAAAATCAAAGTAGCGCTGCGACTCTGGGCGGTACCCGATGAAAAAATTATCATAGCCACGGAGCGGACTGAGGTCGGCACCGCCGCCACCTTTGGCCATCACATGAAGTCCATAAGGAACGAGCAGACTTTTGTAGCCACGCAACTCTTCCAAACGCTCGTCATCGGCACTGACACCGAAACCGCGCGGAACATCGCCACCGCCGTCACTTTCCATCGCTACCCAGTGGTGAACTCCATTCTCACGTGCCCAGCGTGCGTATTCTTTCGCTCCGTCCAGACCGAATTCTTCGTTCGCCCAAAGCACTACACGAATCGTGCGCTTGTTCTGATAGCCTACTTTTTTCATCAGCGCTGGAACTTGCATGGCATGCGCACATCCAGCGCCGTCATCCTGAGCGCCTTGACCGAGATCCCACGAGTCGATGTGTCCGCCGACTAGCATAATTTCCTGAGGTTTTTCGCTGCCTTTGAAATCGGCAACGACATTGTAATTCGTCGCACGTCCTTGAATACCACAGTCTAAAAACAGTTCCAATTCAATCGATTCTCCACCCTCTAGCATTGCCGAGAGCTTGTCCGCAGCCTGCCACGAAATCGCAGCTGAAGGCACCTGAACTTTGCTCTCACCATAGCTCATCGCCCCGGTGTGTGGCAAATCATCACGCAACAAGGTTACTGAGCGCATCACCGTCGCAACCGCTCCATATTTTCCGGCCTCCATAGCACCTGCCCAGCGGTACTTCACAGCACCACCGTAGGCATTAAACGTACTAATCTTGCTGTGGTCCATGTATGTATTGTAAAAGACAATCTTACCTTTTAGCCCTGCCTCACCAAGCGCTTCGAGCTCCTCGAACGATCCGACCTCGACCACCTGGGCACGCACCCCTTCTGCAGGCGTTGGTACACTTCCTCCTAAGGCTGTAGTTGGCAATGCGACCGGTTCACCGCCGGCATATACCTTCGACCATTCATCGCCTCGGTACCATTTTGGCACATCTACAGGCTGCAACCAAGCTGTATCAGCACCAGCATCAAGCATGACCTGCTGCGCCCAGCGCGCTGCCTGGTTCGCTGCCTCAGAACCCGAAGGTCGCGGTCCTATTTCTTCACACATGTATTTGAGCCACTGGTAACCTTGCTGCTCCCCTAATGCTTCATTGTACAAGCTTTTGATCACATCCTTTGCATCAGACGGGAGCTCTTGAGCCCCCAGCATTGCGGAACATGCCATCGCGGCAACTACTGCTAATTTTTTCATGATTATCGTCTTTTTCTACGGCGTGTATTAGGTGAAATAGTTGGATTATAGTGCTCTAATCGCACCCCTGTAAGCCCTTGAATTGCTGCCGCTTTGTCCTCAAGTTCTGATTTATTTTCCGATTTACCGAAACTGATTTTCCCGCGATGCTTTGCATTTACTAAAAACAGCTCCCACATGCCTTCGTTTTGCATGCTGACTTGACCACCGTGCGTACCTCCGCGAACAGTGTAGTTCACATTCAATAGTACCAAAGCTGCCTCTGACGGCAACGCTTCGAAGCTGCCAAAACGCACTCCAAACACAGAAAAATAGCGCTTGTAGGAGCCTGAGCGTACGACGGTTCCTCTGCGTGCGGTAAGGCCGTAGCCGCCGATCAGCGCAAAGGCGAGCGCTAAGAATTGGCCCGTAAGAAACGTGCCGATCACCGCTACAGCAATCACCAGGTAAAAGCGAAATGGATACGGAAATTCCCGCCCGTTCTGAATATGTACTTCGTTAATAGACACCCGCGGCCCCCTGCATTAACAAACCACAGATATACGCCCCGTAGGTACCTAACGCATAGCCCAAAACCGCAAGTAACACCCCAACTGGAGCAAGTGCCGGGTGGAACGCCGCGGCAACTACTGGAGCACTTGCCGCGCCCCCGATGTTTGCCTTAGAACCTACTGCAAGGAAGAAGTAGGGCGCCTTAATAATTTTTGCCACGAGGAACAGAAGACCTACGTGAATGATCATCCAGACCAGGCCTACACCGAACAGTCCAGGGTTTTCGAACACTTCGCGAACGTTCATGCTCATCCCGATGGTCGCGACCAAAATGTAGATGAAAACGGAGCCCACTTTCGATGCGCCTGCTCCTTCGAGGTTGCGCGCCTTAGTAAAGCTCAAGCCAATTCCCACCGTAGTCGCCACCACAACGAGCCAGAAAAACCCTGAAGTCAAGCTAAACTTCGCGAGACCCGGATAGTTTTCAGAAATAAACGGAGCAATCAAATCACTCACCAAATGTGCAAATCCCGTCGCTCCAAAAGCCAATGCCAAGATGTAGATCAAATCGTTAAACGTTGGGATTTTACTAATGCTCGCGGTATACGCTTCCATCTTATTTTGCAGCGCATCTACGGAACTCGCATCTGCCTTAAACGCTGCATCGATCTTCTTGGAGCGCGCGACACCAACCAGCAAAAAGGCCATCCAGAGCTCAGCAACTAAAACATCCACGGTCACCATGGCGCTAAAAATTCCCTCGCTGACTTCGAAGACTTCCTTCATCGCGGCTTGATTCGCACCACCACCAATCCAAGAGCCGGCAATAGTCGTCATCCCACGCCAAATCTCCTCTGGGTTCGCCCCAATCACATCTGGCGCAATAACACTAAACAGCAAGATGCTCAGCGGTCCACCGATAACCACACCCAACGTTCCCGTAAAGAACATAATCAGGGCCTTTGGACCGAGCTTCACTACCTCCTTAAAGTCAATGCTGAGCGTAAGCAAAATTAGCGCTGCCGGCAGTAAATATCTCGAAGCCATAAAGTACAAACGGCTCTCTTTAGGATCGATAATCTCAAACGTGGTGAGCAACGACGGTAGGAAATAGCAGAGCAATAGGCCTGGAATCACGCTATAAAATTTCTTCAGCAGCGGGTGCGAACTCTTCGAAGTGTAAAAGATCACCCCAAGCATTGACGCTAAAATCCCAAACAGGGTCGCATCATTCGTAATCCACGGATCTACCTCATGTACCATACTCTTATCTATTTGATTATAAGCGCTCTAAACGCTCAATTTCCGACTTCAGGATTGCTTTATCAAACGCATGCCCTCCCTCGTAATACCCCACTTCTGGGACCAATTCATATTCCTTTCTATACCATTCCAGCACCTCGCGCTGCTTCTCTGCTCCGATAAATGCATCATCGTCACCAAACCAGCCTTGGAACTGCACGTCACGCAAAGCCTCCAAACTCTTCGCATCTAGATCCGGTGGCCAACTTCCCGCCCAAGCGAGCACCGAAGTAAAGGCCTCAGGACTGTATCCTAAAAACCGCATTCCCGTTGCCACGCCCTGACTAAAACCCACTAGATGAAACCGTGCTTCGGGACATTGCTCACGAACCCAACGCATCACCTCACTGAGATATCTGCGCTGATTCTCAATATCCTTTTCGCGCTCATCTTTGGTCATCCAAGACGCGCCCACTCGACCGCTCACTCCGTTCAAATAGAACTTGTGCTGCCCCTGTGGAAAAACGAACGCACGCTCCGGTGTAACACACTCGCGAAAATGACGCTGAAAAAATGCAACCAGCTGCCCATAACCGTGCAGTGCAATCCATACGTCGCGGATACCCTTACCGAGTTCTCCCAACGTGTCTAGACGCTGCTCTTGCTTAATTGGCAACCAAACTGTACTCATCGCTATAGTTTAAGCCCCTGGAAATTCAGGCTTGCGCTTTTCGATAAACGCCGTTGTGCCTTCCTTAAAGTCCGCCGTTTCAAAACAATCACCAAAGGCTTGCACCTCCACATCGTAGCCGACCGACCCTTCGAGCAATCCAGCATTCACCGCTTCGATCGCAAAGCCCATCGCCACAATGCTATTTTTCATAAATCCAGATGCCATCTTCTGCGCCGCCTCAAGGAGCTCTTCTTGTGGAACCACTTGGTTCACCAAGCCGTAACTCAAAGCCGTCTCTGCATCGATCATTTTGGCGCTAAACAACATCTCCATGGCGCGTCCCTTGCCGATCAATTGTGGCAAGCGCTGCGTACCTCCGTACCCGGGAATAAGCCCTAACGAAGTCTCCGGAAGTCCCATTTTAGCATTGCTTGATGCAATACGCACATGAGCGCTCATAGCGAGCTCCAATCCTCCACCAAGTGCAAATCCATTCACTGCAGCAATAACCGGCTTAGGAAACTCCTCAACCACATTAAACACAGTCATATGACCCGTCTTTGCCAATTCAGTTCCTTCTTCGCCGCTAAACCCAGCAAATTCTTTGATATCAGCTCCTGCAACGAACGCCTTCTCGCCACTTCCTGTCATAATCACCACTTTGACTTCAACATCCTCTCGGAATCCTTCGAACGCGGCATTAATCTCCTCCAAAGTTTGCTTGTTCAGCGCATTTAACTGCTTAGGACGATTGATCATTACTAGACCAATTCCGTCTCTTTTCTCAACGATTACATTTTCCATGGTTTACTTCTGTGTTTCAGGGTTCGATAAAGGCAATACCATCGTAAACTCCGTTCCACTCGTCGTGGACTCAAAGCTTATCGTACCGCCAAAATTCTCTATTAAATTCTTCACTAGCGCCAAGCCCAAACCCATGCCCGAGCTTTTCGTAGTGAAATTTGGTTCAAAAATCCGTTCTTTCATGGCCGCAGGGATACCCGCACCATTATCGCGTACACGCACCAAGGCTCTGCCCTTACCATCTTTACTTACACTCACAACCACTTCCGGGTCCGTATCCCGGGGAATGCTCTGAAGTGCGTTTTTCACAAGGTTATGTACAATGCGCGACCACTGCTCTGTATCGACTTTTACGTGTACTGGTCCAGAAACTATACAACTCACACCCCTGTCGGCATACAAGCCTACTGCGCGTTTCGAGAGGTAGGCAATATCCGCCTCCTCAAGCACAAGTCCAGGCATTTGTGCAAAACGTGAAAAAGCCTCTGCGATGTGGGTCAACGACTCCACTTCTTCGAGCAAGTTTGAAGCCATCTCTTGCAGTTCCTTTTGATCCTGCTCACGTTCCATCATCTGCAACGTCAATTTCATCGGGGTCAGCGGATTCTTAATCTCATGCGCCACTTGCTGCGCCATCTCTTTCCAAGCACTTTCCCGTTCACTCTGCGCCAATTCCACCGCGGTCCGCTCCAGCTTCTCCACCATGACATT
>CBFHKC010000057.1:0-6915 GCA_965656315.1 uncultured Schleiferiaceae bacterium | reverse complement strand
TGAAGGGACGTTTGTTCCGCCCATCTGTGATATTCACGATGCGCAGTCGTTTTACAAGCAAGGGGAACGCGAGCTGAATGCGATGAGCGCAGAGATTGTCGCTATGGAACAGAATCCAGAGCGCTTGGCTAAAATCGCAGCGATCCAGACACGGTTGGACGAAGTCAATGAATTGCTCCGTAGCGGTCGCGCGGACCTCAAAGAAGCCAAAAAGGCACGTCAGAAATACCGTGAGAGCGTACGCAAAACCTTGCCTGAAGTGGAGTTTGATGCCGTGTGTGAACGACTAGCAAAGGAGAGCATACAGGGGCAGCTTGCATTTAAGCACCGCAGTAAAGAGTGGGTTGCTGAGCAGGCGGAGTTGGAAGCTGAATTGGCTAGATATGATGAAGAAATCATTCAGGCAAAGCACCAGCGTCGGGAGAAATCCAATGCCTTGCAGCGCAAAATATTCGACCACTATGTCTTTCTAAATGCTCATGGGGAAGACAAAGTACTTTCGGAATGTTTCCCCGATTTTGACTTGCGCCATCCGCCCAGTGGATCTGGAGATTGTTGTGCCCCGAAATTGTTACAATATGCCTTTCAAAACGGTCTGAAACCTATTTGTATGGGTGAATTTTGGTGGGGAAGCGCACCAGATAAAGAGGTGCGCCGTCACAAATTCTTCTACCCGGCTTGTGCTTCAAGATGTCGACCTATTCTAGGACACATGCTCGAAGGGTTGCATGTTGAAGAAAATCCGCTACTGACCTTGGGGCAAGATCAGCCACTGCCAATCGTGTATGAAGATGACGATCTAGTGGTCGTGAATAAACCTGCCGGACTTCTTTCTGTTCCCGGTGTGGAGATCGAAGACTCAGCCTTGACACGAGTGAAACTTATGTACCCGAATGCTACAGGGGCGATATTGTTGCACCGCCTAGATATGAGCACCTCGGGACTTTTGATGTTCACCTTAAATCCGAAGGCGAACAAGCGCATGCAGCGCCAATTCATCAAGCGCCAGGTAAATAAAACATACATCGCCGAAGTACAAGGCATCGTCGCAGAGGACACCGGTGTCATTTCATTGCCTTTAGCCCCAGATTACTACGATTTGCCTCGTCAAATGGTGTGTCATCAAACTGGGAAGCCTTCCGAAACGCACTACACGGTGCTCTCGCGAAAAGACGGCATAACACGATTGGCCTTAAAGCCGATCACCGGACGAACGCACCAGTTACGCGTACATTGTGCGCATCCCGAAGGGCTTGGTTTCCCTATGGTCGGCGACGAACTCTATGGGGTGATCGGTAACCGATTACACCTCCATGCCCAAACCCTCGAGTTTATGCACCCTACCACCAAAGAGATGGTACGCATTCACGCAGAACCAGAATTTTAAACCATGGCTGTAGAAATTGAACGTAAGTTTTTAGTGCGCGACACCTCATGGAAAGACAGCGTGCGTCGGTCGATCGTTATCAAACAAGGCTACCTCAGCACCGATCCAGATCGCACGGTGCGCATTCGCATCAAAGGAGATCAAGGTGTTTTAACGGTCAAAGGCCGCTCAAGCGGAGTGAGCCGGGCAGAGTTTGAATACGAGATTCCCCGCGATGATGCTGAGGCGATGTTGGCACTGTGTGACGATGTGCCGATCGAGAAAATCCGACATGAGATTATCGTAGGCGGCAAGCTCTGGGAGCTGGATGTTTTTGAAGGCTCGAATCAAGGATTGGTCTTGGCGGAAATAGAATTGACCGATGAGCATGAAGCCTTCGATGTGCCTGCTTGGGCCGGTCAGGAAGTCTCTGACAATGTACGTTATTACAATTCCTTTTTGTCCAAAACCCCCTTCGCCACCTGGAAGTAACCCTATAGTTTCTAATTTTCGGCATCTGTTCTAATTCTTCCATCGAAGCGAAAAAAGGGACGCACTTTTACGAGACGATTCGTAAAACCCTTGGCGCATGTATTTTAAAAACCTCGACCCATTACGCGGATTTCTCGCCCTACTTGTGGTCGTGTTTCACGTCGCTTCATTTTCAGAAAATCTCGGGCTTCCCAACCTTCCCATACTACCACTATTCGAGCGTGGACCAGAAGCAGTTCTTGTCTTTTTCTCCCTAAGCGGTTACCTCATTATTGGCCAATTGTATGACGAGCGCTACACCACCGGTCGCATCGCAATCAAAGAATTCTATCTTCGGAGAATACTGCGTCTTTATCCCGTCTATTACCTCGTACTTGCCATAGGCCTACTCTCTTATTTTGTCATCTTCCCAGGACTTGGGATACAGGACGCACCTCCCTATTCTTTTGGTGAAGCCGTATTTTGGAACGTCGCATTCTTGCCCAATGTATTCAACCACCTCCACGACCCTGGGAGTATACTTTTGATCCTTTGGTCGATCGGAATTGAGGAACAATTCTACCTACTCATCGCTCCTATATTTGCCCTGATCCCCAACAAGCGACATCTTACCAGCTTAGCAACCTTCACCGTTCTGTACTTTATCCTGTTCCACCTGCCAAATTTCGAGCTGCTACGCGACTACATTATGGTCTTCTTCTTCATGTCTGCTGGTGGCGTCATGGGCATGCTCCAGCGTAAAGGCATCAAACTTTTTGGCACCTCACCCATTCCTAATGCACTGATCTATGCCTTGTTCGCTACGGTGTTCTTCACTGATTTGTTCCACTTCGGACAAGATGTGCTCAAACACGGTGCTTACCTGATCATCTTTAACATGCTCATCCCAACGCTCGCTCACGATTCCCGATTGCGCATCACTCCGAATTGGGCGCTACGCCTCGGTAAAATTTCCTATGGGATATACATGTACCACATGATCGTAATCAATGGGGTTATTTTTATCGGTGAAAAACTGTATGCACGCGGCATGAGTAGTGCCGTTGTGATTGGCTGGAATTGGGCAGGAACACTTCTAGGAACACTTCTAGTCGCCTACCTCTCCTACGAATATTACGAAAAGTATTTCTTGAAGCTCAAAGGGAAATACCGCATCCTCGGGGCCAAATAACCTTCGGCATACATTTTGCGTTTTTCAGGGTACATCCTTACATCCTAATCCTATGAAAAAGCTACTCCTTTTGCTGACCATCGCCCTTGCATTCCATATGCATGGCCAAGTACAAAAAGCACCCACGTTTGAAACCTACATCACTGTAGATACCGCTGTGGTACCCGACAAAATCACCATGGAGCTCCGGTTGAACGAACTCGATATGCGTTCGCGTGAAAACTTACAGAAAAAGGAAGCACAAACGCTCGATGCCTTGAAGGAGCTAGGAATTGACCCTGCTAGTCAATTAACAG
Source organism: uncultured Schleiferiaceae bacterium (assembly GCA_965656315.1). Taxonomy (GTDB): domain Bacteria; phylum Bacteroidota; class Bacteroidia; order Flavobacteriales; family Schleiferiaceae; genus UBA10364. The sequence goes on along the minus strand of CBFHKC010000057.1, from coordinate 3,590 downwards.
TCACGGAAATCGGCAGCAATTTAAAAGAAGTGCTCTTCGGTAAAGATGACGTGGTTAAACGCAAGAAATATGCCCTCGTGGTTCACGATGCACAAACCGCTGGAGATGTCATTATTGCATTAGAACAGGCGAACATTGCGAATGTACGTATTGTATCCACCGAAGTTACCCAAGTCGATGACCTAGAGCTGGCGCTTATCGATCGCGCTATGAAAAGAGCATTTGATCAGCTCGAGGCGGCCAACCGTTACACCGGTATGGAGTACGACAGAGTTCGTCAAATACGCATCGACCAAAACCGTATGAACTACCTTTCAGCGAAAGTGGCCGGTGTACGTAGCGAGGCACGAACGCTCAACGAAAGTGCCTCTGAAATAGCATGGTCTCCCAAAGAACTAGGTTTCGAAAAACAAACGGTCACTTTGAAAGTGGCAGTGATTTTAGAACTCAGACCCACAAAATAACCTTAGAGGTGCTATTTTTGCGCCATGGGAAAAGATAAACTACGCAAGTTCAGAGAGAATGAGCAAATGCGAAATGTGGTAGAACCTGCTACCGAAGAGGTACGCAATGGACTGAATCTAAAAGGTAATTGGGCCCAAGAACAGTTCGGAAATGACCACGGCATCGTTCTAGAACTAGGTTGTGGTAAAGGTGAATATACGGTGGAGCATGGACGTCGTCACCCTGAACGCAATCACATCGGTGTAGACATCAAAGGTGCTCGATTGTGGCGTGGTGCAAAAACCGCTACAGAAGAAGGCCTCGACAACATCGCCTTTCTAAGAACGCGCATCGACTGGATTGATCAGTGTTTTGGCCCCAACGAAGTAGACGAAATCTGGATCACTTTTCCTGATCCGCAGATCAAATACAAGCGAGGAAAGCACCGACTTACCCATCCGGAATACTTGATGAAATATGCGAAATTCCTCAAGCCTGGCGGAACAGTAAATCTTAAATGTGATAGCGAATTCTTGCACGGCTATACCCATGGCATCGTTCAAATGCTTGGGCTAGAGGTTGAAGAAGCCTACCACGATATTTACGATCAGATCAAACCGAATGAAGGCATCTTGTTCGATGTCATCACCCACTACGAAAACATTTGGCTCAACCAAGGTAAAGCCATCACCTACCTCCGTTTTAAGCTCGATGGCATCCAAGAGGCTATGGCGCATTGGGCTGAGCTCAAATAACATGGCGAGCGAGTTCTACGAGAAAGTATACCGCGTCGTCCGTCAGATTCCGGAGGGCAAAGTGACCACCTATGGACACATTGCCCGATTCGTAGGTGCCGCCCGTTCAGCTCGAGTGGTCGGTTATGCGATGAATGCTTCTCACAATGACAATTCCGTTCCTGCCCATCGCGTAGTCAACCGTGTCGGTGTCCTTACAGGAAAGCATTTCTTTGGCGGATCGACGCTCATGCAAGATCTTCTCGAGAGCGAAGGCGTGAAAGTCGTCGACGATCAAATTATCAATTTCAGCGCCCATCTTTGGGATCCGTTCGAGACCCTAGATCAAGAAGACTTTTTGGGCGGAATCGACTAAAGTTCGGCCAACGCTCGAAGTTGGTTTTCGACTTTCGATAAATACATGGACATGTCTAAACCGTCCATCAAGGCGTGATCGACCTCTAGGTGAAACGGCAAATACCACTTCCTATCACGCTCAAATATTTTTCCAAATACCGTTCTTGGAATGCTGTGCCCTCCACCTTGTTTAGGATGTGAAAATGAGGTGAACGACACCCAAGGCAATGTCGTACCGTAAATAAGATTCGTGCGCTCAGGTCGAGGGTCTAAAGGAATCCCCTTAGCTGCAGCACGAGTGATCTCAGTAGAACGTAATAGAAAATCTTCAAAGGATTCCCCATGAATCCAATCGTAATAGGCAAAAGTGAAGGACTGGTCACTCTTTAGCACCGAACATCCCATATCAATCGTATCATGGAGCACCACGCCCTCTCCCTTGCGTCGAAGTGCCATAGGCTCGAAGTCATTCGCAGCGGCAAGGGTTGCATACAACAAAGGATGATGGATACCGATACCTTCTGACTTACAGAATCTATAGAAATCTGTGACCTCAATATCCACTCCGATGCCTACAAATGGGTCCTGAAATTCCTTGAAAAACTCATAGGACTCTCGTCTATTCCACGTGGCAATATCTACTACTTTCTCCATAAGCGTAAAGATAGTACTACTGCGGAGCTTCAATAGTTTCAGTCGTATATTTCGGGTATGAATCATGAAGAACTTCGAGAATTGGCCCTGAGTTTTCCGTTTACCTCCGAAGGGTTTCCTTTTGATGAAACCTCGCTCGTGTTTAAGGTACATGGAAAAATGTTTGCCATTTTAAGCCTGGATGCACAACCGCCCAGAATGAACCTGAAAAACGATCCTGAACTGAACGTTGAGCTGCGTGAAACACACGATTGGATTATCCCAGGATACCATATGAACAAGCAGCACTGGAACACCGTTATAGTCGAACATTACGCCGATATGGGCCTCGTAAAAGACATGATTCGCACCAGCTATGAACTTGTGTGGCAAAAGCTGCCCAAGAAGGTGCGAGAAACACCGCAATAGCGTATTTTTGCAAGCTATGAAGAACATCCGCAATTTTTGTATTATCGCTCACATCGACCATGGAAAGTCAACGTTGGCGGATCGATTGTTAGACGTAACCGCTGCTGTAAGCGACCGTGAAAAGCAAAATCAGTTGCTCGACGACATGGATCTCGAACGTGAACGTGGTATTACCATAAAATCACACGCGATTCAAATGTACCATGAGCGCGATGGCGAACGCTACACCATCAATCTCATCGATACTCCAGGACACGTAGATTTCTCTTACGAAGTTTCTCGTTCGATAGCTGCATGTGAAGGTGCGCTATTGATTGTTGATGCTGCACAGGGTATTCAAGCTCAAACTATATCAAACCTCTACCTCGCTCTTGAGCACGATTTGGAAATCATTCCAATTCTAAACAAGATTGATTTGCCAAGCGCAAATCCAGAGGAGATCGGTGATCAAATCATCGACCTGATCGGCTGTAAACGCGAAGACATTCTCCACGCTTCTGCAAAAACAGGTCAAGGTGTTCCAGAAATACTTGAAGCGATTATCGATCGCATCCCAGCTCCAGAAGGAGATCCAGACGCACCGCTTCAAGCCTTGATTTTTGACAGTCACTACAACCCATTCCGTGGAATTGAAGCGATTTTCAAAGTTGTAAACGGTTCCATCAAGAAAGGTGAGCGCGTAAAATTCATGTCTACAGGCAAGAACTACGAAGCAGATGAGATCGGAGTGAACCTTGTCAAACAATTCCCTACCAAAGAAATCAAAACTGGAGATGTAGGTTATATCATCTCGGGTATCAAAGATGCAAAAGAGGTAAAGGTCGGTGATACCATCACCAGTCAAGAACGTCCAGCCGAGAAAGGTATCGACGGTTTCGAAGAGGTAAAACCGATGGTCTTCGCAGGTATCTACCCTGTGGAAACCGAAGAATTCGAAGAGCTTCGCGGCTCCTTAGAGAAGCTTCAACTCAATGATGCTTCTCTGACTTTTGA
>CBFHKC010000056.1:355-7037 GCA_965656315.1 uncultured Schleiferiaceae bacterium | reverse complement strand
GACTCTAAACAATCCAGCGCCACTAAGACGCCATCAGTCTCCCAATCGTTGTTTCCCACGAGCAATCCACTATTGTCGTAAGACTCTTGTAAAGTCGGCGGAGCTATCGACTCTAGCTCTTGTATTATCTCTTTAATCTTCATGCTTCGAAGTTAACTTATTCGACAAAAAAAACCCTCGAGCAATGCTCGAGGGTTTCAATATTAGGATTTGAGAAGGAAATTATTTTCCGCCTTTTTCCATTTGCTCTTTCAAAGCTGCTAGTGCGTCTAGATCACCCATAGTTGAGCGCTCTACGTTTTGGTTAGGAACAGAAACGTTTCCGCCTTTGTTACCACCACCGCCGCCACTGCGACCTTTCTTAAGCTCAACCTCTTTGTACGTACCTACGTGAGATACAACGATACGACGGTTGTCTTTGTTAAACTCAATCACTTTAAATTCAGCAGACTCGCCTTTTTCAAGCTTCGCGCCGTCTTCTTTAGTGATGTGACGTGCTGGACAGTAAGCTTCGATACCTTCGAAGTTTGCGAAACTAACGTCTCCACCTTTATCACCAGAGTTCACCATTGTACCAGTATGCGTAGAACCTACTGCAAATACTGTAGCGTAGTTATCCCATGGGTTGTCAGCAATCTGCTTGTGACCCAAGCTCAAACGACGGTTTTCAGCATCGATATCGAGAACTGCAACTTCTAGTTTTGCACCGATAGTTGTGAACTCAGAAGGGTGCTTGATTTTCTTAGTCCAGCTCAAGTCAGAGATGTGGATCAAACCATCAATTCCTTCTTCAAGCTCTAAGAAGATACCGAAGTTCGTGAAGTTACGAACGGTACCAACATGCTGTGAACCTTGTGGGTATTTCGTAGTGATATCAGTCCATGGATCAGTAGTAAGTTGCTTGATACCCAAGCTCATCTTACGATCTTCACGATCTAAAGTCAATACTTCTGCCTCTACTGTGTCACCAACTTTCATGAAGTCACCAGCACTGCGTAAGTGTGCAGACCAGCTCATCTCACTAACGTGGATCAAACCTTCAACTCCTGGTAGGATTTCGATGAATGCACCGTAATCAGCAAGTACTACTACTTTACCGTTTACTTTATCACCAATGCTCAAGTTCTCATCAAGAGCATCCCATGGGTGCTTCTCTAGTTGCTTAAGACCTAACTGGATACGAGTCTTGCCTTCATCGAAGTCCAAGATTACAACGTTGATCTTTTGGTCCAATTCAACAACCTCAGACGGGTGGTTGATACGGCTCCAAGAAAGATCAGTGATGTGTACCAAACCATCTACGCCACCAAGGTCGATAAATACCCCGTATGATGTGATGTTCTTAACAACACCTTCGAGTACTTGACCTTTTTCAAGTTTCGAGATGATTTCTTTTTTCTGTTCTTCAAGATCTGCTTCAATAAGCGCCTTGTGAGAAACCACAACGTTTTTGAATTCGTGGTTGATTTTAACCACTTTGAATTCCATTGTTTTATCAACGTACTGATCGTAGTCGCGGATAGGCTTCACATCAATTTGTGAACCTGGCAAGAATGCCTCAAGTCCGAACACATCAACGATCATACCACCCTTAGTACGAGCTTTAACGTAACCTTTAACGATTTCATCGTTATCGTGTGCTTCGTTAACGCGATCCCAAGCCTTGATAGAACGAGCCTTTCTGTGCGAAAGAACGAGTTGTCCATACTTGTCTTCTTGACGATCAACCAATACTTCAACGGTATCACCTACTGCAAGCTCTGGGTTGTAACGGAACTCGTTCAAGCTCACTACACCTTCACTCTTAGAGTTGATGTCAATAATTACTTCACGATCAGTTTTAGAAGTTACTTTACCTTCTACAACCTGGTGTTCAACAGAAGAACCTAGTGTTTCTTCGTACAAAGCTGTCAATTCTTGACGCTCAGCACTAACACTGTCGTTTGTACCTTCTACATCAGCCCAGCTGAATGCTTCTTGTACTGTTTCTTCTGCTTTTGGAGCCTCCTGAGCTGGAGTCTCTTGCTGTACCTCTTCTTGTGGTACTTGATTCTCTTCTGACATGAGAGATTTACTTGTATCCCAGGACCTTGCATGCTCTTCCCACTGGTCCACGAGAGTGGATTTTTAAGTTTCGTCCCATTTGGAAGCATGCTTCGTGTCCAAAAGGGGTGCAAATATACGAAACTTGGTTTACTAAAACACTCATATACAAACAAAAAGCCTCGAGTCAATGACCCGAGGCTTCCCTATTTCTAATTGCCGAAAAATTACTTTTCGAACTGCTTTTTCAAAAGATCAGTTGTCGTTGAACCTGGACGTTCGATTGGCATTCCCATCGCGCGATCCCAGATTAAGTTAGACAATGTTCCAAGAGAACGTGCAACACCGAAGAGTACAGTGTAGAATTCGTATTCTACAAACCCATAATGTGTAAGTAACTGACCACTATGTGCATCTACGTTTGGCCAAGGGTTTTTCACCTTACCTGTTGCTGCCAGAATATCCGGTACTACTTCGTAGATCATGCTAACGATTTTGAATAAATCATCATTTGGCATTTTCGTTTGAGCAAACTCGCGTTGAGCAGTGTAGCGAGGATCGGTTTTACGCAAAACAGCGTGACCAAATCCAGGTATTACCTTTCCTGACTCAAGCGTCTTCTTACAGTAGGTTGCAATCTGTTCTTTGGTTGGCAATCCACCACCCAATTCTTGACGCATATTGTTGATCCAACGAATTACTTCTTGATTCGCCAAACCGTGTAATGGTCCAGCAAGACCGTTCATACCTGCAGCAAAACTTAGATATGCATCACTTAGGGCAGAACCTACAAGATGTACCGTGTGTGCACTCACGTTACCACCTTCGTGATCTGCGTGAATCGTAAGGTACATACGCATCAATTCCTTGAACTCATCACTATCGTAACCTAACATGTGTGCGAAGTTACCCGCCCAATCTAATTTAGGATCTGGTTCGATATGTTGATCATCATGGTACATTCTGCGGTAGATGTACGCTGCTACGCGAGGTAGACGAGCAATCAAATTCATGCTGTCTTCATAAGTAGCATCCCAGTATTCACTTTTATGCACACCTGCAGCATACGCCTTCGCAAATTCACTTTCCGTACGCATCGCCATGATCCCAATAGTAAACTGAGTCATTGGGTGTGTCTTAGCTGGAAGTGCATCAATCGCTTTAAACACATGCACAGGAACGTTTGAACGACGTGTCCAGTTGTTGCTTAGACGACGAGCTTCATCCTCAGTAGGGATTTCGTTCATCAGCATCAAATGGAACAATCCTTCTGGTAATGGCTGCTCGCCCCCTGGATATTTTGGAAGTTTTTCCTGCAATTCTGGAATGCTATATCCTCTAAAACGGATCCCCTCATCCGGGTCCAATTTAGAAGTTTCACAAATCAGTGCCGGCATGCCGCGCATACCTCCATAGAGTTGTCCTAGCTTGATTTCACCTACTTTCTCATCAGCATTTGCCTTTAAAAAAGCTTTGGTATCAGCTACAACCTCCGGAAAAATATCTCTGAACTGTTGTTTAATTCTATCCATGATAGGGTGTCTTGGTTTTCTTAATTACTTAATGAAACGGAAGTTTTTTCCTGGGAAAACAGCTAGTTCACCCAATTCTTCCTCAATTCTCAACAATTGGTTATACTTCGCCATGCGGTCAGAACGTGAAGCAGAACCTGTTTTAATTTGTCCCGTGTTTAATGCAACTGCCAAATCTGCTATGGTAGAATCCTCAGTCTCACCACTGCGGTGTGACATAACAGCAGTCATCATGTGACGGTTCGCTAGAGTAACTGTATTAATCGTTTCAGTCAAAGTACCGATCTGGTTCACCTTCACCAAAACACTGTTCGCGCTACCTTCTTCTATACCGCGTGCAACACGAGTTTCGTTTGTTACAAATAGATCATCACCTACAAGCTGAACCTTGTCGCCAATCTTCGCGTGAAGTTTAGCCCAACCTGCCCAGTCATCTTCGTGTAATCCATCTTCGATCGATGCGATCGGGTATTTTTCAATCCAAGTTGCCCAATACTCCACCATCTCATCTGAGGTCAACTCACGACCATCACTCTTGTGGAATACGTACGTGCCTTTATCCTCGTTGTAAAATTCTGAAGCAGCTGCATCCATAGCAATCCAGATATCCACACCTGGCTTATATCCAGCCTTCTCAATACTCTCAAGAATAATCTCTAGTGCCTCTTCGTTAGATCCAATCGATGGAGCAAATCCACCTTCATCTCCTACGTTCGTGCTGTATCCTTTACTCTTCAGTACTTTTTTCAAGTTGTGGAATACCTCGGTACCCATACGTAATGCTTCGCTGAAAGTCTCCGCGCCGAATGGCATCACCATAAACTCCTGGAAGTCGATGCTGTTGTCAGCGTGTGAACCACCATTCAAGATGTTCATCATCGGAACTGGCAATGTACGTGCGTTCACTCCGCCAATGTAACGATATAGCGATTGGCCAGTGCTCTCAGCAGCTGCCTTTGCAACAGCTAAAGAAACCGCAAGAATGGCATTTGCACCCAATTTTCCTTTGTTCTCTGTACCGTCCAAATCCAACATGATTTGATCGATCTGTGCTTGTTCCGTGACAATCTCACCTTCTAATTCAGGTGCGATAATCTCATTTACATTTTGTACCGCTTTTAAAACGCCTTTCCCCATGTACACCGAAGCATCTTCATCTCTAAGCTCAACAGCTTCGTGGATACCGGTTGACGCACCAGATGGTACTGCAGCTCTCCCCATTGCTCCAGTCGAGGTGATGACATCAACTTCTACTGTTGGGTTTCCACGTGAATCCAAAATCTGACGGGCATGAATGTGTGTAATAACAGACATAATAGTTTATTTTTTGAGTGTTAGTAGTCTTTTCGAAAGTGGACTAGTGGTTCTTGATATTCTCTATGAATTGGTCAAACAGATATCTACTATCGTGTGGACCTGGAGATGCTTCTGGATGGTATTGAACAGAAAAACAATTCGCATCAGTGCGCTTGATTCCTGCTACAGTTTGATCATTCAAATGAATATGCGTTAATTCTACCTTGTCAGCAGCTTCAACATCTTCCATCTTAACAACAAACCCGTGGTTCTGAGAAGTGATTTCCCCATTACCAGTGGCCAAATTTTTAACTGGGTGGTTAATCCCACGGTGGCCATTGTGCATTTTATACGTCTGCAAACCGCTCGCCAAAGCAATCATTTGGTGCCCCAAACAAATTCCAAAAACAGGCAAACCGCTTGCGATCCCTTTGGATACCTCTGCTACAACTTCAGGAGAAGCGGCAGGATCACCAGGACCATTGGAGTAAAACAAACCGTTTGGATTCCACGCCATCATCTCCTCAGTACTTGTGTTCCAAGGAAAAACTTTTACGCGTGCACCACGGTCGGTCATGCAACGAATAATATTCTTTTTGATTCCTAAATCTAAAGCTGCAATACGAACTTCACTATCCTCAGGTCCCACTTCAAACGATTCTGAAGTACTCACTGTGGGAGCCAAAGCCAAACCTTCCATAGAAGGACATTCGGCCAATTTCGCCTTCAATGCATCCACGTCGTGAATCTCAGTGCTAATAATTGCATTCATCGCACCGGCATCGCGGATATGACGAACTAAAGCGCGAGTATCGATATCCTTAATAGCGACCTTGCCTTCTTTCTCAAAGTATCCATAAAGACTATCCGATTTACCCGTTCGTGACGCTACATCACTGAAGTTCTTGGTAATCAGTCCAGCAATCTGAATATGATCACTTTCAATCTCTTCTTTGTGAACACCATAATTGCCAATGTGCGAAGTTGCCATTACCATCAATTGACCAAAGTAAGACGGATCCGTAAAGATTTCCTGATATCCCGTCATCCCTGTGTTAAAACAGATCTCACCGTAAGAAGTACCGTCTAGACCCGTAGAAGTACCGTAAAACATGGTACCATCCGCAAGAAGTAGAACCGCTTTTTTATTTGTGTCTTTCATGAACCAATTTTTCTAAAAAAAAGGGGAAATAGGCCTGCGCCTAATTCCCCTTTAAAGTTACTTAACAATGACCTATTTGGTGCATTAGTGTATTCTTATTCAGCAGATTCTTCTGTTGTTGCAGTAGCTTCAGGAGCAGGAGCTGCTTCTTCAGTAGTAGCTTTAGCGCGACGGCTACGACGAGTAGTTTTCTTCTTCTCATCAGCACCGTAGATTTCGTTAAAGTCTACAAGCTCAACCATACACATCTCAGCGTTATCACCCAAACGATTACCAGTTTTGATAATACGAGTGTAACCACCTGGACGATCACCAACTTTAGGACCAACAACAGTAAACAATTCTGTTACTACTTCTTTTTGGCCTAATGCTGCAAACGCCATACGACGATTGTGAGTGGTGTTTTCTTTTGAACGAGTTACCAAAGGTTCAACGAACTTACGTAGTTCTTTTGCCTTTTGTACAGTCGTAGTAATGCGCTTGTGCTCAATCAATGAACCAGCCATGTTGCTTAACATAGCCTTTCTGTGCGCAGTCTTTCTACCGAGGTGGTTAAATTTCTTACCGTGTCTCATGATTATTCTTTATCGAGCTTGTACTTGGAAATATCCATCCCGAAGCTCAAGTTTTTATTTTCTACAAGCTCTTC
>CBFHKC010000056.1:0-345 GCA_965656315.1 uncultured Schleiferiaceae bacterium | reverse complement strand
ACCGAAGTTTCTGAACTTCATTAAATCTGACTTAGAGTAGGTCACCAAGTCTCCTAGTGTATCTACCTCTGCAGCTTTCAAACAGTTCAAGGCACGAACACTCAAGTCCATATCATGAAGTCTAGTTTTAAGCAACTGACGCATGTGTAAAGCTTCTTCGTCATACGACTCAGTTTCAGAAGACTCTTCATCTTCTAGGCTGATACGCTCATCGCTAAACAGCATAAAGTGATGAATCAAAATCTTTGCAGCCTCAGTCAAAGCATCCTTTGGGTGGATTGAACCGTCCGTTTCAATTTCCAAAACAAGCTTCTCGTAATCTGTCTTTTGCTCTACACGGTAGTT
>CBFHKC010000055.1:5768-7532 GCA_965656315.1 uncultured Schleiferiaceae bacterium | reverse complement strand
AACAATACTACTACCTACACAGCAACAGGTGTAACTGCGGATACGTACTACCGTATTATCGCATTTGACCAAGGAACTCCAGCTTGTGGTTCTGTATTCTCTATTAATACAGTTCAGGCAATCATACAGACGCCGGTAACCGAGGGTACTATTGATGGTACTCAACACATCTGTGCGCAAACTGCTCCAACATCGCCTATCGGCAATGTAACAGCAGGTACAGGTCGTGGAACGATCACCTACCGTTGGGAAGAGAGTACTGATGGTGGAACTACTTGGACTACTATCGCAGGTGCTACTTCAGATAGCTACACTCCTGGAATCTTGACCACCACAACTTCTTACCGTCGTTTTGCGGTAAGTGAACTCAATGGTCAGTCTTGTGAGTCTACGTATCCTTCAAATGAAATTGAGGTCACTGTAGATCAACTTCCAGTTGCGGCAATGACTACAACTACAGATGTTACTTGTGTTAATGCTGATTACACGCTGAGCGGGGTAACGGCACAACATGGAACCATAGCTTGGACACACGATGGAACAGGTACCCTAGCTTCTACAGCCGGTACTGCTCCAGTCTACACTCCGGCAGCAACTGATGCAGGTGAAGTAGTGAATATCACGATGACGGTTACTGGTACTACCATCTGTCTAAGCACTACGGCATCAGCTTCATTAGCGCTTCAGGTAGATTCACTTCCAAAAGCAGTCGCAGGTGGTTCAACTACCATCTGTTCAAACGCAACACACACTGTTAGCGGAACAGAAGCTCGTTATGGAACGATTCTTTGGACACATGACGGAAATGGTACGTTAACGAACGCGACTACTGAAACACCTACTTATGCTCCTACGGCAGCAGATGCAGGTAATACCGTTACCTTGACGATGACGGTTTCAAGTGACAATCAGTGTGCTGGAGCAACAGACGTAGCTACCTACACTATTGATGTGGATCCATTACCTGTTGCAACTGCAGGAGGTAGCGATATCATCTGTTCACTTGCAAGTGCAACAGTGAGCGGTGCAAACGCAGCGAATGGTTCTATTCTTTGGACGCATGACGGTTCAGGGGTTATTGCAGATGCAACTACCTTGACACCTACGTACACGGCGGATGCAGCGGATGCAGGTACAACAGTTACCTTGACTATGACCGTGACATCTACGAATACATGTTCACCGCAAACAGCAACCGCTTCTTATGCAGTTACTGTTCGTCCAGACTTCGTGCCAGCAACTTTCGTAGCTGAGGATCAGGACTTGTGTTATTTGACCAGTGCAGCTACTATTACTGCTACTGCTGCAAATGGAGGTACGGGACCTTATACTTACCAATGGCAAGAGAGTACCGATAGCGCTACATGGACGAATGTTACAGGTGCAACATCTTTAACGTACACTCCTCCAGGTGTTCTCAATGCAACGAAATACTACAGAATCTTATCTACGGATGTAGGTTCTCCAGGTTGTGGAACAGCAATGGGTGGTGCAGACGATGTAACCATCTTGGTTCGCAATCCTCTAACACCTCCGGTAGTCTCTGATGTAACAATTTGTAACTCGACATCTACAACGATTATTCCTGTAGGTGCTAAGGGTGGACGTGAAGAATTTGAGTACCAATGGCAGCAAAGTGCAAATGGTACAACCGGATGGGCAAACGTAGGAACTCAAAGCTTGGATAGTGTATACACGACTCCTGCGTTGACAACTGGAACAACTTACTACCGTGTAATTGCTCGTGATAAAGACCAAGGTTCT
>CBFHKC010000055.1:3618-5669 GCA_965656315.1 uncultured Schleiferiaceae bacterium | reverse complement strand
AGTGTATACACGACTCCTGCGTTGACAACTGGAACAACTTACTACCGTGTAATTGCTCGTGATAAAGACCAAGGTTCTTTGATTTCTTGTGGTTCTACCTTCAGTAGTCCGATGACCATGACGATTGGTGCAACGGTAACTGCTGGTGCAATTTCGGGCGATGAAACGATCTGTACTGGGGATGTTGCAGCGGCAATTTCTTCGACAACTGACGGTACTGGTTCAGGAACAATATCATATACATGGGAAGAAAGCATTGATGCAGGGGCCAATTGGACCATCATCACAGGTGCTACTTCAAATACATACGCTCCTGGCGTATTGACACAAACAACTTCATACAGAAGAACAACCGTGGCAACACTTAACGGTACGCCATGTGAGTCTTCAGTATCTAATGTGATTACTAAAACTGTAGATCAGTTGCCGACATTTACTGCGGCACCTGTTGACATGACAGTAGACACTGATGCTGGTTTACCGACAGCAGTTGTTGCATACACGGCAACAGCAACGGGCCCATCGGCAGTCACATTAACGTACGCAATCTCTGGTGCAACCACTGCATCGGGAGCTGGAACAGGAACAGGGGAAACCTTTAACATCGGTGTATCTACTGTTGTAGTTTCTGCGACAAGTAACTGTGGTGTAACCACTACAAGTTTTGATGTTACTGTAGAAGACAACGAAGCACCAGTCATTACGGCGGGTGTTGATGAGTCACACAATACTACAGTAGCCACAACAGGTTGTGCAATGCCGCTCACCATCACTAGCCCAATCGCAACGGACAATGCTCCTGGCGTAACAGTGGCATATGTGATGACAGGCGCAACAACAGGTGCGGGAACATCAATCACTGCAGTTTCATTTAACGTAGGTGTAACCACGATTACTTGGACGGCAACAGATGCTGCTGGAAATACAGCAACTGATGCACAAGTAGTTACTGTAACAGATGCGGTATTGCCTGCAATCGCGGGAACGCCAGCAGACATTACTGTGAATGCAGACGCAGGTCTTTGTTCTGCTGTAGTTACTTGGACGGCAGCAACGGCTAGCGACGAATGTGGTATTGCAAGTCTTACGGCTGATGCTTCTTCAGGCGATGCTTTCCCTGTTGGAACGACAACGGTTACTTATACTGCGGTTGACAATAACGGAAATACAGCTACAACAAGCTTCGATGTGATTGTAGTAGATGCTGAACTCCCTGTTATCGCAGGTAATCCAGCTGATCAATCGTTGACAAGTGACGCAAACGCTTGTGGAACAACTGCAACATGGATTGCTCCAACGGCATCAGATAATTGTGGAATTGCGACATTCGTTTCCTCTCACAATAGTGGTGACTTCTTCCCGGTAGGAACTACAACGGTGACCTACACGGCGACGGATGTCAATGGTAAGGTAGCTACGTCAACATTTGATATCGTAGTTGCTGACCTAAACCCAATTATTGTAGGTACACCTTCGGACATTTCTGTGGGTAACGACCTCGGAAACTGTTCTGCGGTGGTTACTTGGACCGCTCCAACGGTATCTGATAACTGTTCTGGTTCGACCTTGACAAGTACTCACAACAGTGGTGATGTCTTCCCTGAGGGTGTAACTAAAGTTACTTACACAGCGACAGACAATAACGGTAACACGGCGACTACTTCGTTTGACGTAACAGTTACTGATACAGAGAACCCGGTATTTGTAAGTGCTCCAGCTGATATGACAGTAAGCACTACGGCGACAACATGTGATCAAATCGTTACTTGGACAGCACCAGTAGTTTCAGACAACTGTACATCTGCTCCAACAGTTACGAGTACACATGCAAGTGGCGATACCTTTAACAAGGGAGCTACAACTGTAACATACACGGTAACAGATGCGGAAGGTAATAGTACTTCAACGAGCTTCGTGGTAACGGTTGAGGACAATACGGCTCCGATCATTGCACAGCCTGCGGATATTGCAGTTTCTGTTGACGCTGCGTCATGTGAGTCTGCTGCACCAGGGGTAGTTACTCCGGTAGCAACTGATAACTGTGACCCAAC
>CBFHKC010000055.1:2008-3519 GCA_965656315.1 uncultured Schleiferiaceae bacterium | reverse complement strand
TTCTGTTGACGCTGCGTCATGTGAGTCTGCTGCACCAGGGGTAGTTACTCCGGTAGCAACTGATAACTGTGACCCAACAATTACTGTATCTGGTGTACGTTCTGATGCATTGGCTATAACTGCTCCATATCCGACGGGTACGACCACTATTACTTGGTCTGCATCAGATTCGGAAGGAAATGTAGCTACGTCATTAACACAAGATGTAGTGGTTACAGATACTATAGCTCCATACATTACGAGCCAACTAGCGAGTACATTCTATGTTGATGAAAACTCGTGTGTATTCTATCTAGAGGCTTGGAGAGATTCATTGGCTTACAGCGATAATTGTGGTTCAGCAGTTACGCTGACTTCAGCTCGCCCAGCTAACCTCTTCTTGAATAAGGGAGCGCATACAATCACGTACACGCTCTCGGATGATAAGGGTAACGATAGAACCTACAACCATTTGGTAAACATCGTAGATACTATCTCACCTGAACTACTTAACATGCCGACCGACTTTACAGCGTATGCGGTAGAAAGTGCTTGTGGTGCTCCTGTATCATGGACCCCGCCTACACCTTCTGATAACTGTGTAGGGTTCGTTTTGACTGGAACGGCTAAAAGCGGTGACTACTTTAACTTAGGTACAACTACCGTAGTGTACACTTTGGTTGATGCGGTAGGATTGACTGTTATGGATTCATTTGACATCACAGTGATCGATACCATATCTCCAGTGATAGCGACGAAGAATGCTACTGTAGTGTTAGACGCATCAGGATCAGCGAGCATTGTATTGAGTGATGTATTGCTATCGTCGGTGACAGATAACTGTAGCTTATCGAGCACAAGTTTAGATGTGAGCAGCTTCGGATGTTCGGACTTGGGCGCGAATACGGTAACGATCACGTCAACGGATGTAAACGGCAACGTAAGCACGGCGACATCGATTGTAACAGTAGTAGATAATGCGGTACCTGTGGTATCGACACAGAACGCTACGGTATACTTGGATGCATCAGGATCAGCGAGCTTAGCGGTATCTGATGTACACGCTAGTTCGTCAGACAACTGTGGTGTGAGTGCGACGACGGTTGATGTTACTAGCTTCGGATGTTCAGACTTGGGCGCGAACACGGTAACGGTTAGCTCAACGGATGCTTCTGGTAATACAGGAACAGCAACCGCGACGGTAACGGTATTGGATACGATCACGCCGAGCTTGGTCGTACCGAGCACTGCGTTGGTAGCTTATGCGACGAGCAGCTGTTCAGCGGTAGTGAACTATGCGGGTGTAAGTAGCACAGACAACTGTGGTACACCGGTAGTGAGTTACGATGTAGCGAGTGGATCTACGTTCAACGTGGGTACGACGACGGTAACGGCGACGTCTACGGACGGAAGCGGAAATACAGTAAGCGCGACGTTCGATGTAACGGTATTGGATACCATATCTCCAGTGATAGCGACGAAGAATGCTACTGTAGTGTTAGACGCATCAGGATCAGCGAGCATTGTATTGA
>CBFHKC010000055.1:0-1910 GCA_965656315.1 uncultured Schleiferiaceae bacterium | reverse complement strand
ACGACGGTAACGGCGACGTCTACGGACGGAAGCGGAAATACAGTAAGCGCGACGTTCGATGTAACGGTATTGGATACAGTTTCTCCATACTTCGTAAATGTTCCAACATCAGCGGTAATTACTGCAGACTCTGCGAACTGTGGTGCGACAGTAACTTGGGCAACTCCTTCAGCGGTTGACAACTGTTCTGCAACAGTAACTGCGGATACGGCTAGCGGAAGCTTCTTCGCGGTAGGTACACACACAGTTACCTTCACAGCATTGGATGCTTCTGGAAATTCAGGAACTGCAACATTGACCTTCACAGTGAGTGATGTCATTGACCCAATTCTTTCGAATATTCCTGCGGATATTACAGTGTACGCAAGCGCTAATCAGTGTTCTGAAACAGTGAATTGGACACCGATCACCGGTACTGATAATTGTTCAGCAGTAACAGTCACGACTTCTGAAACGAACGGAGGAAGCTTCGCTCTCGGAACAACGACGGTATCTGTTGAGGCAGAAGACGCAGCAGGCAACACAGCTAATGGTAGCTTCATGATTCATGTACTTGATACTGTATCGCCAACATGGGTATACGTTCCTATGGATACAACGATGGGTACTTGTAACTCTGCAGTTGTTTACGCAATGCCGGCAGCTTCTGATAACTGTCTAGGTGTTACGGTAGCACAAACAGCAGGTTTGCCTTCTGGTGCTACTTACCCGATCGGAACAACAACGAATACGTTCGTAGCAACTGACGCAAGTGGAAATACTTCAACAGTAAGCTTTGATGTTGTCATCGTAGGGTCTAATGTGAGCTACACGCAGACAGTGTTTGAAGTTTGTAAGAACGATCCACCTGTTGATATCTCTGATGCAAATTACAGCTTCAGCTTTAGCGGTCAGGGAGTCACAGATTCGTTGTTCGATCCTCGCGAATTGTCTCCAGGAATGTACGTAGTTTCATATGACTATGTGGATAGTTTAGGCTGTACTTCTCAAGGGACGTTCTCGATAGTGGTAAATGGTTTACCTATTCAACCGCAAATCGCAAGATTGAGCTCTACAGTACTAGCATTGAACAACACCTATAGTTCATACCAGTGGCGTAAGAATGGCGTGAATATTCCAGGTGAAACCCAGCCAACGTACACGGTGAAGAGTGCAGGTTACTATGACTGTGTTGTCGGAAACGGAACATGTACTGTAGCTTCTGATAAATACGCCTTCGGTAACGTAGGTATTGATGAAGTAGAAGAGGGAACTTACCTGGTATACCCGAATCCATCTCACGGTAGATTCAAGCTTGTTCACGGCTTCGGAAATGAAGAGTCTATGGTTCAAGTGGTGAACTTGTTGGGTCAAACGATCTACCAGACGACGACAACAAACTCGGTGATTGAAATTGACCTGAGCGATAAAGCACAAGGATCTTACATACTCATCTTGCGTAACGCACAGAATGAGGTTCATCAACCAATTAAAATCCAGCGATAATGAAAAAAATTAACGTAATCGCAGCAGTGTTGCTGAGCGCTCTTTCTTTGAGCGCTCAGGACAACACGCTCATCAATCCGTCAACCTCAAGAGTATTCGGATTGAGCCTTGAATCAGGTCATTATTACGACATTGCATTCACATCCTTTGACAACCTACTCAACGGTGAAAGTGGTGAAGACATGCGAGGTCTGAATGGCCCTGGAACTAAGTTTGATGTTGGTTTCGGCTTTAGAGCGTCCTATTATTACACGCCACTTACGTCTTTCGACTTCTCGTATGACAGAGCTGAAGTGACGGGTGCAAATCAGGTTGAAACACATGTTTCTAAGAATGAAGCGTTCACTCTTGGTGCCAATTTTAACTTCAAGCGTGCTGACAAAAAGGAACACTACCAATTCGTTCCTTTTGCCCGTCTAGGCGTT
>CBFHKC010000054.1:2392-8193 GCA_965656315.1 uncultured Schleiferiaceae bacterium | reverse complement strand
GTTCTTAAATGATGTGATAAGTGAGCAATTAGTGTCACATACCATTTACTATGCCAACTATCCTCTCCAATGTGCTCGATGTCATATTTGATTTTGGCTAAATAGAAGAGAAATAGAATGCCTGAAAAAGCAAATGTGTTGAGGTTAATGAAGAATTCTTCGTAGATCACCCCACCAGTGAATACAATACTGCTGATTTCTGGGTTGTTGTAATAAGATATGAAACCTTTAATACTGATCAATGAATACAAAAATAAGATGAGTAAGGTTATATAAAAGTTTACTCGCTGTACATGCAGCATAAATCGACTTGTTATTATCACAAGCCAAGGCATGGATAGTACAATGGACATGTAGAGGTTGGGTAACCAGTGGCTGAGTAAAAGAGGTGTGGCTAGCTGGGTATATAAAATAACAAGGATGAGCTTATGCGGCTGTTCTTTTCTGATTACTTGGAGTATACCATAATGTAACAAAAGCATCCAAATTGAATGAAAGAGTATTGAGAACGGGGTGATGAGATTACCTCCGAAAACATACTTCAAGGCAACTTGACCTGCAGTAAACACGAAGAGTAGCAGGGTGATGTAGTTTTTATACTTATTATTGATGTAGATGGAGTGCATTAATGAGTTTTTAAGCCCATACAAAATACGTATAAATTCAAGTTCGCCTTACTTGAAAGAAATAAAAAACAGTATGTAATACTCTATTTCAGAAATGTAACCTTAATGTTGCGGATTCATTGAGCTTTACCCGAAATTTGTCACATATAACAATTACTCATATGTTTGAAGGTGCTTCCGTCCAATTCGTAGTAGATGCTGAAGAAGTTCGTCAAGAACTTAGAGCAGGTGGTCTTAATTGGCCAATTATTAAAATCTTGGGAGACGATTCGAATGATGATAAAGATCCGGAAGACCTCAGTGTATCGAATACTGGTGTTGCAATATACATTGACAGCATAGACCTCATCCTTAAAGAACGAATAGAGAAAGCAAAAGAGATTGTATCGACTGTCGCCAGAATGATCCAATACTTTAACGAGCGTGATGAGACTGCTGTACTATTTTTTCACAAGAGCTGGGAAACCTATCTAATTGAAGAGAAGTAGATTCTCTTATCTCTTTTTATAGTCTGCTCTAGTTCGTTTTATCTGAAATTCAAGAAAATACTGAAACTCCTCATGCGTGAGGAGTCTTAGTGCTATTGTCCGCACGTTCGAAGCTCCAAAAAAGTTTGTGACCATATCGAACCATTCTCATTCTAGCAAAAATAATCTGGTCTATGTGTGTTTCGATATACACTTTCCTGTAGTCTTCCATCCTGCTGCAACTTATGCAAAATGGTTCAAAATAAGTTGAGCTTTTTTTACACCAACGATTTCTTCAAGTTGATCTTGAGGAGCTTCTTTCACGCGCTTTACACTTTTAAAAACCCTTAAAAGTTCCTTTACCGTCTCTGGGCCAATCCCTTTAATCGCTTCTAGTTCATTAGTGATAGCACTCTTTGAGCGTCTATTTCTATGATGGCGAAGACTAAAACGGTGCGCCTCATCCCTTGCTTGCTGAATGATCTTTAAGGTTTCGCTTCTTTTGTCCAGATACAACGGGTAAGGGTCCCCGGGGAAGTACAACTCTTCCAACCTTTTGGCTATGCCGAGAATGGTGATTTTACCACGTAAGTCTAATTTTTCCAATGCATTAAGTGCAGCACCGAGCTGTCCCTTACCCCCATCAATCACGATGAGTTGAGGTAAGTCTTCTCCTTCGTCGAGAAGTCGCTTATATCTCCGATATACCACTTCTTCCATCGATGCATAATCGTCAGGACCTTCGACTGTTTTAATGTTGAACTGTCGGTAATCTTTCTTTGAGGGCTTCCCGTTTTTGAAAACGACACATGCACTCGCTGGATTCGTACCTTGCATATTCGAGTTGTCAAAACATTCTAAATGACGCGGTTCGACCGGCATTCGAAGATCCTCTTTCATCTGCGTCATAATGCGGTTCACATGACGCTCAGGGTCGACGATTTGAATATTCTTTAACTTCTCCTGTCTGAAATACAGGGCGTTCTTCAGACTCAATTCGATCAATTTCTTTTTCTCGCCTTTCTGAGGTACAATGAATTCCACTCCTTCTAGCGGCAATTCCACCGGATGTGAAGTAAACACCCGTCTACAATTGGACCCGAACTTATCGCGGATTTCCGGTATTGCTAGGTGTAGAAAGTCTTCTGGAGCTTCATCGAGCTTCTTCTTCATTTCTACCGTGTAACTGCGTACAATCGCACCTTCAACAATCTTCAGGTAGTTCACATAGCCAAACTCCGCATCCGTACTCACGCTAAACACATCAATGTTCGTTAAACTGAAACTCACCACGGTGCTCTTCGAAGCATACGTTTCCAGTGCGTCAAGCTTTTCCTTATACCGTTGTGCAAGTTCAAATTCGAGTCTTTCTGCATGTTCGTTCATGCGTTCCTTGAGGTGTCTTTTAACCTCACCGAGCTGCCCTTTGATTATCTTGCGTGCCGCGTCTATGTCTGCATTATAGTCTTCCTCGCTTTGTAGATCTTCACAAGGCCCCTTGCAGTTCCCGATGTGATATTCCAAGCACGTTTTAAACTTGCCTTTTTCGATGTTTTCCTCGCTTAAGACGTATTTGCAAGTACGCGTGGGATACATCTGCTTAATCAGCTCTAAAACGGCCTTCATCGCCTTTACATTCGGATAGGGTCCGTAGTATTCACTGCCGTCACGAATCAGGTTTCGCAGGCCATAAATACGTGGAAATCGTTCATTGCGAATGGTGATGTAGGGATAGCTCTTATCGTCCTTAAGGTTGATGTTGTAGCGCGGCTGGTGCTCTTTAATCAGATTATTTTCAAGAAGCAATGCATCCCCCTCACTATCCGTAATGATGGTTCTGATGTCTGCTACCTTCCGCACCATTACAGATATTCGTGCACTAGTAACGGTTTTGGTGAAGTAGGAGCTCACTCGCTTCTTTAAATTCTTCGCTTTACCGATATAAAGGATTTTACCGTCTTTATCGATATGCTGGTATACCCCAGGTTTGTGGGGCAGGGTTTTAAGAAGATTCGTGATGTGCTCTGTGGTAGCCATAGGGCAAAGATAAAAAAGCCCGACTCCTTTTCGGGAGTCGGGCGGGTGTTCTCTTGTGTTAAGAGAGTGGGGACTAAAGTGTGTTATCTCGCATCCATAATGGTTACGGTACCGTTGACGGTATATTCGAAGTTATCGGAGGCGTTGACGAGCTCTATGGTGTAGAAATAAACACCATCAGCAAGCTTAGTACCGTTCTGATTCGTTCCTCTCCAAGGAGATGAGTTATCGTAGAGAGGCTCAGATTGCCATACGCGATCACCCCATCTGTTGTAAATGGTTACCAAGCTCAAATCCTCATAGTCATCTACATTTTGGATGATGAACTCATCGTTGATGTTATCTGCGTTCGGAGTAATGAAGTTTGGAACCACTACCGTATCTGGGAACGGAGGCGTCGTAATGATTATTGGCAGACAGTTCGAATACGCAGTATACTGTGTATCTACAGGATCTTGAGTACGAATACATACGCGGTATTCCCCTGGCAATAGCTCTAGGTGCATCTGATATGTGGTATCTGGAGCAACCACTGGGTTTTGTGGTGAAGCAACATGGTCATGTACGAACTCTTGCATCCAAGTACCGCTCACTTTCTCTTGAAGTACTACTGCATAACTATCCACAGCCCATCCGTTGTAGGTGGTCCACTGCAGGTTCACCGCTGTGTCAGGGTCAACGATCGGTACGATCATATTGTCGCGTTCGAGCAAGATGCTACCTACATCATTTGAAGGACCTTGAAGATCATCGTTGAGCTTCATTTCGACACGGTAATCGTAGCTGTCTTGATCCACCTTGATGAATCCGACTCCGTTGTCTTTAAAGTCGTATTTGTACTGATTAAATACGGTACCTACTTTGTTGTATACGGTTTGTCCTGGATCCTTGCGGAAAATCTGCCACTCTTGGAAAAGATAGTCAGGGTACGAAGTAGTATCTGCACTCCATTCGATTACTGGATTTTTATCGTTCTCGATGGTTACATTTTCAACTTCGTAGTCTGCAACGAAACAGTCCGTAACATTTAACTGAATAGTGTCAAACTCATTCATTGGGAAACCACACTTGTTATTTAATGTGTTTCCATCGTTACCTACTTTCGAATACAAGAAGTATTTACCGTTTTTCGATAATGGCTTGTACAGCTTTACAAAAAGCTTAGTCGCCTCGAAGTTCGCATCACAGTTTGCCGTGATCGATTTGATAGCAAGTGCTTGACCGTCTGGTTTCGTCAAACGGAAGTCTGTTCCATCTGGAGATATAGAGCTACAATCTAGTTTTACCTGGAACTTAAGTGTTACTGTAGAATCTAGACAGTTGTAATCTACGGTTGGAAGTCCGTTGTCTGGATCTGGGTATACCGATGGATCACCGAAGTCTAATACAACTCCTGCCTGAGCTTGAGGTGTACAAGCAGAGGCAATCGCGATTTGCATATCACGGTTGATCTCCCCGATCTTTCTCCAAACGTAGAGTGAGTTGTCCCAGCGGTACTCATCCACGGTAACTGCCATTACGTCAATCTCTATGCTTGATGGTTTGAAAGAAATCAAACCGGTACTTGCATTCATCGTCATAGAGTTAGCAGGGCTTGTCGTGATCGGCTGATCGTACGTCCAACCTGCAGCGTACGTTAGGTTAGTGCTACCTGAACAACTCGCAGCGTTTCCGCCTTTCACGTAATCTAGACGGTAGTACAATGAGTCGCCATCATTTTCAACTGCGCTTTGCTTCCAGTTAAAAGTACGTCCAGTACAAAATGCACGAACAGGCTCAGAAACAAAGAAAGGAGAAGTATTCTGACCAATCATGTTGTTCAGTTTCGCCTCGATATATAGATCTTGGCTTGAAGGATTGTTGATGTTGTCGATAAGTGGGTTACGACAACAGCTTGACCATGCAAATGTCCAGTCAGGCGCATTTCCAGGTAAGATAATTTCTCCCTCGTAGATGTACACTTCAATGGTTACCCCAGCGTTGGTAGAGCTTACACAGTCAAAAAGCGTAGGAGCTACAACCCCTGAACCGGCAACCTGAGAACAGACCGTGGATACTGTTGCGTGGTTAGCAGAACATCCGTACACAGTGGCCGTAGTAGGCATAGTGATACCGCTTTGGTCACGGTAGAGACGGAGTTTGATTTTGTATTTGTGCGAATTACCGGTTGAGCTGATGTATTCGTATTGGATGTCACCACCTGCTAAGTGTGATGCTTCAGCATTGAAAGTCATCCCAACTAATGCAATGGCTAAGGCGAATAATCTAAAAAGTTTCTTCATGGTCGAGTATACCTCTAAAATTGAAGTTTAAATATCCAAAAAATATTGCTGCCTGCAAAGGACAATGAGTAAACGATGCCTCCTACTTAGAGAGAAGAAAAAACAGAACGCAAAACCCGATGAGTGTACCCGATAAAAGTTCTTTTAGGGAGTGTCGTCCTAGCGAGGTGCGCGCCCAGGCTACTGCAGCTGAGAGCACAACAAGGTACAATAATCCGTCTAGATTACCGCTGTCGTAGCGCAGATGCATTCCTATGTAAAGTGCTACGAAACCGGTAATGCCCGCCATGTGTGCGCTGCTTTTAAAGTAGGGGAGGACTATAGTGGAGTAAAGCAATACAATTGCAGCAGCGAGAACACTGTAGATAATTTCAATAGGTGCTTGCCCT
>CBFHKC010000054.1:0-2293 GCA_965656315.1 uncultured Schleiferiaceae bacterium | reverse complement strand
CGGCTCAGGTAATTGGCAGTGGCAAGCATGCATGCTGCTCCAGTGATGTAAGGGTAGATGCGATCCTTGCGGTCAATCAAATGAATGCTAGAGATTACCCCTGTCCATTGAAGTAAGAATGTGCCAATTAATGGCGCGAAGTAAGTCCCCATGAATACGGTTCCACTGAGTCTAAGGATGGAGCCGTAGTCGTAGGTTTGTGGTAACACATAGAGCACATATAGCGTGCCGATAGTAGGTAATATGCCAGGATGTAGGGCATAGGAAATCAGCTGTGCGAGGATATGTTTTGGTGAACGGCTCACTACAGTTCCTTACGCATTCGAGCTACAGGAATGTCGAGCTGCTCTCTGTATTTTGCAACGGTACGGCGTGCGATAGGGTACCCTTGCTCCTTGAGAATCTTTGCTAGCGCTTCATCCGTCATCGGTTTGCGTTTATTTTCCCCCGCGATAACATCTTCTAGAATCTTCTTGATTTCACGCGT
This sequence comes from uncultured Schleiferiaceae bacterium, assembly GCA_965656315.1. Lineage (GTDB taxonomy): Bacteria > Bacteroidota > Bacteroidia > Flavobacteriales > Schleiferiaceae > UBA10364. The sequence goes on along the minus strand of CBFHKC010000054.1, from coordinate 1,806 downwards.
GCTGACTTCTTCGCCGTCTGCATTTGTCATGGATTCAGAGAAGAACCGTTTGATCAGAAAAGTGCCGTAAGGTGTTTGGATGTATTTGTTCGAAGCTACACGGGATACCGTGCTGATGTCCATGCCGATTTCCTCTGCAATATCCTTGAGAATCATTGGCTTAAGCTTGCGGTCGTCCCCGGTTAGGAAGTACTCCTCTTGGTAATTCAGAATTGCTTGCATGGTGAGCATGAGGGTCTGTTGACGTTGCACTATAGCGTCGATAAACCATTTTGCACTGTCCAATTTTTGCTTGATAAAAAGCGCAGCTTCTTTCTCTGATTTGTTTTTTTCCTGGCTTGCTTTATAGTGCTCGAGCATTTCTCGATAACCTGGGCTGAGACTCAGCTCCGGAGCGTTTTTTCCGTTGAGTGTGAGTTCTAATTTGTCGTCGACAATGCTGAGGTTGTAATCGGGAATGACGTTTTCGGTCGGTCGTCCTAGGTTGGATGATCCGCCCGGTTTTGGGTTTAATCGGCCAATTTCTTCAATGGCCTTCTTGAGTTGCTCTTCATCAACACCCAAGCGATCCATTAACTTCTGATAGTGCCGCTTCACAAACACCTCGAAGTATTGATCTAGAATGGTGATTGCGAGATTTACTTTTTCTGTAGGGGTCCGGCGCTCGAGCTGCAAGAGCAGACACTCTCTTAAATCGCGGCCGCCGACACCTGCTGGGTCAAGACTTTGAATGACCTCGAGAAGTCGTTCTAGTGTGCTGGACTCCGTGAATATTCCTTGAGAAAAGGCAAGGTCGTCCACAATGTCTTCTAGTTCGCGGCGTAATATGCCATCGTCGTCGATGGTTCCAACGAGATAGGTGCAGAGTTCTAGGTCTTCTTCACTGAGGTTGCGAAGGGAGAGCTGGCTGATGAGACTCTCGTGAAAGCTTTCGCGCACTGCGACGGGTGCTTCATAGAGCTCGTCGTCTGAGCTGAAGTTGTTCGTTCGGGTTTTGTAGTCGGGCACATCGTCGTCCCGGAGGTAGTCGTCCCAATTGATTTCCTCCATGCTGTCGCGCACCTCACGTTCTTCGTTTGGATCGTTTTCGAAGGTGTCTTCTCCAGCTTCGCGTCCTTCCTGCAATGCTGGATTCTCTTCCAATTCCTGCTTGATCCTAGCCTCCAAACTTTGCGTCGGCAACTGCACCAATTTCATCAGCTGAATCTGCTGGGGACTCAACTTCTGAGATAATTTCTGTGCGAGGGATTGCTTCAACATTTGTTAGGGGGAGGTCAGTAGGAATTAGAAATTGGCGTTTCCTGGAGTTCTTGGGAAAGGAATCACGTCACGGATATTGCCCATGCCGGTAGCAAAGAGCACCAAACGCTCAAATCCTAGTCCGAATCCACTGTGAACACAGGTACCGAACTTGCGCGTTTCGAGGTACCACCACAATTCCTCCTCTGGAATACCTACCGCGGCCACTTTTTCTTTCAGTACGTCATAGCGCTCTTCACGTTGTGATCCGCCGACAATCTCTCCGATGCCAGGGAACAAGATGTCCATAGCCCGTACGGTTTTACCATCATCGTTCAAGCGCATGTAGAACGCTTTAATGTTTGCCGGGTAATCATAAAGGACTACGGGCGCTTTGAAGTGCTTTTCTACAAGGAAGCGTTCGTGCTCGCTCTGCAAGTCGGCACCCCATTCGTCGATGAGGTATTTGAATTTTTTCTTTTTGTTTGGCTTGCTGTTGCGCAAGATCTCGATGGCTTCAGTATACGTCAGACGTACAAAGTCATTGCTCGCCACAAACTCAAGCTT
>CBFHKC010000053.1:6327-8709 GCA_965656315.1 uncultured Schleiferiaceae bacterium | reverse complement strand
TACAAATGACGGCTCAATTGCACGATTTTATCAGGATGGAGTCCTAGTTGATTCTATGAATTCATCCGGCGCTATTAGTTTATCAGGAAATGCGGCTTTTGGCAGAATGAATCATTCAGCATGGGATGCCTTTAACGGTGCTTTGGATGATATTGGAGTGTGGGACCGAGCATTGACAAGCGCAGAAGTAACAGCGCTTTATACAGGGACTCCGGTCTCTACCAACACTTGTGACTTACTTCCATCAGATAACGAGGTTATTTGCGCCGGCGACAGCGTAACACTAAGCGCGAGCAGTACCGTCATTAACTCTAACGTTTTTATCGACACCATGGGTCAATCGATCACATCGAATTGGAGTAAAGTGATGGCTACGATACCTGGCAAACAGTATAAATTACGAGTTGGAGGCGAGTTCACCTACGGTACCTATTGCCCTTCATTGGTGGCAGATCCGGCATACACAAAAGCGGGCTTTTACAGTTTAACGTCTCCATCTCCTCGATCCTTATCTAATACGGTTTCAGGTTTGTATGTTTTAGGTGCTACTATAGGTAGACCTTCCCCTGACGTATACAATGCAAACACACATACCTACGAATATTACTTCACCGCTATCGGAACCTCTATTGAAGTAGGATGGAACGACCAGCTTCTTGGGGACAATTGTGGTAGCGCAGGTTTTGCTTTGTATGAGGTACAAACGGCCCCAAGTCTATTGTGGTCTACAGGAGACACAACTTCATCTATTACCGTAACCCCATCGACATCAACAAGCTATTGGATTAAAGATGGAAATAACTGTTATGATACAGTTAATGTCGTGGTGAACAATCCTATCATACAAAGCTCAGCAATGTCAATCTGTAGTGTGGGTGATAGTGTTCTTCTTTGGAATGCGGCTGGCGCATCATTAACCAATGCTCAAAGTTCCCAGCCTTGTCCTTTGCCATTAAATTCTCTTCAGAATGGATTAGCTGGTTGGTATCCTTTCTGTAGTAATGCGGATGATGCTAGTACAATAGGTAATGACGGTACAGTCCAAGGCGCTATTCTCACCTCCGATATATTCAATAATACGAATTCAGCTTTTTCATTTAACGGTCAGTCTTCTAAAATAGCATTGGATAACCCGTTTTTCTCCGGTGCCACAAATGTTTCGAATTTTTCAATCTACACAAGGTTTAAAATTGACGCGCTACCTCAATCACAAGCGACCATATTTAGCAAGGAAGGATACTGGAGAACTATTGCTTTGATTGTAACTGCAGACGGGGAGATAAATCTAAGAGGTTCTCAACCAAGTCCTAACGGTTATTTCGGATTTAAATCACCTGTCAATTCTATAAAGCCGAATCAGTGGTATTCGGTAGTTTATGAATTCTCTAACTCCACAGCTAACTGCTATATTAATGGGAGTCTGGTAGGTACTTTTTCGAGTCCTTATAGTTCTTTTAATTGGTCATATTTGCAACAGGGGAACTCTACATCTACCACTTATTTCGGGGTAACTGAACCTGTTAGCCCAGGATTGACGAATTACTTTGATGGTGTGATTGATGACGTAGGGTTTTGGGAAAGATCTTTAACTCTAACTGAAATACAGAGTTTGTCAACAGGAACTGTCCCAAGTTTAACTTGGTCTACAGGGGCAACAGGAGATTCAATATGGATAAAACCAACTACCTCCACCACTTATTGGCTTGAAACCGCGATCGAAGGGGTTACTTGCGCGGATTCAATAACAATAAACGTTAGTCCAGCGAGCATAGTAAGCAACGCAACTGAATTATGTCTTGGGGATACTTCAGAAATTTCGTTAGACCATCTTTCCTTGGGTACTCAAACAAGCCCTATTTCATGGTCAACAGGTGACACTGCCTCTTTAATAAAAGTTTCACCAAGTCAGACAACGACTTATTGGGTGACAAACGGAGCAGGTTGTTCGGATACGGCACAGATTAATGTGAATACGACGAATTTTAACGTGTTGCCCGACTCTATCGTCAGCTGTTCTACGGATAGTGTACTGTTTCAGTTAAGTGGATATGATTCATACTTATGGTCGGATGGGTCTGTTGACTCTACGAATTATTTAACGAACAATGCTTTAGGTAGCCATTGGGTACAGCTGAGTAATGGTCAATGTTTGGGTAGCGATACATCCATCATCTCCTTGGGAAACATGAAGGTAGAAATTGGTAATGTATCAGAAATCACCTGTAAAGGATACCACAATGGCTCTTTACATGCTTCAGTGGTAGGGGCTCAAGGAGCGTATCAGTATTTATGGAGTAATGGATCAACAAGCGATACGATAGAAACGCTGTCAGCAGGTCAATATTGGGTTGAGGTTACTGACTCTTTAGGCTGTGTTGCTAC
>CBFHKC010000053.1:0-6228 GCA_965656315.1 uncultured Schleiferiaceae bacterium | reverse complement strand
AGATACTTTGGTATTAACTGAGCCTGCCGCGTTATCTGTTGCAGTTGTTCTAGACAGCATAAACGGGTATAACGTAAGCTGTTTTAATGATAGAAATGGAAACGGTTACATGGTTCCATCCGGAGGGGAGGCCCCTTACACGTACAATTGGAATGTCATTCCTACGGTTTTCGATTCAACGATTTCTCAATTGGCCGCCGGAAATAATCAATGGGCAATGGTGATTGACAAAAACGGTTGTTTTGCGACAGATACATTTGATGTTCTTCAGCCGTCGCCTTTAACTGTATCAACCTTCTTAATAGATTCGGTTTCTTGTTTTGGGGGTTCAAATGGAGCTGCCTTTGCTCAAACACTTGGAGGTGCTGGAGTAAGCACATATAGCTGGTCCAATGGTTTTGTGACAGATACGGCTGCTGGCCTAAACAATGGCGCTTATCAGGTCGTGGCAACGGACCTGAATGGATGTAAGGCAACAGATTCAATAAAAATCTACCAGCCTTCCCCGCTCACAGTTTCGGCGGTAATAAACACAAAATTTAATGGTTATGGAGTTCCTTGTGCGGGAGACACTATCGGATCGGCGAGTGTCGTGGCAAGCGGTAGTAATGGAGGGTTTCGCTATTTGTGGAATACAAACACGAACAATGATACCATTACGAACCTCGCAGTAGGTCAATATTTCGTGACGGTGACGGATAGGAAAAACTGTTCCATGAATGATACCGTTCTTGTACTAGAGCCAGATACTTTGCGGATGAGTATCGTGTCTGATACGAATCTGTTCGGCAATCATTTAGATTGCTATTTAGATCAAACAGCATTGGTATATGCGCAATCTTCAGGAGGAGCAGGCAGTCTAGCGTATCAGTGGAGTACTTCTGCTACAAACGACTCTGTTTTTGGGCTAGGAGCGGGTTCTTATTGGTTAAGTGTTAGTGATGCAAATGCATGTTCGACATCAGATACTGTGAATCTATTTGAGCCTACTGCTTTGACAGTAACGGCAGCCGTAAGTAGTAATTATAACGGATATGACATCTCCTGTGCAGGTCTTTCTGATGCGGAAGTATCGGCCCTCGCTTCTGGCTCGAATGGCGGCTATTTGTATGTCTGGAGCTCTGGTGATACGTCTAGTGTAGTAGATAGTTTAAGTGCGAACAATTATTTCGTTACGGTAACTGATAGTTTAGGATGTCAATCTCAGGAGGTTGTTTCTGTCTCTAACCCGCCCGCTTTAAGCGCGTCGTTGTACAGCTCACTTTACAATAGCTTTGGCGTGAGTTGTTACGGATCATCTGATGGCTTTGCGTACGTAAATGCTACAGGAGGAGCTACTGGCTACACGTATTCGTGGAATACGATGTCTAGCAATGATAGTATAACGGGCATTAGCGCTGGAGAATATTCAGTTGAAATTACAGATTTGAACGGATGTGTAGTTAAGGATTCTATTGTTTTAAGTCAGCCAGATTCTTTGAACTTGACTTTGGATGTTTTGACCAACTACAATGGTTATAATGTAAGCTGTTTTGGAGCATCCGATGCATCTTTAAATTCTACGGTTTCAGGTGGAGTTCCGCAATACAATTACAGTTGGTTGTTTGGCGGACAAGTTTCTAGTACGAGTGCAGGTGCACCAGGACAGTCATTTGGTTGGCACCTCCTGGAAATTGAAGATCAAAACGGATGTCAGAAAATGGATTCTGTATTCGTAACTCAGCCAGATTCAATGTACAGTATATCAAATGTGATTTCTAATTACAACGGGTATGGTGTAAGATGTTTCGATAGTGAAGATGGTATTGCATCCGTTCAAACTTCTGGAGGAGTACAGCCATATTTACATACTTGGAATTCAGGTCTTCCTTCGAATGATACGGTAATAAAGAATTTGGGTGGAGGCACATCTGTACTCATGATTACCGATGCTAACGGATGTAACTCTTTCGATTCAGTAGTAGTCTCTGTGCCGGATAGTATTTGGTATTCTTCCAGTGTAAGTAACGTAAAATGCTTCGGTGAAAATACCGGAGCGTTACGTCTTGTTCCTGCCGGTGGGGTACCGTCCTATTCGGTAGACTGGCTGACTTTAGCAACGGCGAGCGATACCATTTACGGTATAGGTGCGGATACGTATCCTTTTGTCATAACGGACACGAATGGTTGTAAGATGATCGATTCCATCGAAGTTTTCGAATCTCTTCAAATTCTTTCGGTTTTAGACACAACGATGCCCACTTGTGCTCAGATAAACGATGGAGAATTAAATGTGAGTTCCTCAGGAGGGGCTCCCCCTTATGTTTATTATGTAAATGACTCACTGGTCCAGACACCTGTTTTGAATTTAGGTGCAGGGCAGTATTGGGTTAAAACGGTAGACTCGCTGGGTTGTTCTATTTCTTCAGAGTTATTCCTATCGCCTCAAAATGAAGAATGTTTCGGTATTCCTAATCTATTTACTCCAAACGGTGATAGCTACAACGACTCTTGGAGAATTAGAATGCCAAAAGATTATACCTACGAAGTTTTTGTTTACAGCCCCTTAGGAGAGTTGGTTTTCCAAGGTGATGAACAAGTCGAATGGGAGGGTACCTACAAAGGAGAAGGAGTTGCAAACGGAGATTATTACTACGTGATGATTATAAATAACAACAACAAAATTAATGGCTATGTCACGATTATTAGGTAGTCTATTTTTCATAATAGCCTTTAATGTATCTTACGGTCAACACGTTCAGTTTAGCACGCCGTTTGTGTTGAACAGAGCTCTTGTTAACCCTAGTTATATCGGAGATTTGAAGACGGAATCTTGGGATGTTTTTGGAGGTATTCGTCAAAAATGGGTCACAGTTCCTGGAGCTCCATCTGTTCAGCTCTTTCAGGCAAGATATAAGCCTACGGATTTGCACGGAATAGGTCTTCAAATTAATCGTAATAGCTACGCGACATACAGTTACACGTCGGTAGGCATTCCGTACTCGTTTGACTTAAAGTTCAATGATGAAGCTATTGTTAGATTGGGCCTTTCTCCTAGAATTATTCAGAGTAATATAGATTTCTCTAATGCCATAACGGAGTTGCCAAATGATCCAGCAATGGGTAATGTCGATCCAGTAAGGACATTTCTAGATGCTGCAGCTGGTGTAAATGTGATGCTGGACAATAAATTCAGATTCGGATTAGGTATGAGTAATTTCTTGATAAATGGATCAGTCGATGGGTCCAGTTTATTAGACTACACTAGCTATTCTATGGCCACTGTATTTGCCGATGCCTCCATCAATCTGGTGGAACGGAGTACAAGAACCCCAGTAGGTCATGATGTGGATGCAATTTATTATTTCAATGGGATTAACGCAGGAGTTGGTGAATTCTATTTGAGGAGCGGAACTAAAGAGTTTCAGTTCGGACTAGGTTATAAAACGGTTGGTGATGTTGTGTGTTTGATGAAACTAACTCAAGGCAATTTTTACGTGGTTTATTCTGCTGAAATAGGCACTACATATACTCAGATGAACACTTTTGGTGGTCACTTCTTAGCAATTGGATTAAAAGGAAAATGATGAAAAAAATAGTACTCGCACTCTTTTTGTTTTCGGCGTCTTTGAGCGCACAAGAATACCCAATGTACTCGATAAATACATTTTCGGGTGTAGATTTTGGTAATGTTGGTTTCTCTAGCTCTCAAGGTGCAATGACGCAGAGTTTCAGCACAAATGTTGTTGGATTTGGAACGAGCTTGAATCCCTACAAGGGACTTAAAATTGATGTATCTGTGATGCAACGATCGAATATGGGCCCTGTAATGCTAGACGCCTCCAACGATCTTTATACGTTCAATGTAACACAGTTTGACCTTGCACCTACAGCACAGTTTGCTATCGAGAATGGCGGAATGTTCAATTTTGGTGCAGGTGTGCTCGGGGCTGTTATCAATAGCGCTATTCAAGAGACAAACCTTATTAATATAGATTTAATCGAAGATGGATATATCCGACCAATTGGTTTTGGAGGAGTCTTAACCTGTGGATACATCCAAAGAATCTCTACTAACGTTAACGGCTTTGTGACGTATAAATATTCGTCATTGATTTCTAATCCAGAGACTGATGTTGATCAGCAACTCATTCTCACTAACAACTCGATCTATGCAGGTGTACAAGTTGTTTTTTAGTATTGTTTTGTTGACCAATGTCCATTCAGTAAAGGGGCAAATTATGCGTAGTGTTGTAGGTTCTTCGCATACCATTGTCTCCACGAATACGCATCATCATCAGGCAGCAACCGGACAGTTTTACTCTACTGGTTTGGAAAAGACCTCCCGTGGTGAATTAAGACCGGGCTTTATTCAGCCAATTACCAAAAAAAAGGCTTTGCCTAAGAATCTGGAGATAATTGCATTTCCTAACCCTACCACAGGAAAGGTGAACATAACAATTCCCGCCACTCAAGAGGTCTCTGTCTCATGCTTGAATTCTGTCGGAATTAGCGTTCCGTTGTCGGTTGGAGAGAACGGCGAATACAAGCAACTTGACTTCACTCGGTTACCAGCAGGAGCGTATACCGTTTATGTTTCTGATGGAGCTAACAAATACAACACACTTCAAATAATTCACTTACGATGAAAAGGATAATAGCTTTAGTTTGTTTCATGTTCACCTTATCATTAGGTGCTCAAAACGTACCACAAGGTTTCACCTATCAGGCGGTTGCAATTTCTACTGACACTGAATTTCAAATTGGTTTTGATAATACCGGTAGACCAGTAGCAGAACAGACCATCGAAGTTCGTGCGTCGATCTATACAGCTGCCCCAACAGGTGTTGCGGATTATGAAGAGCTTCATACAGTGGATACCGATATTTACGGAATGTTTGCGATTATTGTCGGTCAAGGCTTGCAAATATCTGTTGATGATTTTCCGAGTATTGACTGGAGTGTTACACCAAAGTACTTGAAAATAGAAATAGATGTAAACGGAGACGGCACGTTTCAGCTAACGTCCGTTCAAGAGTTATGGAGTACTCCATATTCATTACTGGCGCTGGATGTGATTAATAATGACGACCCTGATCACGACACCACAAATGAGTTACAGTCGCTCAGTCTTGTTCAAGATACTTTAATGATTTCGCTTGATTCAAATTCGATAGATTTAACGCCATATTTAGACAATACAGATAATCAAAAGTTAAGTATCGTTAATGATACTATTCTAAGACTTACTGATGGAGATAGTGTTGTCATTCCGACACGACTAGGGCCAACAGGACTAACGGGTAACGGGGTTGACTCATCTTACGTTACAGCTTCGGGTAGTTTAGTGTTATTCTACAGCGACGGTTCTATAGATACTTCAGGAACTGTTTTAGGCCCGCAGGGTATTCAAGGCCCACAAGGTGTTCAAGGTCCGGTTGGTTTACAGGGTGTCCAAGGTCCACAAGGAATCCAAGGCGAAGGAGTTGATTCACTAATCACCCTACCTACAGGCCAGCTAGTACTTTTTATCGGAACCAACACGGATACTACGGCTTCTCTTTTTGGACCTCAGGGACCTCAAGGTTTGACCGGGACAGGATTAGATTCTTCCGAGGTGACACTTCAAGGAGAATTGATTCTTTATTATAGTAACGGTATAAACGATACCCTAGCAAATGTAATAGGTCCTCAGGGAGCTCAAGGTCCCCAAGGAATCAAGGGTGATAATGTGGATACAGCTTATATTGACCTTAGCGGTGATTTGATAATCACGCTTGAAAGCGGTTTATCTTACAACGCGGGTAGTGCTATTGGCCCTATGGGGCCTGTTGGGCTTCAAGGCCCACAAGGCCGACAAGGGCTTCAAGGTCCACAGGGACTTCAGGGTGTTCAAGGACTTCAGGGAATTCAAGGGATTGGGGTTGATACTTCTTATGTAGACCTAAATGATGATTTAATAATAGCCTTAACAGACGGAACACTTGTAAATTCAGGTAAAGTAGTTGGTCCGCAGGGTCCACAAGGAGTGCAGGGTGTACAAGGTGTTGCAGGAAACGGAATTACTTCAGCGCAAGTGTCCTCTACGGGTGATTTCTATTTGAATTACACCAATAATACACAAGCGTTCGTAGGGAATATTGCTGGTCCACAAGGTCCAGCAGGAAATGGCGTTATCAATTCTGTAAATAATGGTAATGGCACATTTACCCTTACCTACAGTGACGGTTCATCCTTTACATCGGCAAA
>CBFHKC010000052.1:7220-8911 GCA_965656315.1 uncultured Schleiferiaceae bacterium | reverse complement strand
GGCAACTCATAGGTCAGGAAGCTTTCTAGCCCATACATCACTGCGGTACCGATGTTCTTACGCACGCGCTGTGCTCGATTATTAAACACAATACCAATTCGGTTTGCATACAGCATTCCAAAGCCGTTTACATCATACGACCAGGCGCCTTTCTTACCGCGCAAGCCCGCATCGAAGGTGCCGCCGCGCTCATCTGAGATATCCGGCGAGATGACAAACGTCGGGCTCACCGTACGGATGTCAGAGAAGGTAACGCTGCGGTAATTCTGACTCAAATTCCCGTACCATTCGCGGGTCAATGACGGTTTATAGCTCACTCCCACGCCGGCAAGTAACAATGAACGTGGCACGTCACGCTCATCCGTTCGCTGCTCAGAAAAAATCACATTCCCCGCATTGTCATACGTCACATTCTGGTAGGTGCCTGAGGCGCCCGTGCGGATGTGCTCCCAGCGTACACCTGGAGTGATCGACCAGCGTGGTCCGCGGTAAAAGATGTGCTCAGCGAACAGCGCATAGTTGCGGTTCGGGAACGAAAAACTGCTTTGAGACGGGTAGTCTGGAAAGAGGTCGTCCATGTGGCGAAAGTCGGCGTCATCTCCATTAGATCCAGCCCCTTGGCGCGATGTGTTGCGCGATTCAAAGGCCTTCCATCCGATGAGCACGACGTTGCGCTGTCCTGCGCTGATGTAGCGGTGCAGGAGCTTCGCTTCGAGGTTTGCGTTGCGGAAGGTTCCTGAGATTAAATCCCGAGGGTAGAGGTAGCCGTCCTCTTCTTCGCGCTCGTCGATAGCAGTGATGGGGTTGGTGTTGAGCAAACCTGGCACCCCACGGAAGCCAAGACTCTGGCGAGCGGCGGAGAGCAACGTTGCGCTTGCAGAGAAGGTCGTTTGATCGGAAAGATTGTGGTTGAGTCGAAGGGAAAAGAGCTGCCAATCCACCTGGAACCAATTCCGCTCTCGGTTCGACACCCGCGAATCACTCAGAAATTGGGTATCGGTCAAACCACCCGGCTGCTGGGCGAGGTAGTTTAAAAAAGTATGTTCAAAGGCGACCGTGGTTCGGTTGGTTGGTCGGTAGATGAGCGTGCTGTAGGTGTGGTGTGCGGTGAAGGCGCTGTGGGGCCGGAAGCCATTCGAGGCGCGGCGGTTGTAGTAGGCGTAGCCGGAGAGCTTACCGCGGTTAAAGCTTGCAGAAGTGAATTGGGTCCAGAGGCCAAAACTGCCAAAGGTGTTGCGGGACTGCAATGCCCAAGCTTCGGAGGTTGGTCCTTTCATTTTGAAGTTCAAGAGGCCGCCGAATTGGGTCCCGTATTGCAAAGATGCCGCACCTCGAACCACGAAAATACGCTCCACTCCCTCTGAGGTCGGCGTGTAGTAGGATTCTGGATAGCCCAGCGGATCGGCACTGATCTCGTACCCATTCTGACGCACGTTAAAGTTCGAGCTGCGGTTTGGGTCTAGGCCACGTCCACCCACGGAAAGCTGCAACCCAGCGTCGTCGTTTTCATAGATGGTCAGCCCGGTGATGCCTGCCAAAAGTTGCCGCGTGGTATTCGCCCCTTTATTCACCACCAATTCATTCAAGCGCACCACCTCCGACTTTTTCCCGGCAAAAATCGCCGTCCCCTCTACTTGCTTCAAGCTGCCTCGAGCTTCGGAAATTTCTTCCACCAACAGCACCTCGTCCAG
>CBFHKC010000052.1:0-7120 GCA_965656315.1 uncultured Schleiferiaceae bacterium | reverse complement strand
AAAATCGCCGTCCCCTCTACTTGCTTCAAGCTGCCTCGAGCTTCGGAAATTTCTTCCACCAACAGCACCTCGTCCAGCATTTCGAACAGCGAATCCTGCTCCATAGGCACGGTTTGTCCCAAAGCCATGGTTTGAAACATCAGGGTGCACAACGCTAAACGAAATCTAAAGTCCATAGATGGTGTCATTAAACGGCATTAGCCAATCCAGCGTTGTAAGGCCGCGGCTTCGCGTGGTAAGGTCAACATCTGCTCGGACAAAAGGTTGTGAGGGACGCCCGTTTAGCGCGACAAAACTTTGCGCGTAGACTTCCACGTGGGCTCGGTGTTGCTCCTGCTCGAAATGCTGAGAAAGGTGGTGGGCATATTCGAGGATGAAGTCGGGCTGAAAAGCCATTTGCTTTTCTTGGAAGGGCGTTAAGAATTGGTCGTTTTGGACGCGCCACTGCTCGCCGGTAGCTGGATCCACACAAATGAAGTTCGTGTAGCCCTGCTTTTCCATGAGCATAACGCGCCAGGAGAATCGGAAGCCTTGCTCGTGCCAGAAGAGCTCACCTGGATAGAGGGTGTAGCGCCATGGGAGGAGGAGCTGGACGAGTAGAAATGCTACGATAATGGGTTTCAAAAATGGGTGTTCAGAGGTGCGGCGCAGGGTTTGAATGCGGCGCGGAAAGCGGGAGAAGATGCGACCAAGGTAGAATTGGTGCAGGGAGGCAGGGAAAAACATGCTCGCACCCGCCACCATGATAAATGGGAACATGCCGATCGGAAAAAGCAGGCGTGTGAGGATGTGGAACAGCACCACTGCGGCGAATGCCCAAGGCCGTGTACGTCGGAAACACAGGAAAAATGGGACTGTAAGATCATACAGCGCCCCGGCCCACGAGAATGCGAAATGGACCCAAGTTTGCTCCAAAAAATCGCCGAGAATCGGAAGATCCGTTCGACCAGGCAACCAAAGCGCTAAGGGCTGCGCGTGCAACAACCAGTCCGTGTTTAATTTTGCCAATCCCGCATAGAAATACACCATTCCCACAAAGAGCAGGGGGGCGTAAACCATCCATCGAGGTACCTTGGCATCTACAGAATTCTTCAGTGAAAATCCTCGATCCGCCGGCAAGAACAAAAGCAGCAAGGCCGCCATCGATATGAAGTAATAATGATTCAGATAAGTCGTCTTATCCATCGCCTCGATGTAAGTGAAAGACAAAAAGAAGACGAGCGTACTCCAGCGGTATCGAAAACCGAGTGCCATACCAATCGCTGCAATAAAACACAGCGCAAAAAGTGCATATGTCCAACCTCCCAAAGGTCGTACCCATTCCAAACCGAGGTAGGTAAAGTGAAATTCGGGCTCGAGATACAGTTTCTCGATCCAGCCATTCAGATAAAATCGCACTAACGAAACCGCCATTAACATGCCGAAGAGAAATCGGAATGCTGCTAGAGGAGCTACGGAGGTGAGCGCGGAGAGTTTGGGCCTAGTCCCCATCTGCATCGACATAGTCCACCTTGATGTTCATGGCCTGCATCATATCAACCTTCATAAGAATCACCCCGCGCTGGAGCGCATCGAAGAGCTCAAGCATTTTTAGCGAATCGTCTGTTATCTGTTGCGCAAAATCTTCATGTAAAGGATGTGCTAGACTTCGTGCTTGCGTGAAGCTTGCTGTGATTTTATCGGACAGCATCGTCGTGCCGTCTTTGATGTCGAGATGGTCGAGATACCCAGCAAATGAAGGACCTACGGACAGGCTGTCGAAGGCCACTCCCGTAAAGAACATGTGGTGTGCCTTGAGCGATTCTAAAAACAACTGTTTAGAACGAGCTCCATATACGCTCTCCACCTTTCCAGGAAAAGTAGCCGCAGAGAATACACCAGCGGGAATTCCCACTTTCCCAGCACGCAGTTCTTTTTCCATGTGGTAGATAAAATCATTGGCCAATTTATTCGTCGAAGCACCCGCCGAAGTCCCCGCATCCGCCATAAACGTCGCCGCAGTAGCAGTCCACTGATCATGTGCAGCAGTTGCTATCTTCGCCAATTCCTCCGCAAGCACATCCATATACGCTGCCCAAGAAGGTGTTCCCAAAAAATCTTCCAGCGCAAGACTATGCACTATAAAATCCAAGGCAGGCAGACCTTGCTGATCGTACGTTGACGGCAGCTCAAAACTAGGCGCATTAATGCCGTCAAATCCCAGTGCCGTTGCACGAATGGCCGCAGTGTCCGCAGGGTAGGTATTCGAGCGGTAACGTAGAGCGAGCGATTCACTTGGCCCGACCTCTAAAAAACTCACCCATTGCAGGGCAAGATAGACCTCATCGAGTGCCTCTCGAAGTGTTTCGAGACGATCCTCTGTCATCTCGTCATTGAAAGCTTTAGTAGCGGTATGTAGATCGTTCGCTGCAGCGTTGTAACTCGCATATGCCGGTAAAATAAAATGCTCAGTCTGGTGGGCTAACATCGCAGAGCGGTCCCAAGTATCCCCAGTCACGCCCCCTGTATTTTCACAAGAAGAGAGCAGAAGCACCACACTAAGCAGCGCCACTTTCATCACATTCATTAACCTAGTTAGCTCCTTCATTTTCAACTATTAGTCTATCGTTTGTGCCACGGTAAAATCGAACCTTGCGGCAATATCCACCGCGATGGCATCTAGGGTGGCGACGTTCACATCCCAAAGTCCATTCGGTCCGTCACCCATCAATCGTTCTATTAGTGTATTTACCTCAGCACCTGAAAAATACGGCTGGCCCGTAGCAGGATCTTGAGTGAACTGAAGTGCGTACAGGAACCCATACCCTTCTGACAGGTCATGAAACGCTGATCCAGAATTCCCCGCGGCCAATTCCACCCCGGCCGTTTTCATATAATACACCGCTCGGATACCCACAATCGCACTCATTCGAGCTTTGATCACCTCCGCCTGTGCGTCGCGGAGCTCAAAATCACCTGCCACAATCGCCGCTCGCCCTAGTTTAAAGGCATCGAACAAGTCCGTGGCATATTCGCTAAAATCTTCATCTGCAACCACTCGACCCAAGTATTTGTTCATAAAGACATCGTCTTGCCCCACCGTTGAAAGCGGCAGTGTACCGTCCATAGCGCCCCCGAAGAGGTAGCCATAGCCTTCGTCCCAAAAATGCTCCATAGCCGTGTAGGGTTTACCTTCTAGCGTAGTCCCGCTAAGCTGGTTCTCACGGTTGGCCCCGGCATCTAATATGCTCACATCTAAATAGTGGTTGAGTACCTGGTCGAGAATCAGAGCGCCATTCAGCCCTTTGATCACCAACTGGTCGTATTCCAAGCCTTGGGCATTTATAAATCGAGCTGTAGATCCGTCCGCAACTTGCCCTGCTTTGCCGGGAGCCGCAAGAGAATCCGTGGAAGGAAATACTTCAGTTACCTGTGCTTCTATCCAACCATCAAAAGCCGCCTTAATCTGCGCCGAACCCGTCATATTCGCCCCGAAATACCGAGACGAAGCAGCTACTTTAGATCGCAGACTCTTCGCAGAAGCATTCAATGCTGTATCTGTAAATGGGTCGACGTCATTCCCCTGCGCGTCTTCGTTTGCAAACATTTCCTGCAAGCCCGCTTGACTCGCCGCAACATCCTTTAATGCTGTGGCCAATTCCGCCCCCATCGCCAAACGCTCACTTTGACCCGTATAGCTCACCGAGGAAACTCCATCGCGCATAAACTCATACGAAGTAGGTGCGTCAACAGAAACAGCACCTCGCTCACACGAAAGAAAAAGGGCAAAGGCACTCGAAAGGATAATCGTTTTTAGAAGACTCATCGAAGTCGCTTTTATTTAGACTCGTTTTAAATAACGATGCAAATTTATACCTCAGAAGACGTTTAACCAAGCTTATGTAGAATTAATCTAAACAAGCTTTGCTGTGATTTTTTAAAAATCAACTCCGTTTTAGTACTTATACTCAATACTTAGTGTGTAGACACCGTGCTTTCACTCAATACGCTCAACAAATCATACTTTTGGCCTCGCCAAACCAATGGACCTACGCTTTATGGACAACAGATCATTTACATATGACTCTATATTAATGATACTGGGACTGCTCGTCGCTTCAGCGATATGCTTTTGGTTTTTGAGATCATACGACGGAATGTTAATAGGTCTGGTTATAGCATACTTTAGCGTTGCGACCTTAGAACAATTCTTTCACGGCAAAGTGGTTAAGGGGGAATTAAGGTCGAATTGGCATAGATACCTATCACCTGTAGGTGTCCTTATACTCCTGGTTCTTGCCACAACCCTGGACGGTTCTTCACAAAAACTACTAGGGTTCCAATTATTGGGTGTCGTCACAGCGCGCATAATAAGCATGGTCACCAACGATATGGACTTTCATAGTGCTGTCCGATTTCAATTGGTCAATTTCTTGCTAGCGCTCGGGCTAACAAGCCTCATCCCTAATTTCTGGACTCTTGCTGAAAATCCAGAGGTGTTCATTATCCTCCTTCAGATCGGTGGCTTTTTCATTTGGTTGCAAACAGGCTTCACACTTCTTGAGTTTCTTAGAATCAGGAATTCTACAGAACGAGAAGCAGAAAACGCTAAGAAGGAAAACGAATTTTATTCAAGGCTGTTCTCGCTGATCTCACACAATATCCGAAACTCGCTAAGTACGGTTCTGACCAGGGTAGAATTGATGCGATTGGTCATGGGGGACGCGAAAACATTGGATTCATTCAAACACCATATTGACCCTATCGAATCGGGTACCCTCGAG
This sequence comes from uncultured Schleiferiaceae bacterium, assembly GCA_965656315.1. Taxonomy (GTDB): domain Bacteria; phylum Bacteroidota; class Bacteroidia; order Flavobacteriales; family Schleiferiaceae; genus UBA10364. The sequence continues at coordinate 2,357 of CBFHKC010000052.1, read as the reverse complement.
GCATTTCGTTTTATCGATGCCGTATTCTCACGAAATTCTCAGGCTACAACTTCAAAAATAGATACCCCCATCGGCGAGTGGTTAGATGCGGTGCTCGAAGACTATACCAGCTCTTTGTCTATGGAGTGTATTCGTATAGAAACAGATTGGACCCTCACCCAACGCGAGCGTATTGCGTTTGACCTTGCCATGGACGTATTCGTCTCAAACTCCATAAAATATGGTGCAAAGCACGTACAGGTCACCCTTCATAATAAAGAGATTATTATCACTGATGACGGCCCAGGTGTTGCTCCGGAGCGCTTGAAAAAACTTGGACAGAGCAAAGTGGTCTCTGACTCGAAAACCGGCACAGGAAGCGGATTAATGCTCTCCAACCAGCTCCTCGGTCTTGTGGACTGGAAACTAGAAATAAGCTCAGTGCAAGGCGAAGGCTTGACCATCAAAATGATACGCAGCTAGTTGCCCTTAGGACTTCCCGCTTTTCCCTACTTTTGGGGTTCATGAAGGAAACTGAAACACCTCGTATTGCTGTGATCGGATTAGGCTATGTCGGCCTGCCTTTAGCTGCTGCTTTTGCTGGCCAATTCCCCGTCGTCGGATTCGACATCAATGCATCCAAAGTTGCCGCCATTTCCTCAGGAGTAGATCCTTCACAAGAACTTGCTTCCGATGCATTGAACGCGGCCTTAGCTGCTGGCCTTACTGTCAGCAATACCGAGTCAGATCTATCTTCCGCCAACATCTACATCGTCACCGTACCCACGGACATTTTCCCGGATAAAACTCCCGACCTCGGGCCCTTACAACAGGCCAGCACCCTAGTCGGTAGCTTTTTAACGGAAGGCGATTTAGTCATTTATGAAAGCACGACCTACCCAGGGTGTACGGAGGAAGTTTGTGTGCCTATTTTAGAGTCCGCCAGTGGTCTAGACTTTAATGAAGGTTTTCACGTCGGATACAGCCCTGAGCGCATCAATCCGGGCGATCCTACGCGGGATGTCACCACTATTTTGAAAGTTACCAGCGGCTCCACTCCCGAAGTGGGGAAACGTGTAGACGACTTGTACCGCACTATTGTAACTGCTGGAACGCATCTCGCACCCTCGATCAAAGTGGCGGAGGCTGCGAAGGCGATCGAGAATGCGCAGCGCGATGTGAACATCAGTTTTGTGAATGAGCTCGCTATGATTTTTGACCGCATGGGCATCGATACTGGTGATGTGCTCGCTGCAGCCGGTACCAAGTGGAATTTCCTGCCGTTCAAACCCGGTCTCGTGGGTGGGCATTGCATCAGCGTGGATCCGTACTATTTGGCCCATAAAGCCAAATCCTTAGGCCACGACCCCGCCGTCATTTTATCTGGCCGCCGCATCAATGACAGCATGGGACTGCATGTCGCCTCTGCCGTTGTGAAACTTATGCAGCGCAAGGGCGTCACCGTAGTGGGTGCGCGCGCTTTAATCCTTGGGATTACGTTTAAAGAAAACACGGCGGATACTCGGAATTCGAGGGTGGTTGATGTGTATAGCGAATTGGCCGATTTTGGTCTTGACGTCGACGTTTTTGATCCTTTAGCCTCTGCAGACGCTGTCCTTAGTCATTATGGCATTTCTTTACTCGAAGCGCAGCCCGCTGACCTAGCTTCATATGCAGTGATCGTGCTCGCTGTGGCACATGATGCATTCTTGGAGCTCGACATTCGCACCGGCGCTGGACGTGTCGTGTATGACATCAAAGGGGTGTTACCCCGCGCTGCTGTTGACCAGAGACTGTAATGTATTCGCTTGAGGTCGGATCGTAGGCGGAGTCCATTGATCCGCAACCGCAACCCCTAGGTTGCATACTGTTACAAGGATGAAAGGAGCGGTAAGAAATTGGACAAAATGGTGATTTATAAATGCAACCCACACTCCGTTTTAGGACTGTTGTTCCAGCGCCCTTCACGGCCTTTACCTGGCTGCGTACAGTGGGTACAACCGATGCTGTAATAGCCTTTGGATTGCAACGGATGGAACGGCAAGAGGTGGTCTTTGATGTAGGCCTCACGCTGCTCGCGGGTGACATCTAACAAGGGATAGAATTTCAACACCCCACCGCGCTCCTCGAATATATCCAAGGTTTTACGGTGATCGCTCTGCCAGCTCATTAGGCCGCTGACCCAAACCTCGTGCTGCTCTTTCAGCTTCTCGAGCGGCTCCACTTTATTGATCGTACAGCAGTAATCTGGATCCTTTGACCAAGTTTCATCCGTCGAAGTAAACTCATGCTTCCACTGGTCCGCACGCACTTCCTCCACATCTAGATCATACACTTTGGCCAAGTACTCTTTATACACCAAGGTTTCTTCGAAATGG
>CBFHKC010000051.1:0-8938 GCA_965656315.1 uncultured Schleiferiaceae bacterium | reverse complement strand
GAATACGTACCACCACCACAATCAGCAGCAACCACTAAGAAGTAATCAGTTTGAGCTGTAAGGTTTGTGAGAGATACAGTATCATTTGTAGCTGCAACCAAAGAAGCAGTTCCACCAACTACACCATAACTAACGCTGTAGTTAGCAGTTAAACCAGTCCATGTTGCCATAGCGCTGTTTGAAGTAAGGTCGAACGCCATCAGGTTGATTGGAGCAACACAGGTCGGTCCCTCATCGAAAACGACTGAATCCAAAGCGATACGCTTACCGTAGTTATCTGTTCCGGTAAATGCGAACTGCATGTTTGAACTAGTTCCTAGAGCAACAGCAGAAGCAACTGTCCAATCTGTAACGTTAGAAGAGCTCGACCATACTTGAACCCAAGGATCAGATGGAGAAAGACGGTATTCTACCGCTAACTCATTTTGATCAGAACCCCACGCTTCGTTAGCGAAAGCAAAAGTAACTTTTCCTGTACTGTATGCGCTCATGTCCATTACAGGTGAGATCAAACGAGTCGTGTGAGGACCACCCCAAGAAGCAGTGAATTCCGCCCACAATGAACCTTCAAACGGTGTTGAAACAGAACCTGACCAAGAAGAAGCCGAACCGTCAGCATCTAAGTCCCAGTCTTTAGTACCTGAAACGTACTCCGTAGTCCAACATCCTTTACGTGCAGAGCTCGTTTCGAACGTCTCAGTGTACGGGAATGTACTGTTTGGACCACATGCATTGAATGTAACTGGATTGATTTCAATAGGACCTACTGTATCACTGTATGTAGTAGAACAGTCAGAGTAGAAGTAGAATAGGTACGTACTGTCAGAAGATAAGTTTGAAACTGTATCAGGAGTCGCAGTAATAGAACCAGCTGTTTGAGTAGTTCCGTTCGATGTAGTGTAGTAGTATGACGTACCTAAGTAAGTCAAGCTAGAGAAGGTTGCCCAGTCATAGCTTACAGAGTCTACCCCTACGATCGGCGGGTAACATGAAGGTGCCTCGTCAATAGTGATGTTATCAATCGTCAAATCATTGTATGCGTAGAAGTTCTCTAGCAAGAATGCGATTTTAACAGTATCATTCACATAAGCTGAAAGTGCAATACCGATGTTCTCGTAAGCACTTGCTTTAGTAGGCTGAGAATCGAAAGGACCTTCTTGAATATCAAATTTAGTCCAAGTCTGGCCGTTATCATTTGAAATCTCAATGCTGAATTCTGGAGTGTAACTAGCCGACTGGTAGTTCTGCCACATGTGTGCATCGAAAGTCAAATATGGCTCAGTCAAAGAACTCAAATCGATTAGAGGAGACTCAAGACGTGCTGCATCGTTTGCATAGAAGTAGTTATTACCTTCTACGAACATGTAGTTACCGTAACCTGTTCCTGCATCACCGATAGGCCCTGCTGAATAAGTAGAAGTTAACGAAGAACCACTAGGAGTCGTCCCTTCACCAACAACCCAAGCTGGGTAAGTACCACTAAAACCAGAGAGATTGGTAGACCAACATGGACTCATGTATCCGTCTAGACCAGTAGAGCTAGTTGCAGCAACGAAGCTACCACCATCAAAGTCTTCTGAGAATGGAGTTGCGAACACGCTACACTGCGTACGGAACGACCAAGTTGCAGTATCAGAACCACAGTTGTCATATGCGTAAGCAACATACTTTGTATCTCCCATCAAACCAGAAACTGTTGTTGCAGTACCTGAAACAGAGTTAAAGTCAGAAGAAGTTACCGCAGTTCCTTCTTCAACAACAGCGATCTCTGTAGAGGTCGATGTAGTTGTCCAAGTAAGGTTCACTTTATCAGCGCCAATACCTGCTGCAAATAATGCATAAGGAGTCGGACATGATGAAGCTGGACCAGCAACGGTAAGGGTGTAGTCATTCATAGAACCCCAAGTGTAAGTATCACATGGACCAGAAGGACCTGCGGTACTCGTTTCTTGTTGGATAACACGAATGCGCGTTGAACCTACAGAAATTCCAGAAGGAACTGTTAGGGTCATCGTTTGCGTAGCACTTGCACCACCAGAAAGACCGTTTACATAACCGACCAACTCAACCGCCTCAAACGTTTGATTTTGGTTCCAGTCAACATAAACCGTCAGGCGGTTGGTGTAGTTACCACCACATGTACCAGCACGTAGTGAGATCGTGTACGAACTGTCACGATACACAACCGCCGTGTCGGTCGCTGTTAAGTTGGTTAGGCCTGTGCCCACCGACGAACAAGGCAATACTGTGTCAATGGCGGAACCCATCTCCCCGGTCAATTCAAACAGGTCAATCTGCGAATCAGCCGTGGACGAAGGTCCTCCAGAACAATACTGCGCTTGCGCTTGCATTCCGACTAAGGCCAGAATCGCTACAAGTAGAGTTTTTCTCATAATGTTCTTAATTAGTGTTTTTGTGAATGTGTAAAAAAAAGAAATATTAGCTTTGTATCAAACAAAAAAGGCAAAAAATGAAGATTTATCAGTGGATAGGGGTTTGTAGTATGATACTTTCAACCGCGTGTTCCAACCAAGTATTTACACCTAGTGAGGATTTTACGGCTCAAAACAAGGTCAAATCAATTTCTATAGAAGAGCTCTTGAGAATATCATCCAACAACAGTACCCTTGACATGCAAGACGAATTAAAGGTCCTTGGGTGGAAGGCGACTAGTGATGAAAATATTGCCGATGATGTTTCTCAAGACCAGATTGAAATCGAAGTTGAAGATTTTGAAGAGAAAGTAGAAATCCTAGGCAAAAAGAGTCACGACGGGGCAAATTACATGTTGGTCCTCGTAAATAACGATGAGCACGTATGGTTAAAGTATTAAAACTAGGTCTTGCCGCCCTGTTTGCAGGAATGCTCCCTTCAGTTCTGAGTGCTCAAGAGGTATTACCTAGCGACAGTATTCAGGGAACGGTCAATATTTGTGATTGCTTCGAATATGAGCGTGGCGCGATAAACAAGCCTGTAACTTCGATTGAAATTGGCTTTAATAAAGACTCCGTAGCCACACTAGTGATGCACTGGAGCCCAAGTGTCCTAGAGGCCGAACGAATAGCTTTTGATTGGGGTATGCTTGGAATGATGGATGCAGAGTACGAATTAGAGTTTCGCAACGAACAAATTCTAAATGATACGACATTGCAAGCTGAGTACGTGGTACAAGGCTTGGAATATCAAGAATTCCTTCAACCCGAGCGCTTAACTTTTGGAACATTGACATTTACCTACAACAGGATGATTGAAGGTCCATCGGGAAGATGCGGTGAGGTTTTTATTCCTATCGTAGGGAATAAAGAAGATGAATAGACCTAGTGATGCATCACTAGAAACGAACTACGGAGCCTTCAACGAAAGTTGGAGGCTTTTTTTATGCCCCTCCCCTTCCTTGCCAGTGAACGCAGATTTGAAATGATGGCGCATAAAAAAACCCTGAGCAGCTTTCGCTATTCAGGGTTGTTCTGTTTTCTCGTGAACCCGACAGGATTCGAACCTGTGACCGTCTGCTTAGAAGGCAGATGCTCTATCCAGCTGAGCTACGAGTCCTAACCATACTGTGGTGAGTATTCTCAAATTGCTTAAGCCAAAACAGAACCCCGAAGGATTCTGTTTTAGGCTTTGTCGGGAAGACAGGACTCGAACCTGCGACCCTCTGGTCCCAAACCAGATGCGCTACCACCTGCGCCACTTCCCGAACTATGCAATTTCAATGAACGTTTTGTTCTCTGCGGAAAGACAGGGACTCGAACCCTGGGATCACATACGCGATCACAGCTTAGCAGGCTGTTGCATTACCACTCTGCCACCTTTCCGTTGCGGAGCGCAAATGTAAATCGAATTTCCGTTTTAGCAAGGGCTTGGAAGTAAATATTCGAAGAAAAGTGGATTTTTTTTGGAGGACGTGTTCAGCGGCGGAAGGTGTAGACAGAGACTGCGGTAGAGCAGATTGCCGTTAAGGGTTTGTGATTCAGGAGGAAAGGCTGAGTTAGCTGGCCTCAGGGTAGGAAACACGAACGTGGTAGACGCCTCTCATAAATTTCTTGAAAGCTTCGCGAATAGCGTTGATTTCCTTGAGGGTGATGTCGGCATTGTCTAATTGGCCAGAAGAAAGCTGATGGTCAATCACGCGATCGATCATGTCACTTAGGGCCTGCTGCGACTTTTCAGGAAGACTTCGGGTAGAAGCTTCAACCGCATCGGACATCATTACTATCGCAGTTTCTTTGGAGAATGGTTTGGGACCTGGGTATTGGAAGCTGTCGAAAACTTCAGCATCTGAGTGATCCTCTTTGTATTTACGGTAGAAGTATTCCACTCGAGAAGTTCCATGATGTGTACGAATGAAATCTATAATAACATCTGGCAGCTTGTATTTTTTAGCCAATTCAATCCCCTCCCCAATATGTCCAATGATAATTTCAGCGCTTTCGATATAGCTCAATTCATCATGCGGAGAAGTCATCGAGCTTTGATTTTCGGTAAAATATTGAGCGTTCGGAATCTTGCCTATATCATGATACAATGCTCCGGTGCGAACTAACAGTGTGTTCCCTCCTACCAATTCTGTTGCATGTTCGGCGAGGTTTGCCACCTGCATAGTGTGCTGGAAGGTTCCTGGGGCTTCTTTTGAAAGGCGTTTGAGCAGTGGGTTGTTTGTATCCGATAGCTCGAGTAAGGTCAGGTCAGAGACCACTCCAAAGGTGCGCTCGAAGAAGTAGATAAGCGGAAAAATAAAGAGCAGTACTAGCGTGCCTAGCAAGGAACTTGCGAGAGGAATGAGGTTTGAGGCGTTCCACTCTGTTTCTCGGATGAGGTGATAGGAGAAGTGTACGAGAAAGAGCACCAACATGATGCGGAGGGTGCTTTGAACAAGTTGGGATCGCTTGTAGATACCTCGGATATTGAAAATGGTGGCGAGTCCTGCAGCGAATTGGACCGTGAGAAAATGGACGGCTCCAGTAAGGAAAGGCGCAACCAAAAGCATCAATATAAAATGTGTGAAAAGCGCAAGACGGTCGTGAAAGAAGCTGCGCAGTATTACCGGGACCAGCACCAGCGGCACGGCGAAGGGGTTCAAAACTTCGACTGATGCGAAGATAAGCGTGGCTATAGCTGCCGCTACGAATGTAAAGAGGTAGAGGTTCAAGCTAGAACTGTGGGCGAGAACGTGCGGGTAGTACGCGTTAAGATAGGCTGCTAGTGCTATGAAGATCAGTAGTATGTACAAGACCGCTCCGGAACGTGCTTGCCAATTCAGCACAGCTCCACTCCCATCGAAATTTTGCTCTAAGGCTTTGAGAAGTTCAAAGCGTTCAGGGGTGATGGTGGCGCCACGGAGAACGATGGGCGTACCTTCTGTAATGATCCCTTTGTTCAACGAAAGCGCATCAAGGGTTGCTTGCAGTGCACTGTCAGTTCTTGCAACGTTTAATGTGTAGGTGAGCGGAATGTTTGCGTCCTCAGGTAATCCATAACTCGCTCGGATAGCGGATGGTGTCAAACAAGTGGATAAGTCTAAGCGTGTACCGTCTACGAGCATGGCGCGGTGGTTGGTGCCGGGTAAGGCTCGAACAACACCGGTGTTTTGCCAACGTTCGAATTCAGTAGCCATGGTAGAATCTACATTCAGGAGGGACTGCCATTCTTCGATGCGAAAGTGGTAATCGTAGTAGTAGTCCTTGCCATCGATCAAGGCGGTGCGATCAGACTCGATTTCTTGCGCTGATTTTGGAAGAACGAAGTCGGTTGGAGCGATTAAATCATCGTCTAACCAAACTTGGCCAAGGCGGTAGTCGTATTTGAATTGGGCCTGAAAGGGAATGGCAAAGTAAATGACAAGCGTTGCTAGTACAGTTAAAATACTGAAGTACAACCATTTCTGATGCCCTTGAATTCTATTCCACGCTTTCATTCTTCCACCTTCTTTTGTAGGGACCAATTTAGTAGTTTAGTAGTGTCGTTAAAGACAAGAACCCAAATAATAGTACAGAAGCATGAAAGAAGTAGTCATTGTGAGTGCCGTGCGCACTCCTATCGGCAGTTTTGGAGGCGCCCTAAGCGGCGTTAGCGCACCTAAACTAGGCGCTGTTGCCATCTCCGGAGCATTAAAAAAAGCAGGCATTAGTGCCGAAGTTGTTGAAGAAGTGTACATGGGTAATGTACTTCAAGCAGGTGTAGGTCAGGCGCCAGCGAGACAGGCAGCAATGTTTGCTGGGATTTCTCAAAACGTACCTGCTACCACCATTAACAAAGTGTGCTCTTCAGGGATGAAGGCGATTATGATGGCTGCACAAAGCATCAAAGCAGGTGATGCAGATGTGATTGTAGCTGGTGGTATGGAAAATATGAGCGCGGTGCCGCATTTGCTTCCTACGGGACGCAATGGGGTGAAATTGGGCAATATTACCATGATCGACGGGCTTGTGCATGACGGCCTAACAGATGTATACAACAACCAACACATGGGATTGTGTGCTGAACTTTGTGCAGAAGAGCACAAGTTTACTCGTGAAGACCAAGATGCCTTTGCACTAGAAAGCTACAAGCGTAGCTCGGAAGCTTGGGCCGCAGGTAAATACAAGGACGAAGTAGTTCCTGTATCTGTGCCACAACGCCGTGGTGATGACGTTGTCGTCGACACGGATGAAGATTTTGATAAAGTACGTATGGACAAAGTTCCAGGACTGCGTCCAGCATTTAAAAAAGACGGTACTATTACAGCAGCGAATGCATCTAGCATCAACGATGGTGCCTGTGCTGTAGTTGTGATGAGTGCTGATAAAGCAGCTGAGCTAGGCCTCTCTCCTATTGCAAAGATTCGCGGTTATGCGGATGCTGCACAAGAGCCAGAATGGTTTACTACAGCACCCGCTAAAGCATTGCCAAAAGCGTTAGCGAAGGCAGGTGTTTCGCAGGATGAAGTAGACTTTTATGAGTTCAATGAAGCTTTCTCCGTAGTAGGTCTAGCAAATACAAAGATTTTGGGCGTGGATGCGGCTAAGGTCAATGTCAATGGAGGTGCCGTAAGTATCGGTCACCCACTAGGAGCTTCAGGAGCGCGTATTATCACGACCTTGATCTCAGTGTTGAACCAAAATGACGGTAAGATAGGCGCAGCGGCAATTTGTAATGGCGGTGGCGGTGCTTCTGCCATGGTGATTGAGCGCATGAGCTAAACATGAATTTGCAAGAGTTGAATTATGGCCCCGGATGCAGCAATGCTCCGGGGCTTTTTGTGTAAAAAAAATTAGCCAAAGGTATGGACACGACGCCTGTTCGAGGTACTTTGGAGGTATGAGTGACCAAAAGTTGGGTATAGGATTTCTTGCAAATGCACCAATGCGCGCTGAGCCTAGTGATAGAGCGGAGTGTACGAATGTATTGTTATTCGGCGAAACCTATGATATTCTTGAAACACAACCCAAATGGGCGCTGATTAGGTTGCATCATGACCGTTATGAAGGATGGATTGACCTATTGCAAATCAAACCTATTACTGAGGAATTTTTAGCCCTTTTACGTCAGGCACCGCGTGCGGTTGCCGGCGATCCAGTAGGCTTGCTTCAAGGGCCAGAACCTAGCGACTATCCGCTGATTACTCAAGGTGCCTTACTTCCGTTGCTCGACGGCGGAACGTTGCGGTTGGAGGACAAAAGTTATTCGTATGAAGGTACGGTCCTGCAGGGCTTGAGGAGTCGGACAGAATTGGTCGACTATGCCTTTAGTTATCTTAATGCTCCTTATTTATGGGGCGGTCGAACACCTTTTGGGATCGATTGTAGTGGGTTTACTCAGATGGTGTATCGCATGTGCGGTCACAACATACCAAGAGATGCCTCACAGCAAGTAAAAAAAGGTGAAACCTTGAGTTTCTTGGAGGAGTGCCAACCTGGTGATTTGGCGTTTTTTGACAATCCGGAAGGCGCTATCACCCATGTGGGAATCGTGTTGGAAGATTTTAATATCATCCATGCCTCTGGTCGCGTGCGCGTAGACGGTTTAGACCACAGTGGCATCTATAATGCCGAGATGAATAAACATACGCACAAATTACGGGTCCTAAAACGACTCCTTCCTTAGGTCAGGCGCTAGATAAGAGGCGCTATTTCGCTAATGCCTTAACAATGTCCCCTACAGTTTCCCAGAATCTATCCAATCCCAGCAACTTCTCTTCGTACCAAGCCATGATGGTCGGCCACTGCTTCTTGTCGTAGAAGTAGGCCCCCTCCAGTTTGATTTCAATTCGGCTAATAGTTAGACCGTTGTCTAAGGTATAGTTTCGATGAAGAACTGGTGCTTCTCCCCATTCGTTTTCGAGAAGTTTGGCGAGTTCTTCGAATTGGTCAAAAAGAAGCTGTCGAATGTCCTCCTCTTTGTATTGCAGGTCAATCGAAAGTCCAATTTCTGGTGTCGTCAACATCCTGAAATATAATCCCTTCACCCCTGTTTTGTAGGCTTCCCAGCGTCCACCTCCTCCACCGGTGATTCGGTGTGAACTCATGTGGTGCTTAAAGCGTTTAAAAAAGGAAGTATTGAGTTGTTTCTTTTCTTCTCTGCTAAACATTGTTGAACTTTACGAGTATGAGTGTGCAATATCGGAAACTTGATGGTACCCCTCTGGAAGATCTCGCAGAATATGTAAAGGATTACTTGCGTCAGCATCCGCAAGCAGAACTCAGCGTGGGAAGTGATTCACAGAATATCGGAGGATCCAGCGTTTATGCTACTGTGGTAGCCTTTCGCCGTCCCGGAAAGGGCGTTCATTATGTTCTTCGGAAAAAACGCGAACCTCTGATCACCGACATGATCACTCGACTGTTTAAAGAAGCAGAAGACAGCATAGCCTGCGCCGAAGACTTGCGCTCTAAAGGCGTGTATCAACCCATCACTATAGATGTGGATTACAACGAAGACGAACAGCACCGTTCTCACA
>CBFHKC010000050.1:0-8978 GCA_965656315.1 uncultured Schleiferiaceae bacterium | reverse complement strand
GCCTTGGCCTGTAGAGCGCGGTATCATCACCGGGAAATTTGGGAAACATCCGCACCCGATCGTTCGCGGCGTGGTCGTAGACAACCCGCACATCGAAATTTCGACGGAAGAAAATGCAATCGTTCGCGCCGTATTTGAAGGTGAGGTCAGCTCTGTAGTGCCGATCCCAGGAGCGAACGTGATGGTCCTCGTACGCCACGGAAATTACTTCACCGTCTACAGCAACCTGATCTCCGTCAGCGTAAAAGCGGGAGATCTGATCAGCCTCAAACAGCCGATCGGTAAGGCATTTACGGATGAAGAGGGCAAAACCATGGTCCAATTCGGCCTATGGAAAGACGCCGACATCCAAGACCCGAACCCGTGGCTCGCGAAATAATCTAGCACATTCTTGTTATGAAGCATTTTTTCTACCTCAGCACCTGCGACACCTGCAAGCGCATCATGAAACAACTGCCGCTCGAAGGTATAAAGCTGCAAGACATCAAAACCGAGGCGATGACCGCTTCACAAGTGGAAGAGATGATCGCTCGTGCCGGCTCTGCAGAGGCACTGTTCAGCAAGCGAGCGCGTAAATACAAGGAATTGGGCTTGAAGGACCTGCAACTTTCAGAAGCGCAACTCCGCCAATTCATCATCGACGAATACACCTTCCTCAAGCGCCCGGTGCTCATTTTAGATCAGCAGATTTTCATCGGCAACACCGCGAAGGTGGTCGAAGCCGCTCGCGAGGCCTTGTTAGCGCTTTAGCACCTTACGAACGACCGTTCCGCGCGTTCCCACAAGCTGGATCAAATACATCCCCGGTGGCCAATTTCGAACGTCCACCCGTTCCGGCAACGTCCCCTGCACCAGCAACCTTCCCTGGGGATCAAACATGCGGTAGTGCTGATAATCTGGAGCACTAAATTGGACCCAATCCGCCGCTGGATTCGGATATACCTCCACAGTGCCCGCGTCCCAAACGTGCATGCCGATTGCCGAGGTATCCGCCATGATCTCCATCAGTACGCCGTGCACAGAATCGCAGCCCGTCAGCGCGCTGAGCGTATCGTACACCCACACGCCTGAGTCTCGGTAAGTCACACTCTGATACACGATGCTGTCCACACCTTGCAACGTATCCACCGTCAAATAATCACAACCGAGCTTCATCACATGCGCATTAATCGATAATGCCGTGCGCACATCCGTTCCCGCCCCAAAATCCATATCCGTGGTGCCTCGGTACGTGCCACACACATACATGTCATGTCCGTCGCTCAATCCGTCGTTTATCGTTGAGCCGATCGCTGCTTCCCAGTCGCGCGCAGCTATGAATGTGCCCTGAGGCGTCCACTTCGCAACCCAGCCCTGAATGCCATAAGTAAGGCCCATGGTGTGGATACCCGGACCAGGATCCATGTCCTCGGGTCCCGTAAAGTTCCCAGCAACCATTAGGGTACTGTCGGGAAGAAAATCGATGACTTCCACCCGATCTTGAGCGGCATTGTTTGCACCGCCTAATCCGCCGAATTCGCGGGCCCAATCCGGTGTTCCGTCGGGTTGGAGTTTAAGCACGAAGGCACGATAGGCTTGTGGGGAGCTAAAGATCTGGGTGGAATCGATGCGCAGTTGCCCCGCGTAGGACCCACCGATATGCGCCTCCCCGGCTGGAGAAATCTCAAAGGCATAAAAGGGTGCAAAAGCACTACCGCCGCTCATCGCTGTGTTGCCTAAAAGATCGAAGGTGCGGTGATAACCATAGTTGCCAAGACTGTCATAGGACGCGATAACTAGGGTATTTGAATACGCAGCGGCCGAAATATTCATCTGCTGTGGTGCAAAAGCGATGTTCATCGAATCTTGGAAGTTACCGACTGTATATAGCTGACCGTTTTGCTGACGGACTACCTCTACAAAATAAGGGTCATCTCCATAGCTTTTTGCCCAATCCAAGGTGCCTAAAGGAGTATATTTAGCTAGAAACGAAGTGTTTGTAGCTGTGCTGAGCCAAGTGCTCCCTGAAGACGGATCGACATCTAGACTATCCACATAGTAGCCGGCAACCACAAAGCTACCGTCGTTGAAAGGAGCGATCGAACGAATAGAATTTACCGTAGAGCTCCGGTAGGTAATGACCTCTACAAAATCACCCTGAGCATCTAACATAAGTACATAGCCATTGCTAAAAATACCAGCTGGACTCCGCTGCACAACTCCCGAACCCGGATCAAAATCTATAGGTCCGCTGAAATTTCCACACAGCACGATATTGCCCGTTTGCGGCTGAATAAATGCATCTGTAACGGTGATTAGATCGACGGCTCCGATGGATTTTACCCACACGTGATTCCCCTTTGAATTGACCAATTGTACATAGAGGTCCTGTGACGTGAAATTCACATCCACATTATACACCGTGTCCACTTGCGTGCCCTGACCGAGGTACATCGTCCCCGTGAAAGCCCCAATCACTATGGAGTTTCCGTTTTCATCGCGCAGCAAATGATTCGCGTACTCGCCGCTTGAACCGTCTGAAGTTTCCGCCCAGCTATAACTGATTTGGGCCTTCAAAAACGATGAACAGCACAATGCAACACCAACGAGAAATAAACGAAACATCTTCATAGCAGGATATTTAATAGGAAGATACTGCACATGCAGGAAATAATCCTTTGCTTTTGAAGGAACTCAACTACCGATGAGTGAATGGTTCTTGAAGCAGTATTCTACCCTACTTTTGCACCTATGTCAGCACCTACACGCCGCGCCGTACTTATTGCACATTTTGCCCTGCTCGGGGTAGCCTTGATTTACGGCTCGTCGTTCCTCATTGCAAAAAGCGCCATGCAAGGGGCCGTACCACCGCGTGCCTTCATTTTGTTTCGCGTGACCGGCGCTGCCCTATTGTTTTGGCTACTCAGCCCGTTTTCCGGCAGCCACTCCTTCCTTAGAATTCCGAACAAAGACAAACTTTTACTCGCTGTTTCTGCCTTATTCGGTGTCACCACGAACATGCTGTTTTTCTTTGAAGGACTGAAAATGACCACCCCCGTAAACGCATCCATTATGATGGTCAGTGGACCGATAATGGTTCTAGTCGCAGGCGCCATTATCGTGAAAGAGCGGATCACTCCGCCTAAGATTGCTGGGATTGTCTTAGGTGCCGTGGGTGCCTTCTGGCTCATCTATTCCGGTGCTAACTTTCAGCTCGCAGGTCTATTCTCCAGCGATGTTGCTAAGGGAAACCTTTTTGTTCTGGTCAACGCTAGTTCTTACGCGATCTATTTGGTCGTAGTCAAGCCATTGATGGCGCGTTACAATGCGCTTTTCGTGATACGCTGGATCTTCACGTTCGGCGTAGTATTCGTCCTCCCATTCGGCGGTCCCCAATTCATTCAAATCGACTGGACCCTCTGGACCCCCAACATCCTCTGGGCAGTTGCTTTTGTCATTGTCGGAACTACATTTTTCACCTACCTCGGAAACATCATCGCGCTAAAAACCTTGCACCCAGCAACGGTCGGGGCCTACATTTACCTTCAGCCGCTCTTCGCCTCCGTGCTCAGCCTATTTTACGGCCAAGAGTCCTGGAGCATCCACATGTTGCTCGGCGGCACGGCCATCTTCGCCGGGGTATATTTCGTGAGTTTTTACGGGCGCAAATTCAAATCATAACCGTTGCTGAGGAGGCAACCTTTTCGTAAAAGCCCTACCTTTGGCCTGCATAAATACGCAAGACCATGATGCAAAGTATGACCGGTTTCGGTAAGGCAATAGGCCAAATTTCTGGAAAAAAGATCACCGTTGAGATTCGCAGCTTAAACAGCAAGGGACTCGACCTTAACGCTCGCGTCGCATCGATTTTCCGCGAAAAAGAATTGGACCTACGCAAAACTGTCGGCGCTGCATTAAACCGCGGAAAAATTGACATCAACGTCTATGCCGAGGTTACCGGTATCGAAAGTGCTGCCACTATAAACATGGACCTTGCCAAGGCATACCTCGCTCAACTCACCGAGCTAGAAAAAGTAGCGGGAACCAACAGTGACCTTGTGGCTGCAGTCATGCGAATGCCAGATGTGATGAGCAGCGGCCGCGAAGAACTCAGCAAAGAAGAGTGGTCATTCCTCCAAGGATTGGTTGCCGAAGCATTGGAAAAGCTGAAGGCTTTCCGCTTGCAAGAAGGCGCCTCTATTGCGAAAGACTACGAAGCACGTCTAGTTGCTATTGAAGCAGCAATGAAAGGGATTGAACCGCACGAAAGCGCCCGTTTAGACGCTGTTCGTGAGCGCTTAAACAAAGGCTTAGAAGGCGTAGATGTGGACAGCAACCGCTACGAGCAAGAAGTGATCTTCTACATCGAAAAACTGGATATCAACGAGGAAAAAGTTCGCCTTGAAAACCATATCAAATACTTCCGCGAAACCATGCATGAAGCTGGCTCCGGTAAGAAATTGGGCTTTATTGCACAGGAAATTGGCCGTGAGATCAATACGTTAGGATCGAAGAGTAACTACGCTCCGATGCAACAATACGTGGTGCAAATGAAGGACGAGCTAGAAAAGATCAAGGAACAAATCGGAAATACGCTCTAATCCTTGTCCCACCCTACCCGGTAACATCTCGTTGTAAGTACCGCGCTCGAGCAGCCCACAGGGCAACTAGTGCGATCACGAGCAAACCAGAACTAGCTGACCAATTCACCTCCAGCACGCCCCCTTGGGCCTGCAACTGCAAGTAATGGTATGGACTGATGTAGCCTAAAAACTTGACCGCATCCGTTGCCTTAGATATCGCATCTAAAAAGTAGGATCCGAAAATGAGCCCTACAACGGGGCCCATGAAATTCACCTTGGGAGAAACAAACGATGCTAACAATACGGAGATTGCAGTAAAGAAACTCACGAGCACAAAGCCGTGCACATGCATTGCTGTGAACACGTCCCAATCCACTGCTGTTCCAAAGGCTAGAATTCCTCCAACAGCACACAAGGTCTGAATGACGTAGATAAGCAATAGTAAGGTCAGCAAGGCCGCATATTTTGAATCTACGATACTTGCTCGAGAGATCGGTCTAGTCAAGAGAAATTCAGCGGTCCCATCACGCTCTTCTTTCCCTAGAATCGTCGCCCCCGTCGAAGAAGTAAATATCCCCATCAACAACGTGATGTAAATGCCATAATAAGTTGCATAAAAGCCGATAATACTTGACCAAGTCTCATCGTCAATCCCAAAGGCGCGAGCCATTTCCTGAGGCATCTTGGACATTAACAGTGCCATCTGCTCCCCCATCTCCGCAAAACTTGGGTAGATCGAAAGAATCATTAAGGTGAACCCAAGAACGATTGCCCCCCAAATCAAAGCATTTTTCCTATTCCGCTTTAATTCTTTTAGATACAGTGCTTTATTCATGGCTTAGCGTTGGTAGTAGTTCATAAAAATAGACTCTAAATCCGGCTCCGAAAGTGTGACATCCACTAAAGCCTGTTTGTCCAACCAGCTCACAAGAGCAGAGGTTGACCCTACGTAGTCAAACGAATGCTTCACACCAGAGACGTGATGATTTTGAGCGCCTTCGGGCAGTACAATTGCGGCGCCACCATGCACGACCAAACGGACCTTCTTCATTTGCTTGGCGAGCAACGTCGCGATGTCTTCCACCGCCGTAATCTTACCATCGCGAATGATCGCCGCACGAGAACACATGCGCTGAATTTCTGAAAGGACATGTGATGAGAAAAACACCGTCGTTCCCTTGGCGTTCAACGCTTCCAGCATATCGAAAAATCGGTGTTGCATCAAGGGATCTAAACCGCCGGTGGGCTCATCTAAAATGAGTACTTCAGGCTCATGTAAAACGGCTTGAATTATGGCACATTTCTTTTTATTTCCATAGCTCAAATCATCAATTGGTCGATCGAGATCCAATTCAAAATACTCCGCCAATTCCACCATACGCTGCTCCGGATGAAGTACGCCGTACAAACTCGCATGGTATTCCAGAAGCTCGCGCGAAGACATCTCAGGATAATAGGCAATCTCCGAAGGCAAATACCCCACCTTAGCGCGCGCAGACACACCATCCGTCGCCACATCGTGACCTTGAATCGCCGCTGACCCCGCATCCGGTTTCAACAAACCTAATAACGTCCGTATCGCGGTGGATTTACCCGCTCCATTAGGGCCGATAAAACCAAAGACCTCTCCTCGCTCTACGCTCAGATGTACGTCTTCAATACCGCGCTGTGTTCCATAAAATTTAGTCAATCCTTTGATCTGAATGGCTGGCATAGGGTGTTGATCATTTTTGTGCTATTAAGGTACGAAATCACTGCCATCTGCAACCATTTTGTTAGTAAATACAACTTATCCACACCCCTGAGTCAATTCATCCAACTCACCTACCTTTGTACCATCAAAAGTTCATGCATGAAGAGTACCTCGGGAAAATTAGTCATCTTCTCCGCACCCTCCGGAGCCGGCAAAAGCACACTGGTGCACTACCTACTGCCAAAATTCACTGAATTGAGCTTTAGCATCTCTGCCACCTCACGTGCCTTACGCGGGACAGAAAAACACGGAGAAGACTATTATTTCCTTACTGCCGAGGATTTTCAAAAGCGCGCTAAAAACGATGAATTCCTAGAGTGGGAAGAAGTCTATGCCGGCACCTACTATGGCACCCTGAAATCCGAGGTACAGCGCCTATGGGACGCAGGAAAAACAGTAGTTTTCGACATCGACGTAGTAGGCGGTTTGAATCTTAAAAAGATTTTTGGGCCTCAGGCCCTCGCTATGTTCGTCCAAGCACCCAGCATTGAAGAGCTTGAGAAACGCCTACGCAGCCGTGGAACTGACAGCGAGGAGAAAATTGCTGAACGCCTTGCGAAAGCATCCATGGAGATGGAGCGGGCACCAGAGTTTGATAATATCATCGTTAACGACGAGCTTGAACGTGCAAAAAAAGAGGCTGCTGAAGTCCTCGAAAACTTTTTGAGAAAATGAAAAACGTAGGGCTCTTTTTCGGCAGCTTTAACCCGGTGCATATAGGGCACCTTGCCTTGGCAGAGTACTTCTTAAAATACACCGAATTGCATGAAGTTTGGTTTGTGGTCACTCCGCATAATCCCTTCAAAAAGAAGAATAACCTACTTCCAGACCGTACGCGACTTCATCTAGTGCACCTTGCTCTAGAAGATCAAGAAGGACTCGTTCCCTGCGACATCGAATACAACCTACCACAACCCAACTACACCGCTCAGACCTTGGCGCATTTGCGCGAAAAGCATCCCGAGCACAACTTTCACTTGATCATGGGTGAAGACAACCTCAAAGGACTTCACAAATGGAAAAATGTTGAGAGCATCGTCGAGCATCACAACATACTCGCCTATCCAAGACATCCTCTACCGGACGAAAAAGCAGCGGAGGCGGCATGGCAAGAAAAATTTCCAGGTGTTTCACTAGTTAAAGCACCGAAAATGGAGATCAGCGCAACAATGATACGCACTAGTTTTAAGGACGGAAAAGCCCTACGAAACTTGCTACCTAAAGCAGTTTTTGACTACATTGAGGGGAGCAACCTTTTCCAATAAACTACATGCAAACTTTCATCAGTCGCATTGCCGAAGAAATCCTGCAAAGCCCTGGTCCTCTTCATAAAACACTTGTTTTATTACCGAACCAGCGCGCTGAAATTTTCCTTCGTGAAGCCCTCCGACCACACTTCTCAGAGCCTACACTCCTGCCGATGTTCGCCACGGTTGATGGCTTTATCTCAAGTGCGGCAAACGTTCTGGTTGTAGAACCACTCGTACTCTTACTAGAATTATATAAGAGCTATAGCGCTGTTCAGCTGGAAACCTACCCAGATAAGGAGGTAGAATCGTTGGGAAGTTTTCTCTCATGGGGCCAGACACTTCTGGCCGATTTCGGTGAATTAGATCGCTATCTACTCGATCCAAAACTCGTTCTCGGCGACCTTTACAATGCTAAGAAGCTCGAGGAATGGGATCTGTCCTTGGAAAAAGAGACCCCGCTAATGCGCCGCTATTCAGACTTTGTCGCGATGCTTCCTAGCACCTACGAACGTTTTACTGAACGCTTACTTGCAAAGGGTGAAGCCCACAGCGGTCTTGCAGCAAGAATGCTTGCGACGCATCCTGAACGGATGGAAGAGTACCTAAGAAAAAACGGACTGGAGCATGCTATCATAGCCGGGCTGAATGCATTGAACACGGCCGAATTGGACATTATTAAGGCACTACGAAAAGCGTGTACGTCAAAGGTTCTTTGGGACCTAGATGCCCACTACCTCAACATGAAAGAGCACGAGGCCGGGATGTTCTTCCGGGAACATCAAAGCAGGCTCAAAGTTTTTGGTAACGACGTGCCTTCGGTCAAGGGCCAACCGAGTCAGCTACAAACCCTACCTAAAGAGATTCGTCCGGTAGGCGCAACACAATATGCCGGTCAAGCAAAAGCCGTCGCTCATACCCTAGAACAATGGCAAGCTCAGGATGTCGATGTAAAAAATATCGCAGTAATTCTAGCGGATGAAAGCCTGCTGAATCCTGTACTGAGTTTCTTGCCAAATGGTTTTGACAAGGTCAACATCACTATGGGTTACCCCTTAGACCAGACGTCTATTGCTGGCACCTTGAGGCTGTGGATTTCCACGTTAGAATACGCGATTAAAAATGCACGTAAACCCGGGAGTTGGACGTTTTACCACCGTTCTCTCTGTGCTTTATTTACGGACCCCTTGTTCAATGAATACTGGTTCCGCGGAACAGGTGAGAACAACAGCGAAGGTCCACAAGACTGGAACCGTGAGATTGTGAAAGGCAATCGTGTTTTTACTAGTGCAAAAGAATGGACAGAGCGTTTGGAAAAAGGACCTTCGGGATATGCAGATGCGCTGAAACCGGCACAAGGCTTGGCGCTTTTAGACCGATTTAAAAATTGGCTAAAACATGTCGCTGCAAATGAAA
>CBFHKC010000049.1:0-9119 GCA_965656315.1 uncultured Schleiferiaceae bacterium | reverse complement strand
ACCAGAGGTATACAAAAGACCAATTATGATGACATAATTGGTCTTTTGTATTGGTCGGGATGACAGGACTTGAACCTGCGACCGCACGGCCCCCAGCCGTGTACTCTACCACCTGAGCTACATCCCGTTAAGCGCAAAGAATACTACCCTCTGCTCTAAAAATATTCTAGTGTAGCATGAATTCATGGATCACTCTGCTCCATTCCTCACTACCGATATCCCAGCGCAAACCGTGATCAGCACCTTCATACACTGCTTCTGCATAATAATTTCCTTGGTGTTCAGCCATTGCAGCCTTCGCATTGTCGATAGGCGCAACACCGTCCTCAGTACCGTGCATCCATAGTAAATCGCCAGGATAATCCGCCATATTTGCGCCTAAGTCAAAATTGTAGCTTGTAATCATTGAAGAAGGCAAGCTTAGACCTGTAGCACCCTGAAGAATCGCATCTGCTGAACTTTGAGGTACTTCCATGACCAATTTATCTATAGTTATAGGTGAGTCTCCTGCCGCCGCGGCACCAGCTGGAAGCGAACCTAAGCTGTTGGCAAATACTACCATTCGATCGCTAGTTAAGCCACGGTCAACTAACCAGTTCAACACAGAGTTGTAATCTGCTTGCATGCTAGCCGCATCAACCGTCGTCCCTGTACTCTTTCCATACCCGCGGTAATCATACATCACCACGCCATAACGGTGCTGGGCACCTATGTTCGCTAGTACGCCGATGGTCGACCAGAAGTTATCCATTGAAGGTGCATTACCGTGGAGATACACGATGATTGTGTCATTTTCAATCTGCGCAAAGTCACCAACATATACAGCCTGGAGTGTATCCAATTCAGAATAGGTTTCAAAGCGATGAATTTTAGTCTCGTCTACCAGGTAGCCTACCTCCAGATTTTCGTTAGTAAACTCATAAGTGCCATCACCTGCGAAGAATAATGCACCACCGATATCTTGACATGCTACTAACGTTGCAGCTGCAGCGAGCGTAAATAAATACTTTTTCATTGTTTAAAAGTTTAAGGCTAAACCATAGTAAAATCCTCTGCCACCTAGCCCTAGAACTCCAGGGACATTTGCTTGTGGAACCATCAGCTCTCGGGTCGGATTGACCAATTTATATTCGGCCTGAATCTCCAACCATTTGTACCTGAAACGGTACCCTGCCCCTACTGAAGGTGCCAATATTTGTCCTTGATTATAGCGTGTCAGAAACCACGTCGGATCCACCCAAGTATTCGCGCTCAGATGCGCAATGTGCGGCCCATTTTTCCAATACATATTTGCTCCGGCATCTGGGTACAATCTGAAATCATAGTTTCGAGCACTCACAAAGGCATTTGCACCATAGCTGATGGAATACCCTGGCATCCAACCTTGCGGCGCTACAAGTTCTTTGACAAGACCTCCTTCAAACTGCATCGCTCCGAAAAGAGACGAAGAAAGTCCCAATCCACCGTAGAATGTACGTGCATTTGAGGCACCTTTTGCAGCATAAATTCCCATCACAGGCAAGCTTCCTTCATTAATCTGTGGCCGACCTAAAGTCGCACCGGCTTGCCAAGTTCCTTCGTCCAATGGCGCCACGATTTTCGAGGGCGCACAGGACACTGCAAAGTAGCCTAAAGCTATGGCAATGAGTGATTTAATATTCATAATTGGGTCTTGATTAACATTCTCTATTTGTGAATAGCAAGCGGGTATGAAAACATCGACTTTTTAGTCCTAAATTTGGGACACTAAACACGAATACAATGGAACAACACGATTGCATCATCATAGGTTCAGGACCCGCAGGTTACACGGCTGCAATATACGCAGCTCGCGCAGATTTGAAACCCGTCATGTATATGGGCCTTCAGCCTGGAGGACAACTTACTACGACTACAGAAGTAGATAATTTCCCGGGATATCCACAAGGTATTGACGGAAATGCGATGATGGAAGATTTAAAAAACCAGGCAGAACGCTTCGGTACTGAAGTTCGTTTTGGATTGGTGACAAAAACAGAATTGAACACAGAAGTAGGTGGCTACCATACCCTTACAATAGATGAGAGTACTCAGGTACAAGCAAAAACCATCATCATCTCAACGGGAGCATCTGCTAAATATTTAGGTCTTCCTGCTGAAGAGAAGTTCATGGGCTTTGGCGTGAGCGCTTGTGCTGTATGTGACGGATTCTTCTACAAAGGACAAGAAGTTGTGGTTGTTGGTGCCGGTGATACCGCTGCTGAAGAGGCTACCTACCTTGCTAAGCTATGTCCAAAAGTGACCATGCTCGTTCGTCGCGATGCAATGCGTGCTTCAAAGGCCATGCAAAATCGTGTATTAAGCACGGACAATATCGAAGTACTTTGGAACACAGAGACCGTGGACCTTTTAGGTGACGACAAAGGGCTTACTGCTGTGAAGGTGAAAAACAACCAAACGGGCGAAGAGAAAGAAATTCCTGCTCAAGGATTTTTCGTTGCGATCGGTCACAAACCGAACACGGATATTTTCAAAGGTCAGCTCGACATGGACGAAACCGGTTACATCATCACCAAGTCGGATTCAACGGCAACGAACTTCCCTGGGGTGTTCTGTTCAGGTGATGCTCAGGATAAAATCTTCCGCCAAGCGGTCACGGCTGCTGGTACAGGTTGTATGGCTGCATTGGAGAGTGAGCGTTACTTAGGCGCTTTAGGCCACTAAGCACAATAGAAATACACCAAGTCCCCTACTCGTCATTGCGATGTGTAGGGGATTTTTTTTTGCCCAATTCCTTACAATCCAACCATAATTGGCTCGGTACCCAGCGTTTTTCCAACGTCAAAAACGCATCTAAACCTGAGTCAACCTCCGGAAGTTGAATCGGCCTGTCTCCAGCCCCCAAAGCTCTTCGCTCGACTTCTTTTCGGCCGTCATAGAAATACACCACCCACCGATAGCCGCTTGGGACCATAGTGCTATACCAACGGCCCTGTTCATCTTGTTTCATCTCAAGGTCGCTCAAATCTGCAACCACCCGTTTCATTTTATAAAAAGGAGTCCCCGCAACCGGATCGCCAAGATTCGACCTATTGTAAATATATACCGTGTCTGATTCAAAGGGGTACGGCCAGAAATTGAATTGGCTCAAACGAATACCCGGATGCATCAGCGCATAGGAAGGCTCCTTATGATAGAATTCGTAGAGTGCAGCATCTTGATAGCTGTCTAAAAATACAACCGGCCCCTCCTCTTGGATCATGGCCACTTCTGTCCTAAAATGAGTATCTAACTGTAACAATGTTCGAGCTCCGGGAACTACTAAGACTAAATGCATTGCGGCCAGCACCAAAGCAATGGCGGGAACCATTCTCTTTAGCTTGCCTTCATTCCAGAAATGAATCGGAAGGGACGGCAACACCCAGATCAGCACAAGCGACCAATGTATCTCTACGCTGCCCCGAATTCCAGCCCAAAGCATAAGCCCTAACGTCATCAACGAAAGCGCCTTAGCCCAGCGCGGTAACGATTTAAAGCACACCACTACAGGCCACCATAGTACTCCGAGCAAGGCAAATACCCCTAAGAGTTCATACCATGGTTTACCTGCCACAAATCTGCCTTGCAAATGATACCTAAAAGTCACCCAATCGTGCTGGTACTGCCACCACAGATGTGGGAAGATCAGCAACGCCCCTACACCAATCGCTAGATACAAACTCTTGCGTTTTCGCAGCGGCCAATATCCTATTGCCAGCGCAAAGACAAGTAAAATCCCATGAT
Organism: uncultured Schleiferiaceae bacterium; assembly: GCA_965656315.1. Lineage (GTDB taxonomy): Bacteria > Bacteroidota > Bacteroidia > Flavobacteriales > Schleiferiaceae > UBA10364. The sequence continues at coordinate 5,357 of CBFHKC010000049.1, read as the reverse complement.
ACTTTGACCATCCCAATACGCCCAAACTAAGCCCCAGCAGCACTGCATTTCCTATGGTATCATTTTCCTCCCAACGGCGAAAGCTCCAAAGCAAGGCAAACCCGGAAACTACCATGAGGGTATCAGGCAATACGCCACCGAGCAGTAAATGTGCACCAGGAGCAGCTAATAGCAAGGGATATATCGTCTTATCACGACTAGCAAATATGGGAAGTAGAACCAGCAAGGTGAATGGGATTCTTGGAGCGAAGGCACGTGAAATAGATGCCAACCAAGCGACTAATGGCGGGTGATCAAAGTAGCCCCACGACCACTCACGAGCCCAACTTAGGTAATATGCTTCATCTGCGGTGATGGGTAAAACAGAATTGGCCAACAAAAGAGTTAGCAAAATTAAAAACCAAAAACGAGAAGAAAAATCGAAACGCATACCTTGACAAGATACGCTAGTAATCGTATAACTTAAACGGAGAAATATCCTTTAGCAATCAAATAAGGAAGCAAAATATAGAGTACTACTCCTTTAATTAGAAAAAACATAAAAAGACCGAAGGCAACAGGAAATCCTACAGCCTTTACTCCTTCTTTAAGTCCCTTCTCCTTAAATATACTTACATAGGACTGTAAGAATTTAGGAGTCATTGTAAATCTGCGTTTCGCCAAACCTGTTTTTCTTTAGAAAACGTTCTTCTTCATCAAGATGTTCACCACTGTCGCTATAAGCCGGATTCTGTTCCTTACTAAAAAGGACTCTATCATTTATCTAGCCCTAACCTCGCGGTTAGGATCCATCTGCCTACCCCTCGTGCAATGCGAACATTCCAGACGGGTCGCCTGGCTCTTAAAGAAACACGATATACATGACATTTCAGCGCGTGAGGTTTACCTGGCCACTTTAGTCACCTAAAGCGCGGTGAGCTCTTACCTCACCCTTTCACCCTTACCCGAAGGCGGTCTTCTCTCTGCTGCACTTGCTGTCTCCATAACTGGAGCCTTCCCGTTAGGAAGCACGCTACCCTATACTGTCCGGACTTTCCTCTTTCTGGCAAATTCCAAAAAGCGATAGAGCACGTCAATAGTGAATACCTTGATGTCGAAGAACGTTGCGCTGCAAAGTTACTGCTTGGAAACCAATATTTGTACTTCTGTAGCACCATATCCACCTTCTGAAAAATCGGCGTAATAATAGCTAACACCCCCCATGCGTTCGAGCATCTGATGGATGTCATCCTTCAACCTTCCAGAGCCTTTACCATGAATGATCAGGACTTTTGGAACCTTTCTCCTTTGGGCTTCCTTCACAGTAGCAAATGCTGCATCTATTTGCTTATTGAGTATCTCATACCGAGTCATTCCGTGCGTACTGTCTAAGAGTTCATGAGAATGAAGGTCTATGGACAGACGATCGACCTGCTGCGCAGCAACACCTGTCTTCTTTCTTCGTACATCCTTTCGCTCTACACGTCCTACCTCTAATGTTTTAGACGGAAGTAATTCCTGTTCATCGTACTCGTGTTCGAATCCAAAACTGTCCTCTACAGTAACCACAGTGCCAAGATGTGAAATCACTTTTGCACTTCCCCCGGCATCTTTGAATTTGACTATTTCCCCTTTACTATACTTCATCATAAGGCATAAAAAAACCCCGGCCTTTCGGCCGGGGTTCAAAAGTATCGAACTAATTCGAATTAGTTGCGGATAGAAACGCGATCTACCATAGTTTCAGAACCTACGATCGTTTTCACGATGTATACTCCTGAAGGCAAGTTAGCGTCTATACGAACATTGTTGTTCATCGCAGTAACACCTTCTTTCGTAGAGATCACACGACCCATAGCGTCCATAATCTGGATGCTGTAGTCTAGACCTTCGATTGAAGAGAATTCTACGTTGAAGTTACCGTTAGATGGGTTCGGGTAGATCTTAGCGTTAGCTAGGATGTTCTCCTCTTGACCGATCTGAGTAACTGTCAATGTGAATGTGCTATCTATGCTACCACAATCGTTCGCAATCGTCAATGATACATTTACAGTACCATTCGAAGTGAACGAAGGAGCAACTACCATACCTGTGTAGGTCATGCCACCGATATCCCAAGTATACGTCTGCGTAGAGTCACCTGTTAGGGTGATGGTCCAATCAGAAGTAGTCGTTACCGTATCATTTACAGAAGCGATAGATGGGAACGTTGGTAGTGGTGCAACATCAGTAGTGAAGCCAAACGGTCCAATCACACTAGAAGTGTTACCAGAGATACAAGAATCCATAGCCCAGAAGAAGTAATCTGTACCAGGAGTCAATCCATTCACCATACCTACAGTATCCGTAGTGAAGAACTTAGTACCAGCCATCATATCCACGCTGTCAGTTCCTACGTAGAATACAGTACCGATACGGTTCGTGTCAGAAGATCCTAACGTGAATACGTTGTTTGAATCAACAGTACCCCAAGCGATCATCGCATCACCACAAGTCATATCGAATGCGTACGCAGAGTCGATATCAGTACACGTCAAGATTGCTGGATCGTCCTCGATTGCGAAGTTATCCAAGAGGATATCATCGAATGCAGGAATAACCGCAGTCTTGTTCACTGTGAAGCGTACCTGAACTGGACCAGAAATGTTGTACTGGTTCAATTCGATAAGAACTGAATCCCAAGCAACATCATTGTCGTTGTTCACGTAAACACTATCGTTCCAAGCAGCACCATCCCATAGATCAACTACAAGCGTGTTCTGACCGTTAGCGATAGTATCGCCTAACCACGTTACAACAGTATCACCCATCTGACCAGAGATCGTGTGGAATTTCAACTGTGCTTTTGTTAATGGCGTAATATCAATCATAGGAGTCAATACAACTGGAGTCGCTGCAAATGGAGCAGATCCATCAACACCAATCGCGTAGTTGTTCAACGTAGATGTCCAAGTACCTTGACCTGGAGTATTACCCCAAACATTTTCAACACCACCTGTCATCCAGTCACCGTAAGTTCCTGACCAAACAGTTGAGCTACCAACACCACTTACATTTGTTGAACGCGTCCAACAGTTGAAGTCGTACTGGTAAGACGCGAAGTCTTGCGTGTAAGGTGCGTACACTGTACCACAGTTTGTAGTGAAACATACTGGCGCAGTAGGCGCAGTAGTATCACCCGTAGCAGAACAAATCTCAGCTACAGTTACACAGTACTCAGAACCACCACTAAGAGCAGCCAAGTTCAATGAAGTTGAAGTTACATTGTATACAGTAGCAACACCGCTTAGGGAGTTTGTTACCGTTACAATCCAATCCGTACCCGTTGCAGAACCTGCATCCCAACTCACTGTAGCGCTATTTGCAGCAACATTAGAAGCCACTGCGTTAGAAGCAGCAAAACAGTTACGTTTCTCGTTGAAGCTTACATCATCAATAACAAGGTCATTGTAGAATGGAGCAGCTCCATCTGCATCCTCGTAAGCAACGAATTCAGCAGTGATTGGAGAAGTGTACGAAGACAAGTCAAGAGCAACGCGTTGCCAGTCTGGACTCATTCCGCCAAAGACGATAGCAGAATCAGTTCTACCGTTCGCATCAATGATGTTCACCACAATAGTGTTGGTATCATCATTGTTTACGTTGTAGCTACCTACGTAGAATTCAAGTTCTGGCTGAGTCAATGAAGAAACATCTACAGAGCGTGAAATTAACACAGGAGGATTCGAGTTGTCATTTGGAGTTGATCCATCAAACCACATTGCAGCACCGTTATTACCAGTACGGTCACTAAAGCCAGAAGCACCGTAACCTGGAGTAAACGTAGATGATCTCCAGTCTTCACCACCAGTCATGTTCCAACAAGCATCCATACCACCGTCAAAAGACATTACGTAAGGAGCCATAGCAACATCACATGCTGTGCGAATAGCGAACGGTCCTAACCAGTCTGTAGTATCAGTTACAGAACAGCTATCTTGAACGAACACGTGATAAACGCTATCAGCAGCCAAACCAGTAATAGTGAATGGAGATAGAACAGCGTTTGTATCGCCGATCATACCAGCACCTGTAGCTTGGATGAACGCAGTCGTTCCCCAACGTACACGTGAACCTTTGTTCTGGTTCAATGGAGAAACCCATTCAACAGTAGCACTGCTCGCTGTAGCAGCAGTTTGAGCAAGTTTAGTAGGCTCCGGACAAGCTGGAGGCGTTCCTAAGTACAAGCTATCAATGTTAAAGTAAGTTGGACCACCTGATTGGCCGTAGTATACAAACTGGAACTTCACATCTTTACCAGCAAGAGGAGCAGGAACCATAAACTGGATCTCACCACCATCTGCACTGTAGTAACCATTTACTGATGAAGTTGCAGTAACTAAGTCCTCACCTTCCATCAATCCGATAGTATCCCATTTAGCTACACCTTGCTCTTTCGCCATAATAGCAAACGAAGAAGATACACTTGAAGGGTTAAATGCATAACCACCATACTTGAAACCAAGACTAGCTCCAGTAGTTGGAATAGTCATCGCTTGAGTAGTAGCCTGTGCAGGAGAATCGTATCCGAAGTTCGCATAGTAGTAGAAACGTAGGTTTCTAGAACTTTGCTGGTAGTACGTGTAAAGGTACTCGTAGACGCGAGCAGAATTAGATTGGTATGCTACGTTCGTAGTATCCCAACATCCTTTCTCAGCTTCCCAATCAGACTCAAATTCCATTACGTAAGGGAATGTGGCATTAGCATTACAATCCGTCTTAAAGATGTAAGGACCTCTCCAATCTGAAGTATCACCAGCACCACAAAGTTGACGTACGTAAACACCGTATCTAGAATCAGAAGTCAATCCAGTGAATGTACCTGAACTGTTCGAGATAGTTGTTTTGTTACCTGTACCCTGAGAGAAGTCTAGTGCATTCGTAGAAGAGTTCAAGAACGGCTCTACAAGCTCTACTTGCCAGTTAGATGGCCCTGCAGAGAATACGTTAAGGTCAGCAGTAGTGTTAGAGATGTTTACGATCTCTGCACCTGTAGCTGGCTTACATGAAGGCTGTGCTTCATAGTTAAAGTCATCAATGAATACATACCCGTAAGCATCTTCACCACCTATTGCAATGTACTCGTAACCTGCAGGAAGAACTGGAACTTCAACCAATACTTCTTCGAAGTTTCCAGTATTGTTCCACTCCAAGGTATCCAAGTAAATCTCAGTAGCCGAAGGATCTTGAATGTCTACAGCAACTACGTAAATATCATTGTATGAAGTACTACGGTCTTTGTAGTAGAAACGCACCTGATTTGTACCTGAACCTAAGTCGTGTAACTGAGGCGTGTACATCCAGTATTCGTAGTTGTAACCCGTGTAGAAAGTCTGCAT
>CBFHKC010000048.1:7231-9693 GCA_965656315.1 uncultured Schleiferiaceae bacterium | reverse complement strand
TAGACCTGTACGTGGCGAGTGGTTCGATGACTTTGGCCTCGGGCGATCGTGGGTTGCTGGATCGCATCTATAAGAACAACGGGCGTGGCGGTTTTAGCTACGATGAAGAGGCACTGCCGAAGCTAGGTGTGCGTTCTTCGAGCATCGCCGTGGCTGATTTTGACGGAGACGGACTGCAAGATGTGTTCGTAGCCGTTCGAGGGGTAAAAGGGAGTTACGGAATGCCGGCAAGCAGTTTGTATTTGAAAAACTACGGCAACGGCAAGCTACGCAATGAGCGACGGACCACACGTAGTTTCCAGCGGTTGGGCATGCTGACAGATTGCGGAGCGGCAGACATCGATAACGACGGAGATATGGACCTGTTGAGCGTCGGCGATTGGTCGGGCGTTCGAGTTTGGTTGAATGATGGGAACGCGATTTTTAAGGAACAGACCTTAGAGCGCGGCTTTGACCACAGCCAGGGATTGTGGAATACGATGGAATTGGCCGATGTGGACGGAGACGGATGGATGGACATTGTCGCCGGAAATTTAGGTGAGAACTGCCGCCTCGCTGCGAGCCCGCAAAAGCCCATGGCGCTGTTTGTAAACGATTTCGATCGGAACGGATTTTCAGACCCTATTTTGTGTTCGTATCAAGGAGACACCCTGTTCCCACGCGTGCTGCGCAACAACCTGATCTCGCAGCTTCCTTATTTGAAAAAGCAAAACTTAAAGTTTGAGCAGTACGCTGGAAAGAGCGTGTTCGAGATGTTCGACACGTTGCAGCTCGAACGCAGTGCACTCTTACAAGTGCAGACGCTGAGAACGACCGTGTATTACAACAACGAAGGCGTGTTTACCCCGCATGAATTACCGGTACAAGCGCAAGTAGCGCCCGTGTATGCGATAGAAGTGGTGGACGTGAATAACGACGGACACAAGGACCTTTTGCTTGGAGGGAATTTATTCGAAGTACAGCCGGAATGGGGCCGATATGATGCCTCGAGAGGAACCGTACTTTTAGGGGACGGCGCTCGTGATTTTACGGCAGTTCCTATCGCCGAAAGTGGCTGGAATTTGGACGGCCAATTGCGCGATATCGTCGCCTTTGACCACGACGGACAAACGCAAATTCTGGTCAGTAGGCTCGAAGGTCCGATCGAGGTGTATAACGTTGCGAAGTGATGCGGTTCCTGCCTTGCATAGCGGTCGCGGTAGTTCTTGCGGCATGTGGCGTGGCTGAAAAAGAGCCCGCTGTGGAGACCTTGTTTACGGAGGTGGCGGCTGAAGCTGGAATTGGCTTTCGGAACGATTTGGAAGAAAACGAAGCGCAAAACATCGTCGACTACCTCTATTTCTACAATGGCGCAGGCGTCGCTGTGGCCGATTTCAATAAGGACGGACTCGAAGACATCTACTTCGTACGCAACCGTGGAGCGAATGCACTATACTGGAACAATGGCGATTGGAAATTTACCGAAGGTGCCGCAACGGCAGGAGTACAAGGCCAGGCCGAGTTTCAAAATGGCGTGAGCGTTGTGGACATCAACGCGGACGGCTACCCGGATCTGTGCGTAAGTGCCGTGAATCATTTGGGGTGGAGCGGAGCTCATGAATTTTACTTGAATCAGGGCGATGGCACGTTCACAGAACAAGCCGCTGCGCTAGGAATCGACGTAGGCGGCTACGGTCAACAGACGCTATTTTTCGACGCAGACAACGACGGGGATATGGATCTGTATGTCCTACGTCACAGCGTACACCCTTCAGGGAGCTACCACCGCGCTTCGCAACGCAATGAGGTCGATGAGCACGCTGGAGATTTATTTTTTCGCAACATCGGGAGTGCCTCGGCGCCAAAATTCGAGGAACAGACCAAGGCTGCTGGGGTGTTGAGCTCGCCGATCGGCTATGGGCTCAGTGTGATTGCACGCGATTTCAACAGTGACGGCTACCTCGATGTGTATGTTGCGAACGACTTTCATGAAAATGACTATTTGTACGTGAACCGAGGTGGGGAGCGCTTTGAATTGGTCACTGAAGAGAGTTTTCAAACCCATTCCAAGTTTACGATGGGGATAGATGCGGCCGATTTTAACGGCGACGGTCACCAGGATCTTTTCACCCTCGACATGAAGCCTTGGGATGAGATTGAGCGCAAGAATGCATTGGGCGCAGAGCCTTTTCACATCCACAAATACAAGCGGAGCCAGGGGTATCTCGAGCAGTTCCCGAAAAACAGCCTGCACACGTTCCGAGGGAATCAGCAAAGCGCTTCAGGGAGCATTCCGGTGTTCGAAGACCGTGCGCCATTACTGGGCGTGGAAAGCACAGACTGGAGCTGGGGCGTGCTTCTAGAAGATTTTGACGGCGATGGGTACAAGGACATCTTTGTGACCAATGGAATCAAACGTCGCCCAAACGATCTCGACTACATCCAATTCCTGTCCGACGGCGGCATGGCCGCAACAAGCGACA
>CBFHKC010000048.1:0-7133 GCA_965656315.1 uncultured Schleiferiaceae bacterium | reverse complement strand
AAAGAAATTTACAGCGAAATGCCACCCGGAGCCGTGCCCAACAGGGCGTATCGTGGCGCAGCAAAGGCACCACTAGAAGAAGTCAGCACTCGCTGGGGTCTGGATCATATCGGAACGAGCAACGGTTCGGCGATTGGTGATTTTGACAACGACGGACGTTTTGATCTAGTGGTAAACAACCTGGACGGACCCGCCCTTTTGTACAAAAACACATTAGCTAGTCCGACCACTATGGCAGACTTTGGCGGCTATGACGTGCGTTACCGCAAACGCGCTGACGCGAAGGCACATTGGAACACGGGAACGCGTTCGTGGCTCAGTCACAGCACCTCGCGCGCAGCAGTGGATGACTTCGGTGGAGCCATTGTAGTCGAGTGGCCCCATCGTGACGCGGAGCTCTTTGAATTGCTCCCTGGGGAAGTAAACAGACTAGAGCCTGGGACAGGGTATGACGCAGGGAAATTGACTACCGTAGATAAATCAAGACCAAAGCCTGCGCCGGATACTTTGCGCCTCGAGCACCGCGAAGATGCCTACACCAGCTTTGTCCAAACGCCGCTTCTGATCGAAGGGGTGGACGAGCTTGGACCTGCAGCAGAATATTTTGACCAGCATGTGTTCCTCGGGGCAAGTACCCGCAAGGCTCCGAGCTGGTGGAACCCCGCTACTGGAGATACTACGCAAATCCTCCGCGATCGCAACCATGAAGACGTAGATGCAGCTGTGATTACCCTGGGAACGGGAGAAAAGGCGCTCGTTGTTGTAAGCGGTGGTAGTGCCGCGCCAAACGAAAGTCCTGCCTATCGCGACCGTATGTACCTAAAGGCGAACGGACGTAGCGTGCTGCTGGAAGGGAGTGGAACGAACGCCTCGTGTGTCGCGGTTGTGGATGCGAACGGCGATGGGATAGACGACCTGTTTATCGGCGAACGTAGCGTATGGAACGACTATGGGGCTTTACCCGAACATGCCCTCTACCTTGGCGATAAAGACGGCGGTTTAACGCCCGTGCGTCCAGAATGGCTGAACCATTTCGGGATGATTACCGACGCTGCTGTGGGCGATGTTACGGGCGATGGCAGAGCGGATTTAGTGGTTGCTACTGACTGGAGCGCAGTACAAGTGATCGATTTCACACAAGAGCGAATTTTCCCAAAGCACATTTCGAAAAATGGCTGGTGGCGCCATGTGTCGCTCGTAGATTTGGACGGGGACAACGACCTGGATGTGATTGCCGGTGGGTTTGGCCAAAACCATGGGCTAACGGTAAGCGATCATGACCCGATCGAGCTGTGGGTCAAGGACTTTGACCGCAACGGCGACCGCGATTTCATTTACGCCTACACGAATCAAGAAGTGCGTTACCCACTGTTTGGACGCGATGAACTGATCAAGGAAAGTGTCCAATTCCGCAAACAATACCTCAAAAACCGCGCATTCGCAGGGAAGACCTTCGATGAATTGTTCACAGGGAAAGACCTCAGCGGAGCGGACCTTCTGCACATCAGCTTTAGCGGTTCCGCCGTACTCTGGAACGAGTTTGGCCATTTCTCACAACAAGCATTGCCCGATGAATTCCAGCAAGGCCCCATAAACGCAAGCTTCGTAAGCGACAATGGCGTTTGGCTGGCCGGCGGTTCAGACGCCGTACATACCTCGATCGGAACGCAAGAGTCATTCTGCGGCGGCATACTGCGACTGGAAAACGGGCAACTGACCTATGCGCCGACCCCGTACATCTTCCGCGGCTCAGTACGCCAATTCCTTCCTGTGAATAACGACCTCCTGGTACTGCTGAACAACGGCCCTGTGTTGCGTGTCACGCCGTAATTTTTGAACCGACTTTTGTACCTTTCGACCATGACGAAACATCTATTTTCTGCCTTGATTTTTGGCGCCTTACTGACCAGTTGTACCCTAGATCCCGAATGTGTTTGGGACGACAGCTACCCAGAATTTGAGACCTACGATTTACTCCCAGATCTTGAGCAAGTCGACCTCGTGCTTCACGGGAGAAATCAAGACGACGACATCGATCTATACACCGGTTATGTCGTTCGTAGCGACAGTGCCTATGAGGTGTTAACGGAATTTTCAAGGCAAGACAGCTGCGACTATTGCAACTATCCCCAGATCGATTTCAGCCAGTACACGCTCGTGGGCTTCACGACGGAGATCGGCTGTTACTCTGTGAACTACCTCAAAGTGAGCGCTACTTCAGAGGGCTTGCTGTATGCGCTGAAAACGCTTGATGAGAGCCGTTGCAACAGCGTGTTTTGTGACAATTTTAGTTTTAATTGGGTCTTAGTGCCCAAAAGCGCGGATACCGCGGAGATCACCTTTGAAGACGGCATCGCACGCTACGACTGCGATTGCTAACCCATAACGCCTTTTTACGCCCATGAAACAGCTCATTCACACTCTATTCGCCTTAGCGCTATTGACCTCTTGCCGGGGGCCGAGCGAACCGTACGACGACTATGCACGGGACTTTCAAGCCGTAAACCAAGCCATTACGGATATTCTAGTGCATGACATTTTCTCACCACCGGTGGCAGCGCGCGTTTACGTGTACAGCACGACCGCTGCGTACAGTGTCGTCGCGGCTTCCAACGAACAGTACAAGCCGTTAACGGGCCAATTCAGCGGATTCCCGGTGATTGCCGAGGCGCCTAAGGATCCTGAATTTAGTGCAGAAGTGGCTGCGCTACATGCCGCGGGTATTGTGGGGAAAGCGTTAGTGTTTTCAGAGGAGCGCATGGAACAGCACATGGAAGGGTTGATGGCGAAATTGGCCGAGCATCACAGTACTGCGGGTATGAAGCTGTCGAAAGAATACGGCGCGAAAGTCGCTGCAACCGTGCTGGATTGGGCCTCGAAAGACAATTACAACCAGACGCGCACCTTCACGAAATATGAGATCAATGACGATCCGATGCGCTGGAAACCGACGCCACCAGATTACATGGACGGGATCGAGCCGCACTGGCGCAACATCCGTCCCCTAGTGCTCGACAGCGCTCAAATGTTCAAGCCTGTTCCCCCGCCGACGCCTTCGATGGATACCTCTTCTGTCTTTTACAAGGACTTGATGGAAGTATACGACGCGGTGAATAACCTCACTGAGGAGCAGGAAGCTATTGCCCAATTCTGGGACTGTAACCCCTATGTCTCTGTGCACAAAGGACACGTGATGCTTGCCACCAAGAAAATTACTCCGGGCGGTCATTGGATGGGCATCACTGGCATTGCATGTCGCAAGGCGGAATTGGGTTTTGAACGTACGATCGATGCGTATTTGCGCGCGGCAACGGGACTTTTTGATGGGTTCATTTCGTGCTGGGATGAGAAATACCGTTCAGAATTGGTCCGTCCAGAGACCTTGATTAATGAACACTTCGATGAAAGCTGGCAGCCGCTGTTGCAAACGCCGCCGTTCCCGGAATACACCTCTGGGCACAGCGTGATTTCTGGTGCTGCGGGCATCATGCTCACGGGCGTTTTCGGCGACCAATTCTCCTTCAGAGACTCCACCGAACGCATCTACGGCCTACCCGACCGCTCCTACGACAGCTTCAATGCAGCCTCGGACGAAGCAGCAATTTCCCGCTTGTATGGCGGCATTCACTATATGCCGGCGATCGAAATTGGCGTGCTACAAGGGCGCACACTCGGTGCCTTTATCGACTCCTCCCTAACCACTTACACAAACGCGCAAGACCATGAATAACTCCTACAAATGGGCGATGTACCTAAATTTCTTCGTGTTCGCCATCTTGCTGAATAGCGTGGGGATTGTGATCCTAAAAAGCATCAACAACTACGGCGTCACGGAGCTGCAGGCCAGTACCCTAGAGCTGTTCAAGGACATGCCCGTGGCGATAGTGAGTTTCTTATTCGCGAGCTTCATCCCTAAAATTGGTTACAAAAAGACCATGATCATCGGCTTAACGCTGGTGCTCATCGGCCTCGCTCAGATGTACCTGGGAAACAGTTTTTCCTCCGCACAAATCCTCTTCGCGATCGTCGGGGGAACCTTCGGGCTGATCAAAGTGAGTGTGTACGGTTCGATCGGACACATCGCCGAGGGTGAAAAAGCGCACAATTCCATCATGAGCACCGTCGAGGGCATCTTCATGTTTGGGGTCGCCTCCGCCTACTTCCTCTTCCCAGCCTTCAATACAGAAGGTCTGCCGAACGCATGGCTGAACGTGTATGTGCTGCTCGGTGCGATGGTCGTTCTCGCGATTTTATTCTTGATTCGCATTCCAGAATTGCCCAAAGCCCAAGGCAAAGTGAACCTCATCGAGGAGTTCAAACCCATGCTCGGACTGATCACAAAATTACTGGTGATCGTGTTCGTGTTTTCCGCGTTTTTGTACGTGATGATCGAGCAAGGCATCATGACTTGGCTCCCGACCTTCAACGAAAAAGTCCTCTCACTTTCTGAGGACAACAGCATCCGTATGGCCAGTATTCTCGCGCTCAGCTTGGGTTTCGGACGCATCCTCGGTGGCCAATTCTCCGAACGACTCCACTGGTCGTTTGTGCTCTCCATCGCCATCGTCTGTTCCATGCTCATGGTCGCTTTTGTACTGCCACAGGCCCTCAGCAAGGAAATTAGCGAGGACCCCATCACCTTGTTTGGCCTGCCCATCATCGCTTTTGTATTCCCCTTAGTCGGGCTCTTTATCGCTCCGATCTATCCGCTCCTAAATAGCGTAGTGCTTAGCGCACTCCCGAAAACCCTACACAGCCCGATGACCGGACTCATCGTTCTCTTCTCAGCAACGGGTGGAACCTTGGGGTCGCGCATCACTGCCTACTTTTTCGAAACACTGGGCGGCGCCGCATTTTACTTCACACTGGTTCCGATGACCCTCTTGCTGATCGCTGTGTTTATCCTCAGAAAATTGACCGCTAAGGCATGAGTACACGCGTAGAAGTCATTCTGGCAGAACTCTTCGTCGACTTGCATACCAGCGGTTTGTGGTCCGATGAAAAGTACATTTCCGATGCGGTCGTTCAGGGCGAGCCCACCGAAGTGTTGTCGGCCTACCGAGCGCAAAAAGAGCGTTCAGATTTTGACTTGCGTGCCTTCTTTGACCAGCATTTTGCTCCGGTGGAGGTGAAAGAAATTGGCTTTGCTTACGAACAGCAGCGCAGCCCTTCCGAACACATCCACGCGCTCTGGCCCTACCTGCACCGCCAGGCCGATACCGACGCGCAAGGACGCAGCTCAAAAGTGCCGTTGCCTCACAGTTACATCGTGCCAGGAGGAAGATTTCAAGAAGTCTACTACTGGGACAGTTACTTCACCCAGCTTGGACTGCTGCTCAGCGGCCACAACGACTGGGTCCTGGATCTGCTGCTGAACTTCGAACACTTTATCCTCACCTACGGACACATCCCGAACGGGAACCGTACCTACTTCCTCTCACGCTCTCAGCCACCGTTCTTCGCACTTATGGTCGACGCCTATGCGCAGCGTTGTGATGATCCGAACGCGGTCTATGAGCGCTTTAAAAATGCGTTAATCAAAGAGTACGACTTCTGGAGTGCGGAACACCGCAATGTGCAGGGCCACACCACGTATTGGGATGCAGAAGACGCCCCGCGCATCGAGATGTACAGAACCGACCTGGAGTGGGTGGAACACGCAAAATCGCACCCGAGCTACTTTAGAAACTTACGCGCTGCTTGTGAGAGCGGGTGGGATTTTTCCTCGCGTTGGATGAGCGATTCGCAAGATTTAGGCACGCTACGCACGCTGGAGATTGCACCGGTAGATTTAGCGAGTTTGCTCTATTTCCACGAGCAACTGCTGCATTGCATCACGGGTGAAGAGCGGTATCAATTGGCCGCAGCGAAGCGTAAAGAATCCCTGCAATTGGGCTTTTGGACCGAGCGCGGTTTTGAGGACATCGACCTAAAGACGGGCGAAGGAACGGGCGTGCTCTCCGCAGCAAGTCTCTTCCCGCTTTTCGTAGGTGCTGCCACCAAGCAACAAGCCGAGAAAACAGCCGCAATCGTGAAGGAACAGCTGTTGCAGAAAGGCGGTATTACCACGACGACCATAACTTCCGGACAGCAGTGGGACGCGCCGAACGGCTGGGCGCCCTTGCAGTGGATTGCGGTTCAGGGGTTGCACAGGTACGGGCATGAGGAATTGGCCAAAACAATCGCGAGGCGATGGATCGAAACCTGCGATACCATCTACTACGCGAAGGGCAAATTCGTCGAAAAGTACAACGTGTACGAACCTGAAAACCTCAGCAAAGGTGGTGAGTACGACGTACAGGACGGCTTCGGCTGGAGCAACGGCGTGTACCTCGCACTCAAAAATTATTTAGCTACTTATTGAGCCTCTACGACCCCGCTAATGGTGAGCCGAAAACGCCCACAGCCATCTCTGCCCAAAGCAGAAGGAACATCAGAAATAGCAGCACCATAACGGGCCAGCGACTTTTCTTAGGCATTGAACGCCAGAGCATCAGTTCTACGGTGGAGACCACGAAAATGAGTACGCCTCCGATCAAATAGTCACTTGGTGACCAATTCACCTCCGAACTCACAATGCTTCCAATCAAGGGAACGCTCAATAATGCGGTGGTCAAAATCGCAGGGTAAAAAATTAAAGGTCGACGCGTTGCACTCATAATAGTATGGATTTTACTTCCAAAAGTTAACGAAAAAACCCCGACGTTTAGCGCCGGGGTCTCTGATAATAAAGTGTTAAAGCAATTATTCGCGATTGAGAATAGCCCCAAATCCACCTCCTGACGCGAGGCGAATCGTGAACACATCTCCTTTTTTAAATGTCTTGGTTTCGATGGTCACGGCGTACGGATTGCTTTCCCAATGCGCATCGTCGCCGTCACGGTAAATTTCGGCAGTATAAGTGACGCCTTCTTCAAGGAAATCGAGTTCAATGTCCAAAGTGCGTTCCTGCTCTGCATTTACTGCACCGAGGTACCAATTCTCATTGTCCTTCGGCGTACGTGCCCAAACCGCATATTCGCCGACTGCTCCAGCGAGGGGCAAAGAGACTTTCCAGTCCACAGCCACATCCTTGATGAACTGCAACCAGTCTAAATGTGCCTGGTAATGCTCCGGTAAATCACACGCCATCT
>CBFHKC010000047.1:0-10403 GCA_965656315.1 uncultured Schleiferiaceae bacterium | reverse complement strand
CGCCTTAATACGGTCAAATTTCAACGCATTGAAGTGATCCTCCATCCCTTTGACTACTCCATAAAAGCTTACCTCAGCGGTGTTCGGAATGAATGAGAAGACCGTTTTCTCCACCTCGCCACCTACTTTTTCTACAAGTTTAGGGATGAGTCTACGGCCCAATTCGATGCGCTCTTTATAAATATCCTCGTCGTTTCCGCGCGAGAAGTAAATACGTTCAAAAGAACATGCGTTGTATGGAAGCGGGTCTTTGATTTGTTCAATACCTACCTCGCCGTGATGCTTTACGATAATCGCAGCACCAGGAGGCAATTCAGTCACCTCGCTCGTCTTCAAGTTCATCGCACTTTGGATGACCGGGCGCTCTGAAGCTACCACAACAATCTCGTCATCGTAGTAGTAGAATGCAGGACGAATCCCTGCAGGATCTCTCAACACGAAAGAGTCGCCATGTCCCATCATTCCGGCCATTGCGTATCCACCGTCCCATTTTTTGGAGGCTGATTTCAATACACCGGCTACGTCCAAGCGCTTTGCTATCTCAGCGGTAGCTTCTTTTTTCGTGAAGCCCTCTTCCTTGAGTTCGTAGTATAATCTGTCATTTTCTTCATCCAAGAAGTGACCAATTTTTTCCATGATCGTCACCGTATCCGCTTTTTCTTTCGGATGCTGGCCTAACTCCACCAACTCACCGAAGAGTTCGTCTACGTTCGTCATGTTAAAGTTCCCTGCAACAATCAAATTTCTGGTCGGCCAGTTGTTTTGACGCAAGAACGGGTGACAGGCCTCGATGGTGTTACCGCCATAGGTACCGTAACGCAAGTGACCCAAGAACACCTCACCAGTGAAAGGAAGATTTCTTTTAAGCCATGGCACATCTCTAAGCTTTTCAGTGTCCGCTCCGATACCGTCGGCGATGCGCTGCTGTACTTTCCCGAAGATGTCGCCGATGCTGTTCGGATCAACACTGCGGTAACGCGAGATGTAGCGTGTACCCGGCTCCATGTTGAGCTTGATGTTTGCAAGACCAGCACCGTCTTGTCCACGGTTCCGCTGCTTTTCCATCAAGAGGTACATCTTGTTTAGACCATAAAAGGCCGTTCCGTACTTTTCGACGTAGTACTCGATTGGTTTTCTTAAGCGAACAAATGCGAGACCACATTCGTGTTTGATAGCATCACTCATACAGCGGGAATTGAAGGAGCAAAATTACGACAATGCGTAACCTTTAACAAGGATAGATTTAGAGGAAACTTTGAAGATCGAGGTTAAGCCATTCCATAGCAGCACCATGGAGTAGTTTTCCTTTGCGTTCCTCGCTCCAAGGCATGCCGTTAATAAGCTTACCGGGTTCCAATTCGCCTAACGGGAATGGGTAATCGGTGCCTAGTGCTACGCGGTTTTCTCCTACGAGTGAAACGATGTAGTCGAGCATGGTAGGGTCGTGGACAAGGGAGTCGAGCCAAAATTGGCCCAAATACTTCTCAGGGGAGATCGGATTATCGATGGCAACGAGATCTGGACGCACATCAAAACCATGCTTGATGCGTCCCAAAGTAGCTGGAAATGAACCCCCTCCGTGTGCAATCGCAACGCGCAATTTCGGGAGTCGCTCAAACACACCACCGAAGATCAAAGAACACAGGGCTAGGGAACTTTCAGCGGGCATTCCCACGAGCCAAGGCAGCCAATATTTCGGCATTTTCTCTTTCGCCATCATGTCCCAAGGGTGCACGAAAACCGCCATATCGAGGTCTTGACATGCCTGGAATATCGGGAATAACTCAGGTGCATCGAGGTTCCATTCGTTCACGTGAGTGCCGATTTCGACACCCTTCAGACCAATCTCTTTACACCTGCGCAATTCTTGGATGGCAAGATCTGGGTGTTGCATCGGAAGAGTACCTAAGCCGATAAAACGCTTGGGGTAACGTACGCAAATGTCTGCGATGTGGTCGTTGAGGAATTGGGCCACCTCGAGGGTGTGCTTTGGCTGTGCCCAGTAACTAAACATGACCGGAACGGTAGAAAGGACTTGCACATCTACGTGCTGCTCTCCACATTCTTTCATGCGGTCTTCAGCAGACCAACAATTGGACTCGACCTCTCTAAAAAACTCACCGTCCTTCATCATGCGTGCACAGGAGGGCTTGTGGTGGTCGAGATTAATGAACCCTCCATAACCAAACTTCTCACGGAAATTCGGGATGTTTTCGGGTAAAATATGAGTGTGTATATCAACAGTAAAGTTGCGCGAGGTTACTTGGCACATGGGCTATACGAATCTTGGGTCGGTCTCCATCACGTGACCGCAGTTGGTGCAGGTGCGGTGTTCCTCACTTGCATAAAAGTTTTTGAATCGAGGTAAGAAATCGGTTTCGATATTCTTCAACTCAAAATAGGTTTCATGCAGTTTATGGTTGCACGAATCGCAGAACCACAGCAATCCATCTTTAAAACCGCGACCCTCTCGGATGCGCTCTACCACTAAACCGATACTGCCTTCATGGCGAATCGGACTATGAGGGATGCCAGCAGGAACGGTCATCATGTCGCCAGGTCCGAGGTGAATGGTCTGCGCCTCACCGTCAACTTGCGCTTTTACCGTGATATTTCCTTCAAGCTGATAGAAAAACTCTTCTGTCTCATTGTAGTGATAGTCCTTACGTGCGTTTGGACCTGCAACGACCATTACGATGTAGTCGTCACTCTCTGGTGTCAAGTTTTTATTCGCAACGGGCGGTTTGAGCTTGTCACGGTTTTCTTCCAACCACTTTTGGAAGTTGAACGGTTGCAGTGCTGGCATGATTGTGTTGTTTTTTTTGGGTGTTGGCAAGATAGGGAATTGAGTTGGTGAATAGAAACCTCAAACGAGCGCACTATCTTCGTGGACCAAGAGTAGAACCTATGGAAATACAGAACTATATAAACGGCGCTTTCGTTGCTCCCCTTTCAGGAAAGACGATGGAGAACATCAACCCAGCAACGGGCAAGGTATATGGAACTATACCTAGAAGTGATGAGCGCGATGTTGCCGCAGCAGTAACTGCCGCAAAAGAAGCCTTTCCCTCATGGAGCGAGCTAAGTGCCGGCGAACGCTCCTCGTGGCTGCTCAAAGTGGCCAACCGCATCGAAGAGCGCATGGAAGAGCTTGCCTTAGCCGAGAGTACCGACAATGGCAAGCCCCTGAAACTCGCCCGCAGTGTGGACATTCCTCGCGCCAGGGACAACTTTAAATTTTACGCTACCGCGATTCTGCACGACGCCTATGAAACGCACGACATGGGAATCGACGGATTCAACTACACCCTTCGTCAACCGATTGGCGTTGCGGGTTGTATCTCGCCGTGGAACCTCCCCTTGTATTTATTCAGTTGGAAGATCGCCCCGGCCTTAGCTGCAGGAAACACTGTAGTCGCGAAACCTTCTGAGGTGACGCCAGCCACTGCGTATCTGCTGAGCGACATTCTCGCTGAGATTGGTTTTCCAAAAGGGGTACTGAACCTGGTGCACGGGCTAGGTGGTGAAGCCGGAGCGGCGATCGTGGAGCACCCGGATACCGCAGTGATTTCATTTACAGGCGGAACAGCAACTGGAAAAGCGATTAGCAGAGTCGCGGCGCCGATGTTTAAAAAATTGAGTTTGGAGCTCGGTGGTAAGAATGCGAATGTCATTTTTGACGATTGTGATTTTGAAGAGGCTCTCAAAACTTCGGTACGTTCCTCCTTTGCGAACCAAGGACAGATCTGTTTGTGCGGTTCACGTATTTATGTCCAACGCGGCATTTACGAGAAATTTAAAAAAGCATTCGTAGAACGTGTAAAAGGACTGACGGTTGCTGACCCGTTGAGCGATGAGGCTCGGATGGGTGCTATTGTGAGTAAGGACCACTTTGAGAAAGTGCTGGGGTATATCGAATTGGCCAAAGAGGAAGGTGGAACGCTCTTGCACGGCGGTCATGCAGTCGAGCTCGAAGGGCGTTGTAAAGACGGATATTTCCTTGCTCCGACAGTGTTTGAAGGATTGCCAGCAACGTGCCGTACGAATCAGGAAGAGATTTTTGGACCGGTGGTGACACTGACGCCTTTTGATACAGAAGAGGAAGCCCTCGCACTAGCGAACGGCACGGAGTATGGCTTGGCCTCAACCGTTTGGACCACGAATTTGCAAGTGGCGCACCGCATGGCAGCCGGATTGCATGCCGGGATTGTCTGGGTAAACTGCTGGTTGCTACGCGACTTACGCACTCCATTTGGGGGCGTCAAGCAAAGCGGTGTAGGCCGAGAAGGCGGCTTTGAAGCCCTGAGATTTTTTACGGAACCTAAGAACGTTTGCATCAAACTATAATACAGACATGAATATAACCGATACCGCGAAAAGCTTACACCAAAGCGCGCGCACACAAACACCACGTAGCCAATTTTCATCTCAAGCGTCCTATTCATTAGACGATGCATATAAGGTGCAACATGCCTTGATCAGCGAACGCGTAGCTGAAGGACACCCGATCGTTGGAGTCAAGATGGGCTTTACTTCTGTTGCTAAAATGAAGCAGATGGGCGTGGAAGACATGATCATCGGGCAGCTCACCTCGGACATGCTCATTCCTACAAAAGGAACGTTAATTCACGACCAATTCATTCATCCACGAGCCGAGCCTGAAATCGCATTCCGTCTTTCAAAAGATATCGATTCGGCACTGACCGTGGACCAGATTAGCGACTACATAGATGGTGTTGCCGCCGCGATCGAGGTGATCGACTCGCGCTATGAAAATTTTAAGTTTTCACTGGAAGATGTGGTAGCAGACAACTGCAGCTCGGCAGCCTATGTCCTTGGAGCATGGTGCAATGTGCCGCTTGGACTCAACGGACTGGATATGGTCATGTCATTTGACGGAACACCCGTAGCAGAAGGAAATAGTGATGCAATTTTGGATAATCCATTTGAAGCATTGGCCGCTGCAACGCGTTTGGCCGCTCAACACAGCATTGCACTGAAAGCTGGAATGGTGGTGCTCGCTGGCGCATCTACGGCTGCACACTTTCTCAAAGGCGCTTCGACCGTAAGTTTAAAGGTGGACGGACTAGGAGAAACTGAGTTTCTGGTAGGATAGAAAAAAACAAGCCGCTCCGGGGTACGGAGCGGCTTGCTGAACAAAACCATGTCGCGTCAACAATAAATTACTCGCTTACACTCAATAATTGACGCATTAAGAATATTACAAATGCTGTGCCAAAATCTGGAATTCAGCAGTTCAAAAGTGTTAAAGTTGTTTAATAACTAGAGCTTTACGCCCAAGCTAACGAGGATATTCGAGCGGTTATAGCTCAGTGGAATATCGTTCCAGGTGCCCGTGTGGTCTACGAAACTCCCATAGTAGGTCACGTCCAAACTCAATTTCCAAAGGTCTACGCCCAAGCCTACATTATACCCTGCAGTCGGCGAATCGAAGGTGTTAGAAAAGGCATTATCACTGATCGTTCCCTGGAGATGAACACCACCCTCAGCACGCACTGTTTTTAAAAGTCGAAGACCGATGTTGGCGTCCAACTGAAGAAACTCGTGATCGAAGCGCTCGTAAAACAGGTTGTTATTTCCGTCATTACCCTCTAAAAAGTGGGTATTCTTTGCATATATGAGGCTAGCAGAAGTGTACAATTGGTCACCGAGGTACTGACGACCAAATACGCCTAAATGATAACCGTTGTCCGATGTCTCGCCCTCAAATATCTGCTGAGCGCTTGCCGCTGCACCATCGAGACCGATCGTATTGAGGTTGTAATTCAAACCCGTTCTCACACCCCATCTGCTCTGCGCAGAAATCGCGGTGGAGATACTTAATAGGAGCACTGCAGCTAGATACTTTTTCATAATCGTGCATTTTAATACACTTTGACTAGTGCATCAACCGTGCCAAATCACTTCGTACCTCCTCGTTTAAAACGTACTCCACTTGCCTTTTATCATGTAGTGCTTTTTGGCGTAATACCAATTCCGCACCAAACAGCTCTTGACCTAGCTGATTCAATTCCTTCACCGTAATACTTCGCTCACGTCGCTGAACCTCCCAACTCTTGGCGTCTAGTCCAAGCAAATTATTCAATGCCTCAGTGTTCAATTTACCTTGTAATAGAGCCTCTAAAACATTCGACTGTCTTGGTGCGAATACAGAGGGCCCACCAGATTGACGTTTTATATAGAATCGTCTAACGAAAAATAAGCCAACCACTAGTAAAACTCCAAATAAGATACCAAGTGCCCAAGCTATTTGGATGCTAGAAAAACATGTGGTCAAACGGACCTGTTGACTCACAGAAGGCATTGGAAGCGGAGCAAACTCTAAGACCAAACCTGAATTTAAAATATCAGAAACACGGGGTATAATCAACGCTTGGTCGTCTACATTGTAGGCACAACGCAATCCACGTAATCTTTGGTACGTAGCAACATTAACGCGATTGGCCATAGTAACATCACTACCCTCGTTGGCATAAAAGTTTATCCTCCAAGCAGACTCATCACCCATCAATAGTAGGGTAGTATCGGATAATCGATGCTGCATCCTTAATGCGATTTGTTCAATCACAGGGTTATTAAAACCCTCGTCCTCCCAGAGACGTGTTTTAAAGTCATAACTATATGTCTTCTGTTCGTGCGTTACGAAGAGCATATCGTGCTGCGCATCATAAAAAGCTATTCGATGCGACAACTTATTCGGTGTATTTACGTGATATGGTGCCTCCGTATATTTATTCCACTCTCGCCTTAACTGAGAATAAAAGGTGAGTAGATTATTTTCCATCCAAAAACCATAACCTCCAAATGAAAAAAGCGTATCGTTTCTAAGGAATTGGTACGATTCGAAATTATACCCAGAGTGGATTGTACGGTCATGCCTCTCAATAGTGCGTGCTGAAGTGTCTATGCGGAGTACAATTCCAAAACCTTCAAAAACACCCCAATAACTGCCCTTGCTCCAAAAAACATGACCTGCGCGTTCAACATCTAAACTTCCCTTGGGGTAGTCCAGACTAAAAACAGCTAATGTATCTATGTGATTTACGCCCAATCTAGTATGTAATCCTGAGTTTACATCGACTACATGAATCGTACTATCCTGACTCGAAACCCAAGACAATTTTCCATCTTTAGCCTCTGATTTGCTGTATATTATGAACGTAAATATCCCAAGCAAGAGAATACGTGATATGTGTTTAAATAACATGTGATAAATGTGTTATTACTTATTTATTATTCCAAAGATACGAATATGGAAGATATTTGACGTGTCAACAAACCAAAGCTACCTGTTTAAGTATATTCAAGCCCAGTGCATTTCAGCACTGGGCTTTTTTTGTGCCTGATTTAAGGGGCTCATTCATATGCCCCCCCACTAAAAACGGGGGCACTTTCTAGAAATGCCGAAAACATATACGTCTACCCCTGTTAAAACAAGGGTGTTTTGTCTTTTATTTAATTTTTAGACCGATACACCCCATATTTTTTGGGGTCAAGCGACTCAAATTTGTAGTTTTGCAGTGCAACACCCCCTGTAAAATGAAAAAAATAGAAGCAATCATCAGAAAATCCAAGTTTGACGAGGTGCGAAAAGCGTTGCATGAGGCAAACGTGTACTTCTTTAGCTATTGGGACGTAACGGGAATTGGTCACGAGACCAAAGGAAAAGTGTACCGCGGGGTGCACTACAGTACATCCGACATCCAGCGTAGATTCTTGAGCATCGTCGTGAATGACGATTTCGTGGACGTGACCGTGGAAGCCATTTTGAAGGCCGGTAAAACAGGAGAAGTTGGAGACGGGAAGATTTTCGTGAGCCCTATCGAAGAAACCTACAGAATCCGCACGGGCGACAGCGGCGGCGAAACCCTTAAATAATTAACGCGATGGAAACGACATTAACTCTCACGGTCAATAATCTTTGGATGATGATTTGTACGGCGCTTGTGTTTTTCATGCACTTGGGCTTTAGTTTTTTGGAGATCGGCCTGACGCGCCAAAAAAACACAGTGAACATTCTCTTTAAAAACTTCTTTATCATCAGTGCTGGACTCGTGCTCTATGCAACCGTCGGCTTTAATCTGATGTACCCTACAAGCTTTTGGCATGGCGTATTGCCCGACTACTTTGTGGCCCTCTTTGGATTAGAAAGTCCAATAGGCGCCGAGGGTTTGGATCTTTCGTACAATCAGGGGTATACCTACTGGACCGATTTCTTGTTCCAAGGCATGTTTGCAGCGACGGCAGCGACGATTGTTTCAGGAGCCGTGGCGGAACGAGCGAAATTGGGTTCGTTTTTCCTCTTTTCTATCCTGTATGTAGGCATTGTATATCCGATTGTCGGTTCATGGAAATGGGGCGGCGGCTTTTTAGACGAATGGGGGTTCTATGACTTTGCAGGCTCTACCCTGGTGCACAGTGTCGGCGGTTGGGCCGCTGTACTCTACATCGCTAAACTAGGACCACGTATCGGTAAGTTTGGTGAAGACGGAAAACCTCGACCTATACCTGGCCACAACCTTCCGTTTGCAGCAGCAGGTGTACTCATTCTATGGCTCGGCTGGTTTGGCTTCAACGGTGGATCTGTCTTGAGTGCAGATCCTGCGATCACATCGTTAGTGATCACTACGACTTCGATTGCAGCGGCAGCTGGTGGCTTGGCAGCGGCAACCTTTGTGCACTTCCGTTACAAAAACTTCGATTTGACCATGTTTATGAATGGGATTCTTGGGGGATTGGTAAGTATTACAGCCAGCGCTGACCAAGTTTCCATCATGGATGCCATGATAATCGGCGCTATCGGCGGTATCGTCGTCGTTCTCGCCGTTAGCCTGCTTGATGCATTACGTTTAGATGATCCTGTGGGCGCGGTAGCGGTGCATCTGTTCACCGGAATTTGGGGCACATTAGCAGTTGGAATCTTTGGCGCACTCGCTTCTTGGGACCAATTTCTAATTCAACTTGCAGGAATCGGTCTAGTGGCACTCTTCTGTCTTGCCACAACAGCAACCATGCTCACTGTGATCGAAAAAATTTGGGGGCTACGCGTCTCTAGAGGCGAAGAACTCGAAGGCCTCGACCAAGCGGAACATGGGGGAATGCACGCCTATGCCGACTTCAGGATGAACCAGCACTAAACCTAACCTAGCACCAACATCACAGCACTATTTTTAGGTACCGCATTTTCGCATGTTAAGGTCGCTTCCCACGCCATCCATTCTGGTTTTGCAGAAAACGTTCCATGGGTGATGTCGCATAGCGCGCAATGCTCGTCTTGAAAATACTTTCCGTAGAGGTAGTTCAGCTCACCCGCTAAGGATCCTTTCGCATTGTACACGAAATAAATTTGGGGGTCCTGGGTAGTGGTGAATTGGCTTTGAGAAAACGCAGATATTACGCTCGCTAAAAAGATGAAAACAAGTAAGATTCGCATGAACAAGAAGGTGTTAGAGCGCCTCTAAGAAGCGTTCTAACGCAACAAGCTCTGCGGCGGATAAGTTCAGCGGTACGATGTGCTCAGACTGGTAAGGATGCCCAGTACCTCCTTCGTTATAGCGTTTCAACACTGCTGACAAGGTAGGAAGGGAGCCGTCGTGCATGTACGGGGCGGTTTCACTCACGTGACGCAGCGACGGCGTCTTGAAGGTGAAAAAATCCGCTGTGTCTAACGTAAGCTCCGCGCGACCATAGTCATTTACATTCGGAGGAGTTCCGTTGTTGTGAAAGCCATAATCTGTGAACAAAGGTCCCGTGTGGCACTGACTACAGTTTGCCTTTCCGTAGAACAGCTCCAGCCCTTCTTGGGCTTCTTTGCAGAGCGCCGATTCGCCCCCTGCGATGTAGCTGTCGATAGGTGCTTGGTTCGAGATCAAAGTCCGCTGGTACTGTCCTAAGGCGCGCGTGACGGTATATGCCGTAGCAGAATCACCGAAGGCGTCTGAAAACGCACTGCGGTAGTCACTGTTTTGATTTAAACGTTCAGCGAGAAGCACGAGATTAAAGTCCATCTCCACATGTTCCTGGATGGGAACCAAAGCTTGCATTTCCAAAGTGGGTACACCGCCTTCACGCATGAAATACGGCTGGTAGCCGACGTTCCAAAGTGAGGGCGAATTTCGTTTTCCTAAACGACCTTCTACGCCAGGAGAAACGGGAAGATAATCTGCCAGTCCATATTCTATTTTATGACACGAGGCACAAGAAATGCTAGAATCAATACTCAGAATGGGATCCTTAAAGAGCTGCTCACCGAGTGCTTGTTTTTTAACATCGGGGGCATTGTCCTGCGGATACGTCATCTCTGGCCAAACCGTAAGTTCCTGGGGAACGGATGTCGGTGTGGTGTAGCGACAACCCTGAAGCAGTGATACAAAGAGTATGAA
>CBFHKC010000046.1:0-10670 GCA_965656315.1 uncultured Schleiferiaceae bacterium | reverse complement strand
CGAACCGGTGTCCCAGCACTTCGCTGGCGTTTCTAAAAAGCCACAACGTTTCTTGTTGCGGACGGCAAATGTACGACAGAAATTCAATCACACAACTATATTCAACCTCTAATAATGAACTTTTTCAGCCTATGATTCAAGGTTACTTTACTCTCTATTGATTTACAGCTACTTATAGTATCAACGAGACCGTAAAATAAATCTTTATCTCGAGGCATTGGCAGCAGTGATAGCCCATTAAGAACTTAAGTTGGTTTGCAAATCTAGCGGAAGAACATAATCGAAGTTGGACGAAATAAGGCCGATCAACATAAGTTAGGCTTAGATAATTGACATAAAAAAACCCCCAGCATTGCTGCTGAGGGTCATTGTAAAAGCTATTTGCCTTAAGCTTCACCAGTAGGTCCACCAAAATTTAGTGGAACTTGTGGTGGTTCATGCGTTTGAACGTTGCCGAAGTTCTGTTCATATTTGGTCACATTATCACTTAAAGCTCCTAGAAGTCGTTTAGCATGTTCAGGCGTTAGTATAACACGTGATTTAACTTTCGCCTTAGGCACGCCTGGCATCATCTGAATAAAATCCACAACGAATTCAGTAGGACTATGGTTAATCGCAACTAAGTTGCTGTATACCCCACCCGCCATATCTTCGCTCAACTCTATGTTGATTTGTGGTTCTTTCTGATCGTCAGCCATAACTCTTCTATTCTATCGGATTATTTTTCTACGTCTACGCTTAAAGTCGTCTGCATCATCACGTACTCTTCCTTTGAACCTACCACAGTAGAGCGGTATTTCTTCAGACCCGTACCAGCTGGGATGAGATGACCTACGATAACGTTTTCTTTCAAACCTTCTAATGTATCTTCTTTCGCGTTTACAGATGCCTCATTCAAGACTTTGGTAGTCTCTTGGAACGAAGCCGCTGAAATGAACGATTTCGTCTGTAATGAAGCTCTTGTAATACCCTGAAGAACTGGAGCCGCTGTAGCTGGACTTGCATCACGAGCAGTAACAAGTGCCTTGTCTTCACGAGTGAGGATACTATTTTCATCACGTAATTCACGTGTAGAGATAATCTGACCTTCTTTCAAGTTTGCGCTATCTCCCGCATCTTCAACAACCTTCATTCCGAAGATTCTGTCGTTCTCCTCTATGAAATCGATGGCATGAACCAAGTTTCCTTCCAAGAACAAGGTATCACCTGTATCTTGAATCTTCACTTTACGCATCATTTGACGAACGATAACCTCGAAGTGCTTATCATTGATTTTCACTCCCTGTAAACGGTATACCTCTTGAATTTCATTCACCAAGTAAGACTGAACAGCAGTAGGTCCTTTGATCGAAAGAATATCATTTGGAGTGATTGCACCATCAGACAATGGCGTACCAGCTTTGACAAAATCGTTCTCTTGAACAAGAATCTGCTTGCTCAAATTGATCAAATATTTCTTTACCTCACCTGTACGGCTCTCGATGATGATTTCACGGTTACCACGTTTGATCTTACCGTAGCTTACAATACCATCAATTGCAGCTACAACAGCTGGGTTTGAAGGATTACGAGCTTCGAAAAGTTCCGTTACACGAGGAAGACCACCTGTAATATCACCTGCTTTTGCACTCTTACGAGCTATCTTAACAAGAATCTTACCTGCTGGAATTTCTTCACCCTCTTCTACCATTAAGTGTGCACCGACAGGTAGAGTATAGTGCTTAAGTTCTGTACCACTACCGTCAAGAACTTGAATCGTAGGAATCAATTTACGGTTGCGGTTGTCAGAAATTACTTTGTCCTGGAAACCTGTCTGCTCATCAATCTCAACTTTGTAAGTAGTTCCTTGGATGATATCCTTGTAACCAATCTTACCAGGAGCCTCTGAAATGATTACCGCATTGTACGGATCCCATTGAACGATTTCATCTCCTTGCTTTAGTTTTTGACCGTCTTTAACTTTCAAAATACCTCCGTAAGGAATCACTGTGGTCATAACTGTTCGTCCAGTTTTTACATCAACAATACGCATCTCACCAGTACGGCCGATTACGATATTATCGCCATTTTCACCTTCTACAGTACGAACATCCTCAAGTTCAACTTTACCGTCAAATTTAGCTGTGATTTTGTTTTCCTCACTAACGTTACCCGCTGTACCCCCTACGTGGAAAGTACGTAGCGTCAACTGTGTACCAGGTTCACCAATAGATTGTGCTGCAATAACACCTACTGAATCCCCCTGTTGTGCACCTTTGTTTGTTGCAAGGTTAGTACCGTAACACTTCTCACAAATTCCACGCTTAGTAGAACATGTAAGTGGTGAACGAACTTCTACAGTTTCGATAGGTGAAGCGTCAATTCTATTTGCGATTTCCTCGGAAATCAATTCTCCGCTTTCAACGTAAACTTCATCAGTCAACGGATCGACAACATCTACAAGAGCAACACGACCGATAATACGCTCTGCAAGCGTTTCAACGATATCTTCACTCTTTTTCAATGCACTAACTTCTAATCCGCGAAGTGTACCACAATCTACCTCATTCACTACAACATCTTGTGCAACATCGTGTAGACGACGAGTCAAGTAACCCGCATCCGCCGTTTTCAATGCTGTATCGGCAAGACCCTTACGAGCACCGTGAGTAGAAATAAAGTACTCTAGGATGGAAAGACCTTCCTTAAAGTTAGAAATAATTGGGTTTTCAATGATTTCTCCACCAGCAGAACCTGATTTTTGTGGCTTAGCCATCAAACCGCGCATCCCTGAAAGCTGACGAATCTGCTCTTTAGAACCACGTGCTCCTGAATCAAGCATCATGTAGATTGGGTTGAAACCTTGACGATCATTGATCAAAGTACTCATTGCCGCTTGTGTTAAACGAGCATTGGTATTCGTCCAAACGTCAATTACTTGATTGTAACGTTCGTTGTTCGTGATCAGACCCATGTTATACGAAGCAAAGATGCCTTCAACTTCTTCCGAAGCTTCAGCAATCATAGTTGCTTTTTCATCTGGAATACGGATATCATTCAAAGAGAAAGAGAGACCACCGCGGAATGCACGGCCATATCCCATATCCTTGATGTCATCCAAGAATTTCGCAGTTGCAGGTACGTCTGTTTTCTTCAGAACATTCGCAATAATTCCACGCAATGCTTTCTTCGTCAATACTTGGTTGATGAATGGTACACGCTCAGGAACCGCTTGATTGAACAAAACGCGTCCAACTGTGGTCTCGATAAATTCCATTTTCATAGAACCATCTGCTTGCTCAACGCGACCCTTTATTTTGATCTGTGCGTGCAAATCAACTGCACCTTCATTTAGTGCAATCTCAACTTCGCGCGGTGCGTAGAATACCATGCCTTCACCACGTACTGGCATCTCTTTGGTATTCTTCATGGATTTGGTCATGTAGTATAGACCCAATACCATATCCTGAGAAGGTACAGCAATCGGTGAACCATTTGCCGGGTTCAAGATGTTGTGAGACGCTAACATCAATACCTGTGCTTCCAAAATCGCAGCAGGCCCCAATGGCAAGTGTACAGCCATCTGATCACCATCGAAATCCGCATTAAATGCAGTACACGCTAGTGGATGTAACTGGATAGCTTTCCCTTCAATCAATTTTGGTTGGAATGCCTGGATACCTAAACGGTGTAGGGTCGGCGCACGGTTCAACAGTACCGGATGACCTTTCATAACGTTTTCTAGGATATCCCAAACAACTGGGTCGCGACGATCGATGATCTTCTTACCTGACTTCACAGTCTTCACAATACCACGCTCTATCAACTTACGTACGATAAACGGCTTGTAGAGTTCTGCAGCCATGTTCTTAGGAAGACCACATTCGTGTAGTTTCAATTCTGGACCAACGACGATTACTGAACGAGCCGAGTAATCTACACGCTTACCCAATAGGTTCTGACGGAAACGACCTTGCTTACCTTTCAATGAATCTGAAAGTGATTTTAAAGGACGGTTACTTTCTGTTTTAACAGCTGATGACTTGCGTGTATTATCAAACAAGCTATCTACTGATTCTTGAAGCATACGCTTTTCGTTTCTCAAGATCACCTCTGGGGCTTTGATTTCGAGAAGACGCTTCAGACGATTATTACGAATAATTACGCGACGGTAAAGATCATTCAAATCAGATGTAGCGAAACGACCACCGTCTAGTGGTACAAGTGGACGTAATTCAGGCGGAATAACCGGCACAACGCTCATTACCATCCATTCAGGATTGTTTTCAATACGAGTATTCGCATCACGAAGACTTTCTACAACCTGCAAGCGTTTCAATGCTTCCTGCTTACGTTGCTGAGAAGTTTCAGTGTTTGCTTTGTGACGAAGATCGAATGATAACGTATCAAGCTCTAGAGTTCCGAGTAATGCTTGAATTGCTTCAGCACCCATCTTTGCAACGAATTTCGTCGGATCAGAATCTTCTAGATACTGGTTTTCAATTGGAAGACGCTCCATGGCATCGAGGTACTCATCCTCGGTTAAGAACATCATTCGCTCTAAAGGATTACCCTCATTATCTACCGCGTTACCAGGCTGAATAACCACGTAGCGCTCGTAATAGATAATCATGTCTAGTTTCTTCGAAGGCAGTCCTAAAAGGTAACCAATTTTATTTGGTAAAGAGCGGAAGTACCAGATGTGTACCACGGGTACAACCAAAGAAATGTGTCCAACGCGATCACGACGAACTTTCTTCTCTGTCACTTCTACTCCACAACGATCACAAACAATCCCTTTGTAACGAATACGCTTGTATTTTCCACAAGCACATTCGTAATCCTTTACAGGACCGAAAATACGCTCACAGAACAAGCCGTCACGCTCAGGTTTGTGCGTACGGTAGTTGATCGTTTCTGGTTTTAAGACTTCTCCATGGCTTTGCTCAAGGATCGTCTCAGGCGCTGTAAGCGAGATAGTTATCTTGCTGAATGCGCTGTTTTGGTTTTTATCGCTTTTTCTAAGAGCCATAATGCGATTTTTATAGATACCCACTGTGCTCGTAAGAACACAGTGGGAATTATTCAATTATTAGTCCAACGTTACTTTCAATCCTAAACCTTTCAATTCATGTAGCAATACATTGAATGATTCTGGAATACCTGGAGCTGGCATACGCTCACCTTTCACAATAGCCTCGTAAGTCTTCGCACGACCAACAACGTCATCCGATTTAACCGTAAGGATCTCACGTAAGATGTTCGCGGCACCGAATGCCTCTAGTGCCCATACCTCCATCTCACCGAAGCGCTGACCACCAAATTGGGCTTTACCACCCAATGGCTGCTGCGTAATCAACGAGTAAGGACCAATCGAACGAGCATGCATCTTATCATCAACCATGTGACCTAGTTTCAACATGTAGATGATACCTACTGTTGCTTTTTGATCAAACGGCTGACCCGTACCACCATCATACAACTGCGTGTGACCAAACTCAGGTAAACCTGCGTCAGTTACATAGCTTGAAATGTCGTCCAATGAAGCACCATCAAAAATTGGCGTCGCAAAGTTCTTATCCAACTTACGACCAGCCCATCCAAGTACTGTTTCGTAAATCTGACCAATGTTCATACGAGAAGGTACACCCAGTGGATTCAATACGATATCTACAGGAGTACCGTCTTCCAAGAATGGCATGTCTTCATCGCGAACGATACGAGCTACGATACCCTTGTTACCGTGACGGCCTGCCATCTTATCCCCTACTTTCAGCTTACGCTTCTTAGCAATGTATACTTTGGCTAGCTTCACAATACCTGAAGGAAGTTCATCACCAACAGTAATCGCGAAACGCTTACGGCGGTAGATACCTTGGATATCGTTAACCTTAATTTTATAGTTATGAATAACAGTATCGATTTTGTCATTACGGTCTTCGTCAGTAGTCCATTTACCACCTACAATACGACTATAATCCTCGATAGCGTTCAATGCCTTTAACGTGAACTTGGTTCCTTTAGGAATTACGTCTTCGTTTAAGTCGTTAATCACACCTTGAGAGGTCTTACCTTGAACAAGAACAGAAAGCTTTTGAACGAAGACTGACTTCAATTCCGCTAACTCTGCAGCCATTTCAAGGTCTAATTGACCAATCTCTTCTTTATCTTCAGCGCGCTGACGCTTGTCTTTAACCAAACGCGTGAACAATTTCTTGTCGATAACTACACCATTCAATGACGGAGAAGCCTTCAATGAAGCATCTTTTACGTCACCTGCTTTATCTCCAAAGATTGCACGGAGTAGCTTTTCTTCCGGAGAAGGATCACTCTCGCCCTTAGGTGTAATCTTACCAATCAAGATATCGCCTGGCTTGATCTCTGCACCGACACGGATGATACCGTTCTCGTCAAGATCTTTAGTAGCTTCTTCACTTACGTTAGGAATATCAGCTGTGAGCTCTTCTGCTCCCAATTTTGTATCACGAACTTCCAAAGAATACTCATCAATGTGGATAGACGTGAATATATCCTCGCGTACAACACGCTCAGAAATAACAATCGCATCCTCAAAATTGTAACCTTTCCAAGGCATGAACGATACAAGCATGTTACGACCCAAAGCTAATTCGCCCTTCTGAGTTGCGTAACCTTCACAAAGAACCTGACCAAACTCAACACGATCGCCTTTTCTTACGATTGGCTTTAGGTTGATAGTCGTTCCTTGGTTCGTCTTTTGGAATTTCACCAAGTGATATGTCTTGATGTCCTCTTCGAAGCTAACTGAGCGCTCATCTTCGGTACGATCGTAACGAATCTGGATTTGCTTAGAATCTACGTACTCTACAGTACCAGCTCCTTCCGAATTAATCAATACACGTGAATCAGTAGCAACTTGACGTTCCAAACCAGTTCCAACGATTGGAGCCTCTGGACGTAATAAAGGAACAGCCTGACGCATCATGTTCGATCCCATCAATGCACGGTTTGCATCATCATGCTCCAAGAAAGGAATCAACGATGCAGAAATTGATGCAATTTGGTTAGGTGCAACATCCATGAAGTCAATCGTCTCCGGCTCAACTACTGGGAAATCACCCTCTTCACGAACTTTCACCTTCTCATTGATAAACGTTCCGTCTGGGCTAATAGGAGCGTTTGCCTGAGCGATTACTTTCGCTTCTTCTTCCTCTGCACTCAAGTAAGTCGGTGTAGAATCTACAACAACCTTACCCTCAGCTACTGCACGGTATGGTGTTTCGATGAAACCCATTCCGTTTACTTTAGCGTACACACAAAGCGACGAAATCAAACCAATATTTGGTCCCTCCGGAGTCTCAATAGGACAAAGACGTCCATAGTGTGTGTAGTGAACATCACGAACCTCAAAACCTGCACGCTCACGAGAAAGACCACCAGGTCCCAAAGCTGAGAGACGACGTTTGTGCGTAATCTCAGAGAGCGGGTTGGTTTGGTCCATAAACTGCGAAAGCTGGTTGGTACCAAAGAAAGAGTTGATAACAGAAGACAATGTCTTCGCATTAATCAAATCGATCGGAGTAAATACTTCATTATCACGAACGTTCATACGCTCACGTATCGTACGAGCCATACGAGCAAGTCCTACACCAAACTGGTTAGCCATTTGCTCGCCTACTGTACGTACACGACGGTTACTTAAGTGATCGATATCATCAATCTCTGCTTTAGAGTTGATCAACTCGATTAGGCGCTTGATGATCTCGATGATATCGCCTTTCGTCAATACCTGAGAATCTTCATCACTACCATTATATAATTTCTTATTAAGACGGTAACGACCTACTTCACCTAAAGAATAGCGCTGTTCAGAGAAGAATAACTTATCAATGATACCACGAGCAGTTTCCTCATCTGGTGGTTCAGCGTTACGAAGTTGACGGTAGATATGCTCTACAGCTTCCTTCTCTGAGTTCGTAGGGTCTTTTTGAAGTGTATTGTGGATGATCGCAAAATCCGAAGACTCAATGTCTTCTTTGTGCAACAGAATTGTCGCAACTTCTGCGTCCAGAATTTCTTCTGTATGTTCTTTATCTAGAATAGTATCACGATCAAGTATAACCTCGTTACGCTCGATAGATACAACTTCACCTGTATCTTCATCAACGAAATCCTCAATCCATGTCTTTAACACACGTGCAGCAAGCTTACGTCCGATAGAGCGCTTAAGTGCAGCTTTGCTCACCTTAACTTCTTCTGCAAGGTCAAAGATCTCAAGAATGTCCTTATCACGCTCATAGCCAATAGCTCTAAGCAATGTAGTTACGGGAAGCTTTTTCTTACGATCAATGTACGCGTACATCACTTGGTTGATATCCGTAGCGAATTCAATCCAAGATCCCTTAAACGGAATAATTCGGGCTGAATAAAGTTTTGTTCCGTTCGCGTGGTACGACTGAGAGAAGAATACACCAGGTGAACGGTGTAATTGTGAAACTATAATTCTTTCGGCACCGTTCACAATGAACGTACCTCTTGGAGTCATATATGGGATGGTACCGAGATACACGTCCTGTACTATCGTCTCAAAATCCTCATGTTCAGGATCCGTACAATACAGCTTCAAACGTGCCTTCAATGGCACACAGAAGGTCAGACCGCGCTCAATACATTCGCGTTCCGAGTAACGTGGTGGATCTACAAAGTAGTCCAAGAATTCAAGAACAAAATTGTTTCTTGAATCCGAAATAGGGAAGTTCTCCGCAAAAACACGGTAAAGACCTTCCGCAGATCTTTCTGATGGCTTCGTTTCAATCTGAAAGAAGTCCATAAAGCTCTTCAACTGAATGTCAAGAAAATCCGGGAATGCCGTCTTAATTGCAGTTGATGAGAAGTTGATTCGCTCCTGTGGAGCGGTAATTTGGTTTACCATTTCAGCCCAAAATGTTAATTAAACACAAAAAGGTTTAGGTCTAAGGGGAGTTCCCCAAAGACCTAAACCGGATAACCTAGCAGTGGACCAATTACTTGACCTCTACTTCAGCACCAGCTTCTTCAAGCTGTGCTTTCAAAGCTTCTGCTTCGTCTTTTGATACGCCTTCCTTCAATGCTGCAGGTGCGCCATCTACTTTTTCTTTAGCTTCTTTCAAGCCTAGTCCAGTCATTTCCTTAACAAGCTTAACTACAGCTAGTTTAGAACCACCAGCAGCTTTCAAGATTACGTCGAACTCAGTCTGCGCCTCAGCAGCAGCGTCTCCGCCTGCAGCAGGACCAGCAACAGCTACTGCAGCAGCAGCTGGCTCGATGCCGTATTCTTCTTTCATGTAATCTGCTAATTCAGATACTTCTTTTACTGTCAAGTTTACTAGAGCATCGCCCAATTCTTTGATATCAGCCATTTTTAGTAAAAAATTAAATTGGTTGTTTCTTAATTAAAATTTCGTGGTAGGAATTACGCGTTGCGCTCTTCCAAAGTTTTGAGGAGACCAGCAATATTGCCACCTGCACTCTGAAGTGCAGAAATAACATTTTTCGCAGGGCTCTGAAGCAATGTCAATACATCTCCAATCAATTCTTCTTTAGACTTGATTGCAGTCAACATATCTAATGATTCGTCACCTACGTAAACGCTCTCTTCAATCCATGCACCCTTTAAAACTGGCTTGTCGCTTTTCTTACGGAACTCCTTGATGAGTTTCGCTGGCGCATTACCTGCTTCTGAGAGCATGATACTGGTATTTCCTTTAAGCACATCGTACAGTCCGTCGAAGTCTTTTTCCGACGCGTCCATGGCCTTTTTGAGCAATGTATTCTTAACAACATTCAACTTGATACCTTTACCAAAGCTTGCACGACGCAAGTTTGATGTAGTAGTCGCATCTAAAGCAGCGATATCCGCTAAATAGATAGTTGGAGTTTCATTAAGTATAGCTGTTAGCTCTTCAATCTGAGTAAGTTTATCTTCTCTTGTCATGATGCTTTTCGGTTAAGATTATGAAACTGATTTAGCATCTACAGCAATACCCGGAGACATTGTAGAAGAGATGTAGACAGACTTCATGTACGTACCCTTTGCCGCAGACGGCTTGAGTTTGTTTAGAGTTCTTACTAATTCTTCAGCGTTCTCTTGGATCTTAGCTGCATCAAAAGATACTTTACCGATTGCCGCGTGAACGATACCGTAACGATCAACTTTAAAGTCAATCTTACCAGCTTTCACTTCACTCACAGCTTTTGCTACGTCCATTGTAACAGTACCAGACTTTGGATTCGGCATCAAGCCACGAGGACCTAATACACGACCCAAAGGACCGATTTTACCCATTACAGAAGGCATGGTTACGATGACATCAATGTCAGTCCAACCGCCTTTAATTTTCTCGATGTATTCATCAAGGCCCGCGTAATCTGCACCTGCTGCTTTTGCTTCGTCAACCTTGTCAGGTGTAACCAAAGCTAAAACACGTACGCTCTTACCAGTACCGTGTGGAAGACTTACCACGCCGCGAACCATTTGGTTTGCTTTACGTGGGTCTACACCCAAACGAACTGCTAAGTTCACTGATGCATCAAACTTAGTACAGTTTACCTCTTTTACTAAGGCCGCTGCTTCGCTAACAGAGTATACTTTACCCTTTTCGAGTTTAGCGAGCGCGTTTTTCATGTTCTTAGTCAATTTTGCCATTGCTTCAAACTTTTAATTAAAACGGCTT
>CBFHKC010000045.1:381-11505 GCA_965656315.1 uncultured Schleiferiaceae bacterium | reverse complement strand
GCCACTTGCAGTGTCGAGCGCAGCAATCACTGTTTTTAGCTGGTAAGCACGTTTGGGCGCGGTGGCCGCTGCTCCGCCTCGCTTCGAACTCAGGTGCACAATGGCAAGATGGGAGCGTGTACTATCGGCACCCTTGTAAGTGAGCAGCAAGGCGTCTCGTGTTTTCATCGTGTCATTTGCATATCGAATCCGATGGGTTTGGCGTAGATCCACGAGGTCCATATTTACAAGTGCGCCACAGTCGATGCCGCGAAAATCGGGGCTGTCGAAGTGAACGACTTGCCAATTTCCCTGATCACGTAATGCTTTGTGCCGAGCTAAATCCTCTAGAACTCCTCTTGTTTCAACCTCACAAAGTGCAATAATTTGAACCGGTTCTGAGGCATGGTATAAGGAAAGTCTTAGTGCTCGAGCAGTTTGTCGAAGCGCGAGTCGGTACCGTATCGAACCATACTCTTTTGGGCTGTTGGGGAGAAACTCATGATCGGCAAAACCGCGATCGTGTATGGTATCAAAGAGGTTTTCGACGTTGTAAAACAGCACGCTTTGGCTCCGAGCAGTAGGTGCAAGAAGTAGAGCGATTCCAACAAGTAATAAGCGCATGGTTTAGGGGACTAAGGTGACGGTTTGTGTTACCGTTCCAAAGGGGTGGTCGATGCGAACAGTGACCTCTCCCAGTCCCCAGTCTGAAACGGGAAGTACTAACGTTTTACCTTGAATAATCGTATGTGTAGTTCCCAAAAGTCGTGGGTAATATTTGCTTGAAAACGTTTCCGAGTGGACGATGTTTCCTGCGGCGTTGGTAATGGTAATTGGCACCTGAATAGCACTCATATATTGAATAGACAGGACCAATTTTTCCGTACGCTTCACCCGCGATTGCAAGACCTGCGCTGGCGAATTCCGGTATGTCGAAAGCGCATCGAGCCATGGAGCATAATCGTAAGTGTACAACTTTCCGCTACTCAAATGATTGACCTCGTCACTCACGTAAAGGGTTGTTCCCTTGCCGAAAACCACGGATTCTTTCTGAGAGATCCCTGCCCAAACGGGTAAGTCGACTAAAGTTCCTGAAGCATCGGGTACTAAAAAATGAATGTTGGGGCCAGAGATTAAGGCCGTTAGTTTCTTGCCTTGATGGTAGTCTGCTCCAGCTACCCATTGTTCAAAAAGGCTTTCGCCTTGGAGGTAGATGCTGTCCCTGGCGACCACGGTGTAGTTGCCCGGATTCTTAGAAATGTGGTATTCCCTAGCATACCCGTTGCAAGGCTCCGTGCGATTTTTCGACCAAACCACGAGGTCGGTAGCGGTGGCGTAAAAACCCTCAAAGTCGTATTGGCGCGAGCTAGAATTTGGTGGGAATTTGCGTTGTTCTGCGCATTTGAATCGGATCTCCGTGGCGCTGCCCCAGCCTCGGCGAAGTTGGGCTTTGGAGATTTTATAGATGACCAGATTCTTTCTCGTGTTTCTATTGTTTCCAAAATCACCGATGTACAAGTAGAGGGCGTCCTGGGCGAGGCTTTCCCAATCGTAGTTGTCTACACCGAAATCATCGAGATCTATGGTACGTAATAGGCGTCCGTCGTGAT
Source organism: uncultured Schleiferiaceae bacterium (assembly GCA_965656315.1). Taxonomy (GTDB): domain Bacteria; phylum Bacteroidota; class Bacteroidia; order Flavobacteriales; family Schleiferiaceae; genus UBA10364. The sequence continues at coordinate 9,916 of CBFHKC010000045.1, read as the reverse complement.
GAATTTCATAGAGTTCGGGATCGTTACCGCTGTCATTAATGGTGTAGAGCGAAGAGTCAGTGGCCCATTCTAGCGCACTGCTTTCGTTGATGTCTTCGGGCAATTGGACTGTGGAATGCTGGGCGAAAATAGGAGAGTGAGCGCAAAGCAGAAGCGTCCAAACTAGCGGAAGAATTCGGTTCATAGAATTGTAGGGTAGGGACGATTAATTTAGTGGAAATGCAGCAAGGAAGAGTCACCGTAACTTAAAAAACGGTAATCGTGATCCATCGCGTGCTGATACACGTTGCGCCAGTCCTCTCCAATCCCCGCGCTCACAAGAAGGAGCAGTGTACTTCCGGGTTGATGGAAATTTGTGATAATACCCTGGACAGATTTCATCGTGTAGCCCGGGCGAATCATGAGTCGTGTTTTTAGTGCAATGCTGGAAAGTTGAGCGCTTTTCAAGTAGTTCAGCAATGCGTTAAATGCTTCAGTGGTGGTCGTGGTCTGGGGGAGTTGGTAGGCATCGAATTGGTCCAAGTGGTTTAATGTGCCACTGTTCAATAGTTGTGTGCCTATCCAATGGCAACTCTCTAAGGTGCGAAGACTCGTTGTTCCCACCGCGAATTTTGGGCCGCTGTGTTCGAGATATTGCTCGAGCCAAGTGCGATCCACGATGATTTCCTCCGCATGCATATCGTGCTCATCGACCTTGCCGTCAGAAAGAGGTTTGAAGGTTCCTGCGCCAACATGCAACGTAACTTCCACGCGCTCGTGACCCGCAGCTTGCAAGTCAGAAAATACTTGTGGTGTAAAATGGAGTCCTGCAGTCGGCGCTGCAACAGATCCATTACTAGCGGCATAAACCGTTTGGTATCGATCGACATCATCCTCATCGGCTTCCCTGTTCATATAGGGTGGTAGCGGGATTTTCCCTGCCAATTCTAAAATGTCGCTGAAGCTATCTTCACTGTTCCAACGGAACGAAATCACAAACATATCTCCCAAGCGTTCGCCTTTTTCAGCCGTCAAGCGAAGCTCTGGGGTTAAATCTAGGTGCAACGGATGATCCTTCCAGCGCTTCAGGTTACCGACTAAGCACTCGAAATAGACCTGTTGACGTGCATCCATGCTCTCCTCGACACTTTGTTGGTGCGGGGTCAAACAGAAGATTTCGATCGGTTTAGCGCCGTCGGTTTTGATGAAGTGCAAACGCGCTTTTACCACCCGTGTATTATTGAAAATCAACTGACTGCCGCTGGGGAGTACCGCAGGTAATTCTGTAAAATGACGGTCTTCAATCCCATCGCGGTAGACTAACAGCTTGCTTTGATCCCGCTGTTCCAAGGGGTGGGTAGCGATTCGTTCTTGCGGCAGGTCGTAGTGAAAATCCGATTTTTGCATGTGCGTATTCTTCAGTGCATGCAAATTTAAGGTTCCCTACTTTAGCAGAACCAATTTCATCCTTTTCATGGGCAAGAGAATTTTCATTTCCACCACGAACGACATCTCCACGGACAATCGTGTGAATAAGGTAGCGCTGCTCTTGCTGGATCTCGGGTATGACGTGTGCTGGATAGGGCGTGAATTGCCCGGGTCACAGCCCTTGAATCGGCCGTACAAAACACGGCGAATGAAGCTTATTTTCAGAAAGGGAGGTTTATTCTACGCAGAATTTCAATTGCGCTTGCTGCTCACGTTGTTTTTTGCGGCGGATCGAAAAAGCGTTCTCCTCTCGAATGATCTCGATACGTTGCTACCCAATTTTTTGGTCTCCAGATTCTTCGGCATCCCCATCGTCTATGACAGTCACGAATATTTCTGTGGGGTTCCAGAGATTCAGGGAAGATGGGTCAAGCGCGTATGGCAAGGGATAGAACGTGAAATTTTCCCAAGGTTGCCTTTTGTGTGGACGGTCAATGAAAGCATTGCGGACCTCTATGAAGCGGATTACGGCAATCGACCGCGTGTGTTTCGAAATATTTCTCCACCACCGCCAAAGATGGCCTGGCGGAGCAGGGCGGAATTGGGGCTGCCAGAAGAAAAGAAGATTGCTATCAATCAAGGCTCCGGTATGAATGTAGACCGAGGATTGGAAGAAGCGCTTGAAGCTGTTGCGGGTATGGACGATTGGCTCCTGCTGCTCGTAGGTAGTGGCGATGCGATTCCTGCCCTGAAGCAGCGCGTTGAGGCGAAAGGTTGGCAAGACAAGGTGCGTTTCGTCGGCCGCGTTCCCTATGCCGAGTTATTGAGTTACACGGCCTGTGCAGATGTCGGTTTGAGTTTGGATAAAGACACGAATATCAATTACCGCTTCTCCCTACCCAATAAGCTCTTCGACTACATTCATTGCGGCGTTCCCGTAGTTACCTCTAAGGTGGTTGAAGTAGCTCGAGTAGTTGACGATTATGGAGTTGGAACCACCGTAAATCCGGAGGATATTGAAGGTTTACGCGAGGCTATCGCTGCGGTTGGGAAAGACAAGTCGATTTGGAAAGCCGCATTGTCAGCGGCTAGCTCAGCGTGTACTTGGGAAAAGGAAGGGGCGCCTCTTAAGACATTTTACGCTGAACTTTTATAGTGTGTGAGCTGAACAGTAGGAGTTTGTACAGATCAAAAAACACCAGTGGTCCTTTGCCCTTCGATAGTCGGCTCTTGAGGATTTTACCTACCAATTTATACCCTAGTTTCAATAGCGGAGTTGCGCCTACGCGTTGCGCCCACAAATAATAGCGGTACAGCAACACCTCTTCATCTATTTTACCCAACGCTACAAGCTGTGCAAGCCCTCGAACGGCAAGCTCTGTTTTATCCATGAAATCCTCATCCCGGTCAATACCCATGTGGTAGGCAGGATTGTCGATATGAATGACATCAAAGCAATGATGGCGAAGCGCGGTTCCGAAGAGTGTATCCTCATGTCCGTATTTCGTGATGCTTTCATCAAAGCCAATTTTTTCAAACAAATCCGCTCTTATCAAGAAATTGAACGCACTAAAACTTCCATAAGGCTGCAGCTCGCGCTTCACAGGCAGCACCTCCTCTTTGACTTTACCGACCCTTACACGCAAGCGCTCGCTCATGTGGCCTGGCATGTAAGCAGTGCCGCCGACGACGACTTGTGCTCCGCTAGCATAGTTGCAGTACCTGTTTAAAAAACCATCGGTTTTGGGAAGGGCATCCGCATCGAGAAAAAGAAAATAATCCCCTTGTGCAGCCTCGGCCAGTTCATTGCGATTTCGCGCACGACCCTTAGTCGAAGAATGTACATAGCTGACCATCGAATCCTGTTCCCAGCGGTTGTGGTTGGGGTGCGGCGTGTCGAATTGGTCGGATACTAGAATCTCCACCTCCCAGTGCTCTGGAAGGCCAAAATCTACGCAGTTTTTCAACGCCGATAATAGTTTGCTAACGTCATCTCCATAGGAAGCGATGAGCACACTAAGTACCAAACGTTTCTTTGCTTGTGGAGTATCTGCCGTTGCCAATTCTTATCTAGAAGTTTTGGACCATATTATCCGATACTTCACCGCCCTGTACTTTCAGTGTGCGGTTCGTGTATTTGTGGATCAATTGGAAATCGTGTGTCGCCATCAGCACCGCCTTGTCTTGCCCTGCAAGGCTGAGCAGCAGGGTCATGATTTCCTCTGAGGTTCGCGGGTCTAAATTTCCCGTCGGCTCATCGGCTAAAATCACCTTTGGATCATTCAACAATGCACGTGCAATCGCTACGCGCTGCTGCTCGCCACCCGAAATCTCGAAGGTACTCTTGTGCTTCTTGTTTTGCATGCCTACTAGCGAAAGCACCTCTACAATACGTGTTGCACGTTTGTCTTTGTCTTTCCACCCTGTGGCGCGAAGCACGAAGTCTAAATTGGCTTCTACACTGCGGTCGCTCAACAGCTGAAAATCTTGAAAGACGATGCCTAAATCTCGGCGCAGTGCCGGGATGTCTTTGTCTTTAAGTCCAGAAAGATCGTGGCCAGCAACGCTGCCGGTTCCATCGCTTAACGGAATATCTCCGTACAAGGTCTTAAGTACAGAGCTCTTCCCAGAGCCCGTTTGTCCGATCAAATACACAAACTCACCCGCAGCGATTTCAAAGTTTACATTGCTCAATACAAGGTGTTTGCCTTGGAAGATGTTTGCGTTATTTAGGCTGATTAAAGACATGTGTGTTGTGTTTCTTTATGGACCCACTATGGGCGATTCCAAAGGTAGCAGAAATACCAAAAGAACCACCTTTAGCGTTTTCTACATGTGAATAACTCCACTGAATTAACAACTCTAGGGTATAGAAGCCGCCTGGGACTGGGTTATTTTTAAGCATAAACTAAGAACAACATGAGATCACTATTCTCTACAGCTTTCTTTTTTGTCTTTAGCCTTGCTGTCTTTGCACAGCAAACCCCATTAGAGTTGGGGCATGAGGCGACCTACAACAAGAGCGTGGCACTGTTTGACGACGGATTGTACGCTGCAGCTCGCGTGGGTTTTGACGAATTGCTCGAAAGCGAATTGCCAACACAAAGTTTCATCAAGGAAGAAAGCAGCTTCTACCGCGCGCTCTGTGCCCTGTATTTGATGAATGAAAATAGCGAATACTTCCTGACGTATTTCGCACAAACGTATCCGCTAAGTCCGCGCTGGCAAGAGGCGCATATCACCGCGGCGAACTATTACTTCAACAACCGCCGTTACAAAAAGGTGATTCAGTGGTTGGGAGCGATTGATCAGCGTGATGTGAGTAGTGGTTTCCGCAGTGAGTACTATTTTAAATTGGCCTACAGTCATTTGATGGCTAAGGATGTGGAGAAAGCGCGTAACCTGTTTTTCCAAGGGACGGATTACAAGGGCGAATTTCAGAATCACCACCGGTACTACTACGGTCATATTGCGTATGAAGCTGAGCAGTACAGCACGGCGACTGCACAGTTTAAGCAGCTGATTGGCGACAAGAAGTTTGGTGGTGTGGTACCTTATTACCTCTCACAGATTTATTACAAAACAGGTGAAATCGATGAGTTACTTCGCGTCGGCCAAGAGCTTCTTGATCAGGCGGTTCCTTCACGTGCAGCAGAGATTGCCAAGCTGATTGGAGAGGGGTATTACCAAAAATCGAATTGGACACAGGCGGCATTGTACCTCGAAAAACATAAGGAGCTCGGTGGGAAGCTGAGCACGAATGACCACTATAAGCTCGGGTTTGTGCTCTACAAAACACGCCGTTATGAAGAGGCGATTAAAGCCTTCAATAAAATCCACGGTCGCAGCGATGCACTTGGACAAAGCGCCTATTACCATTTGGCCGATTCATATCTGAAAACTGGAAAGAAAACAGAAGCGCAGACCGCTTTTTTTAAAGCATCGCAAAGTGGGGATGACCAGCGCCTGCGTGAGGATGCATTGTTCAACTATGCGAAGCTTGCATACGACAGCAGTACGCCCTTCGAACAGCCGTTAGACATTTTCAAGGAGTTCCTCGAGCGTTACCCGAACAGCAAGCACCGTGCAGAAGCGAACGAATATTTAGCGAATCTGTACCTGAATTCTAAGGACTATGAAAGTGCCCTTAAGGCGATTTCCGCTGCCGGTTTGGAGCAGCCAACGATGCAAGGTGCTTACCAGAAAGTTGCGTATTTCCGTGCCGTGCAGCACTTTAACGCGATTCAATACCCTGCGGCGAAAAAGTTGTTCTTGCGTTCATTGGACTATCCGATGAGCAATGTGTATTCAGCACTCGCACACTACTGGTTGGCAGAGATTGCGTACCGTTCAGACGATTTCGATGGAGCTTTGTTTGAGCTAGAAAAATTTGATGCAACACCAGGGTCAGCGACCTTGTCACAATACAAGCGCGGACTCTACAACAAGGCCTACGCGCACTTCAGCAATGAGAATTACAGCAGCAGTGCGACGGCGTTCCGTTTGTTTCTCGGGCAGCAGAAGCCTGGGACGAAATTGGCCAATGATGCTGAGCTTCGACTGGCAGATTCTTACTTCATGACCGGCCAATACGACAATGCAATCAAATACTACCAAACGTATGTAGGGCGCGCAGTTCCTGATGCAGACTATGCCAATTTCCAGCAAAGTCTCTGCTACGGTCTCATCGACGAGCCACAGAAAAAGGCGAACACCCTCGAATCCCTTGTGAAGCGCTACCCGAATTCGGTGTACGCCACGGATGCCTATTTCGAGCTGGGAGAGACCTACATGAAACTCCGCGAAAACCGCCGCGCCGAGGAAATTTTCACCAGTTTCATCAGCGACTATCCAAAATCGCGATTCATTAAAAACGCACACATTGCCTTGGGGCTTATCTATCGCACACAGGGCAAAGGCGATCAAGCCTTGGGTCAATTCAAAAAGGTTGTTGAAGACTACCCCAACACCAATGAGTCTCGCGAAGCACTCGGTCTAGCGAAAATTCAATACGCAGAACTCGACCAACTCACCGGCTATGTCGATTGGATCCAAACGCTGACGGGCACCGATATCGGTCAAGGTCAGCTCGATTCCACACTCTACAATGGTGCTTTCGACCGCTACAGCTTTGGCGATTGTCCAGGAACCCTCAAGGGCATGAGCGACTACCTCGCGAAGTTCCCAGACGGTATCTTCCGCGTACCGGCAAACTACTACCTCGCTGAATGTGCGTTCAACGCTGGAGCAGACAGCATCGCTCTTCCCGCTTACGAATTTGTAGCTTCCTCCGGGGAGCTCAGTTTCCGCAAGCAAACTGTCGAGCGCTTGGCCAGCTTGTACTACGCCGAGCAAAATTTTGACAAGGCCTTCTACTACTACCAGCAAGTGCTTGGTTTGGTGGGCAATGCCGATGAAGGTCGCCGTGCCCGTCTCGGGTTGATGCGCAGTGCGAAATCATTGGGCAACACCGCTATGGTGATGCAATATGCCGAGAGCTTGTTGCAAGACCAGGGGCTGCCTGGAGAATGGGCGACCGAGGCGTTGTTGAATGCCGCACGTAGCGCATTTGCACTCAGCGATAGCGCAAATGCCAAGCTCTACTATACTCGCGTTAAGGCTGAGGTGAAAGGTGAGGCACAAGCTGAGGCAACGTTCTACCTCGCTGAGTTCGATTACATCCTAGGCAAATACAATGCATCGAACGAGCAGATTTTCTGGATGATAGATAATCTGCCGACCTATCCGAAATGGCGCTGGGAATCGCTGCTGCTCATGGCGAAAAATTATGCAGGTCTCCGGGACGATTTCCAAGCGAATTACACCTTGGATTTTGTTATTGAAAATGCGGACATCGGCGATTACGCAAGTTTGGCGCAGGGTTTCAAGACGGAATTGGCGCTGCAAAGAGAACGTGAAGCGCAGAATACAGTGGGCGTGGATAGCTTGGATATGGAAGAATTTGCTCCAGAAGAGCTCGAAGAATTAGAAGATTAATCGGATGAAAACAACTAGATATCAACCCATGAAAAAAGCCCTTCTAGCCGCGTTAATGTTCGCGCCGGCTCTAGTCTTTGCACAAGAGGAAACCGGTGAAGAGGTGAAAAGCGTCGAGATTCGCGTAGTGGAAGATTACAAGGCACAGGTGCGCAGTGCACACAAGATTTCTGAGCAGCCGTCGTTCTCGGACACGACTTCTGAGAAATTATCGGTGGAGGTGCGTATACAGCCAAAGGCGATGATCTTGGACTTTGAGCCAGAGGCGATTCCTTCGATTCGCTTGGGCCGAGTTAAATTGCCAAAGTTGCCGACGCAGAAAGTAAGTATTGGAGGAGGTAACTACGCGGGGTCATACGCAAGTTTCGTGCTCTCGTCTCCCCGCAGTAAGAAAAATGTCTGGGGTGTGCGTGCCCTTCACGAAGGAGCCATAGGCGGCGTTGCGATGAGCGACTATGCGCGTGCTCCGATGTATGAGAATGAACTTTTGGCCGATTATCAACGTGCGACGCGAAATTGGAATTTCAAATCGCAGATGCTTCTCAAAGCGGATTACATCTCATATTACGGTGCGAACACGCCGCCAGCTGTAGTCTTAGACAGTGTGCCTGGGAATTGGCAACAGCAATATGGGGTGACTCAAGAATGGCTGCGTACATCGAATCCTACCTCGAAAGTGAAAGGCGTTTATCGCAAAGGAGGAATCGGATACCAATTCACTCATGCCGGTTACGGTACGTTCGAACACCTCGCCAAGACTGCGCACCAGTTTGAAATTAACGCCGATGACAGCAAGGTCTATGTAGATCTCGGATACCAATTTTCTCAAAACTCGACTTGGGCACAAGACAGTGGTGTGGCACAATATCATCACTTCAACATCGCTCCAGTAACTCGTGGGAAAAACGGCATTCTGTCATATGAATTTGGACTTCAATTTGCCGGAACCCAAACCGCAGGTCTCGACAGCAACCGTTTTGAATTTTACGTTTTCCCTCGCATCAATCTGCAAGCAGAACTTCTTCGCCGCACACTTGCCATCTACGGAGGTTGGGACGGTGAAGTCGAGCAAAATACCTTGCGCAGTCTCATCGCAGAGGCGCCTCAACTCTCGTTAGTTCAGCAGCAACGCCTTTCGGGTAGTAACCGAGGTTACGTCGGGATGCAGGGTGCTTTAGTAGGGAAACTGCAATACCGTATCGAAGGATCGATGGCCTTTCTAAACGACGCAGTGGTCTTTGAACGCGACACACTTGCGCCGCTGAAAACTGTCGGTGATGCACAGCTAGCAGCCCTTCAGGTAGGGTACGCAGACAACGTGGTACGTACTTCGCTCCGTGGAGAGCTGAACATTCCATTGAAACACTTCACAGCAAGTACCTATGCGCAGCTCAATGCCTTTAGTGGAGATGAGTTCATCGGTCGCGAGGGACGTGTGATGGGGGCGATGGCGCACTACCGCATTAACGAACTGAGTGTAAGAACGAACCTGAAGTACGTCGGGGGTAGATATGCGATAAACGGTTACAATTTAGAAGATTACCTCGATTGGAGTGCCTCTATAAATTACGAGATTAACGATCATTTGAGCGCAAGTCTACACGGCTACAATCTGCTCGGTCGTCGTTACCAGCTCTGGGAGGGATATTACGTGCGAGGAGCACGCGGTTTATTCACCTTAAACTACCAATTCTAGATGCTGCAGCGCTTGTTCTGAGCGCTTTACAATGTTAATAACCATGTTGGTAAGTGAAGGGGTCTTTCGGGGCCCCTTTTCTGCTTTTTTAGCCCTGAAAAGTTATCTTTGTTAGGATAGCATAATAGGACAACAATCCACTATTTATGAGCGAAGAGCAAAAGAACTATGACGGTGGGTCCATCCAGATCCTGGAAGGACTAGAAGCCGTACGTAAGCGCCCGGCCATGTACATTGGCGACGTGGGTGTCAAAGGTCTCCACCACTTGGTGTATGAGGTTGTAGATAACTCTATTGATGAAGCATTGGCCGGTCACTGTACCGACATTTTTGTGACCATCAACGAAGATGATAGCATTACAGTAAAGGATAACGGTCGTGGTATTCCGATCGATCCACACCCGAAGGATGGACGTTCTACCCTTGAGGTAGTTA
>CBFHKC010000045.1:0-371 GCA_965656315.1 uncultured Schleiferiaceae bacterium | reverse complement strand
TTATGACAGTCCTTCACGCAGGGGGTAAGTTTGATAAAGATTCGTACAAAGTCTCCGGTGGTCTTCACGGGGTAGGTGTGAGTTGTGTGAATGCACTCTCTATCATGCTCCACGCTGAGGTTCACAAGGACGGTAAGAAATACGAAGTAGAGTTCTCGAAAGGGGCTTCAAAATATCCTACTCGCGAGATCGGTACTACAGATTACCGCGGTACGATTGTTACGTTCAAGCCTGACGGTGAGATCTTCGAAGAATTGACGTACTACTACGATATTCTTGCTAAACGTATGCGTGAGCTTGCCTTCTTGAACAAGGGCATCAGCATCACCTTAACGGATCTGCGCGAGAAAGATGAAAAGGGCGAGCACCTT
>CBFHKC010000044.1:0-12281 GCA_965656315.1 uncultured Schleiferiaceae bacterium | reverse complement strand
GTGACAGATTCACCGATGGTTCCCGACGGCGTGAAGACGCTTGAAAAGGACCAGGTAAACTCTAAGCTGTTTGATGAAAACCACGTGAACATAGGCATCGAATCACTCAAGCAACTGATGAACAACGGAGATACCATTCGTCATTTGAAATTTTAACGGGCGGCGTTGTGCTGCAAACGGAGGTTTAGATCCCCTCTTTCAACCAAGCGTGGAGGCCTACCATAATCATTTCGATGGCCACCGAACCGATCAAAAGTGCGGTGATGCGACCGGCAATGTCGAAATAGCGCTGGATGAGCTCCTCGCGTTTGGTTCTGATATAGTCGTGGATGCGTTTTAGAAAAACGATCGTTACGATACAGATAAACACCGATACGAGAATGGCCGCTGCTGCAGTCATTACATTCGTGCGCTGACCGATGACCACACTTGCAGAGATGGTTCCTGGCCCGATCAACACTGGCATGGCGATGGCGCCAGCGATGTGTTTGGATTCACCACGCAGCAACTCCATAGCGTTGGGACCTTTAAAAACGAATTGGACACCGATGAGTAAGAAGACGATTCCGCCGAAGATTTGAAAGGACGCGAAACGTACCTGAAACACTCCAGAAAATACCGCATCACCGACTAGGGCGAAGATGATAAATACGGCGCTCGATATGAATCCCGCACGCACAAGTACCCTTCTAAATGCACCTGCATCCAGTTTTTCGATGATGTCAATGAGGTAGACCACCACTAAAAACGGGTTTAAAAGCACGAGAAGAAGTAAGATGGATTTGAAGAATTCAGCCACGACGTATAGGTTTTATGAAAAGCCAAAGAGAAGGAATTCAATATCCAACTCCAAACGAATTCATGGTTTACTCCGTTTGTCTGGATTACGCTCACCCTAAAGGGATTCGCGTGATCCCAGGGGGTGGTTCCTTGCTTTAAATCTTTGAAAACCGTTCGCCTTCGGCACACTGTTTTTTTTGTGCCCAAAACCTTCAATTAAGCAAGCTTATTTTGGTTTTGGGCACAAAAAAAACCAGCGCAAAGCGCTGGTTTTTAATGATTTAAGCGGAGAGAGAGGGATTCGAACCCTCGATACAGTTTCCCATATACCAGCTTTCCAGGCGGGCCCTTTCAACCACTCAGGCACCTCTCCGTTGAGGGCGCTAAAGTAGTGCCAATGATTGGAATACGCAACGGAAGATAGTGTCCGAAATACACTACCTTGCGGTTATGAAAAGGATCCTACTTGTGTTGGCGGTTTTCGTGGGGTTGAGCGCCTACGGCCAAAGCGATACGTATTTTGCGTTGCCGCCGCTGTATGAGTGGGAGGCTGGGCAGCATTCGATTGATTTGAATATCAGTACTACTGCACCGACAGCGAGTGTGTGGATCTACAACAGCGATACGAGCTATTCAAATACGATTACGGTGACCTCTGGTGCACTTTCTACAGTTACCTTAAGTGGGATTGTGGGGACGATGCAGAGTACATATGGGGCTAGAGAATTGAATTGGACCAATCAAAAAAGGTATAAGGACGCCTTGTTCGTGGAGGCTACAAAACCGGTTACTGTCACCCAGCGCGTAAGACATCAGTACAATCAAGAAATTATTACGGCGAAGGGAACGAACGGGATCGGCTTGGAGTTTTACATCGCTTCGCAAACGGAGATTGAATCTACAGTGACTGGACCTTCCATGAGCTATGAAGGAATGCACTATGTAAGTATCGTGGCACTCGAAGACAGTACGGATGTACGCATCAAAGCGCGTCCAGGAAATGTGTTTGATAACGGTCGTGATAGCGTAATTTTCACCCTAGACGCTGGTCAAAGTTGGGTCAGTACGATGGAAGACAACGATGTACTGCTTGGTACTCACGTCACGGCCACTAAACCGATCGCTGTGACCGCTGGAGGAAACCATTTGAAGGCTTCCGGGGCGAACAATGCCGATGCAGGGATCGATCAGGTGACTCCAGTAGAACACTTGGGCACCAAGCACGTAGTGTTACGAGGACGAGGATTCTACCCACAAGATTATTTCATGTACATCGCTGCTTACGACAATACCACCATCACTGTGGACGGCGTGAACGTATTAACGAATGCAAATGCAGGCGCTTCGGGGACGTTCAGTATGCCTGGAAACGCAGCTACCCCTGGAAAGCCTTTTATTATCGAGAGTAACGAACCGATCTATGTGTTCCAAGTCACTACGGGCGCAAACAACAGTGACCCAGAGCAAGGGATGGCGCAAATCCCGCACGTGGACTGTACAGGGTCAACCAGCATTCGATACAACAGAGCTTCGGGCTTGAGTACTTCTGCGCTGGTAACGATACCTAGTTCAGCGGTTGCTACTCTGAACTATAATGGGTCAGCAGTTTCAAACTTTGCCAACATTACAGTGCAAGCTAGCACCTATGATCCAAGCTGGTCGGGCGTTTACATTCCGTCGAATACTTTAACGAATAACTTCTCTTTGGACTGCATCACTCCCTTCCATGTGGGCGTTTTAGCTGGACAAGGATCAAGTACGGGTTTGTACGGCTACATCAGTGGGTTTGACGACGATTTTAAACTCCTCGACCCCTTCACAGCACTCCCCGTTGAAGACATTCCACTGGGCGCTTTATGTGCAACCCCTACTCCACTTTACTTCCGTTATTTGAGCTGTGTGGACTCCATAGAGGTGATTCAAACGGAACTCATTAAGGGTACGGGAGTTGTGGTAGATTCGAACGCAACGGATACCATTTTACATGCCATCATCGACCCAAGCTATAACGGCACGGTGATCGTGAAGGTGGTTGTGGAAGACTCACGCGGCTACAGCGATTCCATTTTCTACGAGTTTGAATACTACGGGGCCACCTACGAGCCGCTCTTGGACGATACCCTGAGTGTGTGCTCCTCACAACCCGTGGTGCTTGAAGTGGATAATCCGCAACCAGGGCTAAGCTATTTCTGGTCTACCGGAGATACTACTGCCACGACAACTGTCTCAAATCCCGGCTGGGTCTGGATTTCTGTAGATGTCGGCGATTGTCTTTTTACCGATAGCATTTATATGCTTGAAGGGAGTTTATTCACTGCAACTACCTTAGATACAGCCTACTGCGACTCATTGTTTCTGGATCTCTCAGATCCTGTCTTAGCGAATGTCTACTGGCCTTCTTTGGATACCAATTCCACCTCGCTCTGGCTCGATTCTACGGCCATCTACCCGTTCATCGCTACGGATATTAACGGCTGCGAAACGACTAATGAACTTCGGTTTCGTGTACGCCGTGACCCCTACATCGACGAAGGGTTCGGTTGTCCCAACTACACGTTAACCGCCACAGGCTATGCGCAATTCATTGAAATGCAGCTCGGTGCGCAGGTCTATACAGATCCCGTGCTCGATACGCTATTTCCTTTCGCGGGCGCCCATGAATTGACATTGATTGCAGTGGACAGCTGTGGCAATCTAGATACCATACAGCGAATTCTAGAAGTCGACTGCTTGGACAATCTCTTGATGTATGTTCCTCGGGCGTTTTCACCGAACAACGACGGCATCAACGACAGCTATTGCTTGGTGAGCTCTCTCCCCGAACGCACGTATTATTCGATCTACGACCGCTGGGGTAATGAGCTGTTTACAGGGGGGGCCACCGAATGCTGGGACCCGAAGAGTTTAGGGCAAGAAGTTCCCTTAGGAGCACTTTCACTGCGAACCTTTACAAAGCTGCCTTCTAACCAGTTAGACATGCAAGAATTTACCATTATCGTGCTCCCGTAAGATGGCTATTGCACTACCGAAATATGCGCTGTTCGATATGGACGGCACCTTGATCGACAATTACGAATTTCACCTAAAGGCGTGGGGCGAGATCTGCAAGAAGTATGGAGCACCGCGCAGTCGAACGGAGATCATTCGCGATTTACACGGCACCAATTTTGAGGTCTGCCAAAAATTCTTCGGCCCAGAAATGAGCTTTGAGCGTAGCGAAGAAATTGGTAACGAGAAGGAGGCGCGCTATCGGGAAATTTACGCTCCCCACATCGAACCCATCGCTGGCTTGCACGAAGTATTGGCCCATTTGCAGGCCCAAGGCGTGCACCTCGCACTTGGAACGATGGGCAACAAGGAAAATGCCAATTTTGTCCTAAAGGCTCTTAGTCTTTCTGAATATTTCGAAGTGGTTCACACCGCGGAGGACGTTTCAAAAGGCAAGCCGAACCCAGAAATTTTCACCAGATGCCTTGATAGTTTAGGCGCCTCCAAGGATATAGTTCCAGATGAAATTTGGATTTTCGAAGACACATCGAGTGGTATCCAAGCAGCCGTGCGGGCGGGCGGTATCGCAATGGGTATTCGTAGTAGTTTGGATGAAGTTCGACTAAAAGAGCACGGAGCAAGCTATTCATTCGCTGATTACCAGTGTGTTATGAATTTATTGCTCAAAAGTTAATAATACCAAGAGGTTGACTATTTTTGTTCCTCCACACAACACACAAATGACCTACTTAGACACTGCTATAGTTATTGCCTGGCCACAATGCACAGCTCGTGCTGATGAGGGCTTGGCAATATTTTTACGCAAGGCTGGTTTAGTCAAAAACCTGAACATGCGTGTTGGGCATGCAGCAATCTGCCTGATCAACCCGCAAACATATGAGGTACTCTATTACGACTTTGGACGCTACATCACCCCGAGAGGATTTGGTAGAGCACGTTCAAAGTATTCTGATCCAAATTTGGTACTCAAAGTAAAAGCTGTTTTTGACGAGAACAAGAATCTGGTCAATGTGGAAGAGATTGCAGCGGAGCTAGACTCTAAAAGCAAATACACGCACGGTGCTGGCCCACTAGTCTTTTCAGTGAGTAAAACCATCAACTATACCAAGGCAAAAGGATATGCCGATGAGATGGTAATGAAAGGCTATTTCCCCTACAATGGACTGTATAAGAGTGCAAGTAATTGTGCACGATATGTGACAGAGACCATGAAAGCGGCGAATGAGGAAGGTACGGTAGGCACAAAATTGAAATATCCACTTACGTTCCGCCCTACACCACTTTACAATGTAGTTGCAGCTAAAACTGAAGATGTCGTTTACAGCTTTGAAGGGGGCACCTTGCAATATTTGGACAAATCTAGAAGACACAGTATGGCGGATCTCAGCGCCGGACTTTTGGAAAGTGCTATAGGTAAATACACGAATCAACTTCCTGATGATAGTATACAGGGTTTGGTTGAAGAGCCGAAACGTCCCTCAGCTTTGCCAAGCGCAGCCCAGTGGCTGGGTGGCTTAGGTGAAGGAGCATGGTTCCACATCAATAAGATAGGTCCACATTCTTTTGAAGGGATTAAATACGATGTAGACGGAATCATTGAACATGAAGGCATCTACGTTAATGATGAGATTACATTGCCTTCTGAGCCAAAAATCACCTATGCTTCGCACTACGGTTTCTTCTCTTTAGATATCGACGGAGTAGTACATCGCTTCTACCGAAAATAAAGGCTTCTTAGGGCTGTATTATTTGGCCCGAACTCCACGGCGTTATCACACAAAAAAAGCACCCCTGGCAGCCGCAATGGCCGTGAGGAGTGCTTTGTATGCGAGTGGTTCTAAATACCGCGCTATTAAAAGTCTATTTTGTAATAGAAGACAGGGAAGAGTCCGAGCTGGTAATTCTCTCGAATCTCTTTAGTCTCTGGTAAATACGTTAGCGTGAGGATATTTTTGTTGTTCGTGATGTTCGATATATCTAAAGCGAATTCATGTGCTAATTTCATGAAGTTCCATCTATAACCAACCTTGAGATCTAAACGGAAATACGGGCGGTACTGATTACCGTTAAAGGTGTTGTCATTGACAAAGACGATCTCCGCAGCTCGCGTCGAAGCTTCATCGTCAACATCACCGAACCAGCGACCGCCGATCGAGCTAACCTTTGTTCCGAGATTCAACATACCGTATTTACTCAACTTGAGGTTTTTCGCCATGATAAAATTAAAGGCATAACGTCCGTTAAACGTGGTGTTCACCCATATGTCATCGATAGATCCTGGCGAAGCCAAAAGGTTTTTAGACCCCTTGTACTTCGAATCGAAAATAGACCCTGTAAACAGGCTATAGAAGCCGTTTCTGTAGTAGTGCTCTGCGGTGAATTCAAGACCAAAGTTTCTACCTACTCCGGTGTTTTCTAAGGGTTCTGCCCATAATCGACCAAATCCTGCGCCTCCATTCACTAGTGAGAAATACGAAGGAGTCGATTCCACCGGTACATTCCAAAGCTGTTGGTAATAAGCCTCAATTTTAAGACGGATAGGGTAATCGAAATCGTGTTCCCATCCTGCGACTAAATGAGCACTTTTCGTAAGTCCCATTCCCTTGTTGTAATTGGTTCCATAAACACCATCAACGATAGCCTGCGGAGTAGCCTGAGAGCCTCTGTAGTAATAGAGATAAGAACTTTGCATTTGTGAGTGGTACCCCGCACCTGTAAAGAGTTTGTTCTTTTTATTAAGATCATAATTAAACCCTAAACGTGGCTCTAAAGGGCTAAGCGAGTTCTCATTAATAGAAGAATACAGTGCTGTGATTCCAGCAGTCATGGTAAGCTTATCTGTTAATCTGTTCTTGTAAGACACGAAAGGTTGAACTACGGCATAGCCGTCACTTTGAAATCCACCTTCCTCAGTACCCCATGGGAATTCCCAATCTGAAATCTCTCCAGTTAGTCCGTTCACAATGCGCGTAGAGTCAAGGTAATTCACCATGATATAATCAATATTGATCCCGGCTTTAAGGCTTTGACGGGTATCCAATTTTTTCGTGTAATGACTGTACCCGTGAATTTTAGTCTCGTAATACCAGTAGTTTAGGATTTTCGGAGCAGAGTCAACGCGCCAGCGTAGATCATTTAAGCCAACCGTGTCGATGCCTCTAAACACTTTATTATTCAAGGCGTGAGCGGCAGAAATTGAAATAGCTGCACCGCTTTTTAAGTAGCTGTTTTTAGAAAGCCGTTTATTGTGGGTTGCCCCTACTACACCCATGTGGGTATCAAAGAATTGGTCACGATCAACAATACCGATGCCTTCGAACTCACCTGTGAGCTGAGTACCGTCAGAGCCGCTAACGTCGATGTTTAGGTTGGATGTCCCTCCCATTCCCCAGAGTGATAATTTAGAACCGTCTTTTTGCGGGAAAGTAAAGCGGAAAGCGCCATCAGCATAGTTCGGAATAGCGGTAGTACCCAGCGATATGCCAAGCTGTGAAGCCATCCCTAACGTGCTGTAGCGCCCTAAAATAAGATACGAAGGAGCGTTTGGTTTTTCTTTCCCTAAGCGGCCCTCTGCCATCAGCTCCACCCCTAATAGGCCGAACTGAAAGCTGCCTTCAAAAGGTGTGGCGTTGTTACCATCTCGCATCTCAAGATCGAATACACCAGCGATAGCATTGCCGTATTCGCCTGGCCATGCTCCAGTATAGAAATCACCACTTTGAATGTATTTGTTGTTGAGAATAGTTACGGGACCACCTCCGGTTCCTGGAATGGCAAAGTGGTTGGGGTTAGGAATGTTGATGCCTTCAAAGCGGTAGAGGATACCTGCTGGTGTATTTCCACGAACCACGATATCGTTTCTGGTATCGTCGGACCCTTGTACACCGGCAAAGTTGGTCGCCATACGCGCTGGCTCACCACGAGAACCAGCATAGAGGTTGGTTTCTTCTACGGAAAACTTACGAGCACTGACCACGGCCATCTCATTTTTGACATCACCTCTCGGCGTGGCAACGACATCCACCTCGTCTAGTTTGACCATGCTTTCGGTCAGCTCGATGCGAACCACAGCTTGTTTAGCAGAGTTCAGCTCTACTACAGTGGTTTTGGACTCATAGCCGAACAGCTGGACCGCGACCGTTTTTCTTCCGATCTCGACTTCTAGACTAAACTGTCCGTATTCGTCCGAAAATGCTTGAGACTGGTCACAAATCACCATGGCATCGGCTAGGGGAAACTTGGACTCGGTGTCCAAAATAGTGCCTCGAATGGTTTGTGTTAAAACTTGGCCCGTAGCGAATGTCCCCGCTAACAGCAGTACGATCAGGGAAAGTACTCTTTTCATAATTCGACAGATTTTGTTCCCTTCGAAGTTAACTTATTCTCGCATATTGAGACAAACCAAAAATCACGAAGCAGCGATCGCTCCTCTCTGCGAGTTTTAAGGGATCAGTAGAAATCTGAAAAACGCTTTTTGGAGCGAACATAGAACTGCCAAACCATACTACCGGCGTAGGTTCCGGTGAGCTCATGCATCGCTTTAAAACCATATTGCGCATGTGTTGCACGAGCGCGCTGCACACGAGTGAATCGGGCATAAAATCCGAAATGCGCGCGAACGATGGCCCAGGTATGAAGCGGTTTTCCTTCGAGAATAAATTTGATTCCGGCCAGACCGTCGAGCAGTAACCTAATAAAGATGAGCCCCATAGCGCTAAAATGCGGCATGTTCTTGACGATCATGATTAGGTTATTGCGAAAGTTCAGATACGTCTTGTGCGGCGAATTCGCACTTAACGTAGCGCCACCGAGATGATATACGGTTGATTCTGGCTGGACCCAGACACTGTAGCCTGCACGTTGCATACGCCAGCACAGATCGATCTCTTCCATATGAGCGAAGAGCATAGGATCGAGCCCTCCAAGCTGCTTGAATAAATCTGTACGAACTGCCAAGCACGCTCCTGTAGCCCAGAATACTGGTCGAGCATCGTTGTACTGGCCGATATCTTTTTCCAGCTCATTCAGTATGCGTCCGCGGCAAAAAGGGTATCCTAAACTATCCATATATCCCCCTGCTGCACCAGCATATTCGAAGGTGTCAGGTGAACGGTCCCAAAGTATTTTTGGCTGGAGCGCTGCGCAGTCTGGATGTTCCTTGAAATGCTCCTCTATAGGGTTTAACCATCCTGGAGTGGTGCGTACATCGCTGTTGAGAAGCACTGCAAAGGATTCAGAAATAGATTCCAGTCCTTTGTTGTAGCCACCTGCATACCCGAGGTTATCCCCGGTTTGAATGATCTTTACTGTGGGAAATGCGGATGCGAGGAAGTCTAAACTGTCGTCGGTACTGGCATTATCGATCACGTAGACGGGATTCGGCGCACTGTGTACCACTACCGATGGCATGTATTTTTCTAAGAGTGCTCTACCATTCCAATTCAGAACGGCCACGGCTATCGGTGTATGCATTAGTTGTTGAATCTATCAAACCAAGTACCTTGGTTGCCTATAATCAGTGAGTTGGACACACGCTCTCCAAAATTGTCCCGGCCCATCTGTGTCGAAGTTGCATCAATATCTGGCCCAGCGTTCGTATGTCTTGACAGGTGGTATTGCCATTTGTGGTCCTTCACCTCCCCTAGCGCTGAACTGTGGATAAGGGTATACTGTCTCCCGACCAATTCCTGATCGACGAATATGAAAACTTGGTTCTGCTGCACGGGAGTGCTTTCACTTTTCAGCTGATCGTACTGCCAGATTTGGTACGGATAATTTTTCCCGTCAAAAGGACGCTCTTCCACCAAACTAGGTGCGCCATATTGCAAAAACACACGTCCCATCTGCGTTTTATAACCTGGAAGTGTTTTTGAGCCGAACTCACGATCCACTTTTCGGACCACACTTAAATACGCCTTCCACGTTGCCTCGGGGTTGTTTGGAGCGGACCCAGCCCAATACCCTACTAAAAACTGTGCTGCAAGTGCTGTATCGGTGGTCGCTTTCAAGTTGCTTAGAATACGACGTTGTGACAAGCTCGTAACCGGGGCGATCATTCTTAAATATTCGTGCACCTCAGACCACTTGCCCCAATTCGCTTCAAAAGAAGACTTGCTTATGGTTCCTGCGGGGTTGAACAGCTGTAAGGAATCCGCGGCTTGATTGTAAAACACAAAACTCGAAGTATAACTCGCTATTTCTTGCCCGGTACTGTCAAGTCCCTGCACCACGAGTGAATAATTTCCACTTTGCTGCTCAGTAAAATCTAAGCGAACTAACAGAGGATTTGCACCCGTTGCGCAGCGCTTAAACCCTGCAGAACCTGGAACTATTTCTCCATTTACGTCCTCGATCTGATAGCGCAGCAAATACTTACCCCCTCTGACATAACCCTCCGTGTACCATGAGATGGTTGATACATCTTCAAAAATTGGCTTTCCTAGATTCACCTTGGGAACCACGGCAACATCTCCTTTGGTGTAATTCTCAGGAGCCTCCGCTCGTTCATCTAAAAACACAGGTTTCGACAGCACCAATTCTGAGTCATTCAACACCAATGTATCAGATATCTCCCAGCTTTTATCTCCGACTATATCAACCAGTATGACTTTCAAAAACTGTTTCGATCGCCCTCCAATTGCGAAACTGCTTTTCTCTAATAACAACGGTGCGTTTGAAGCACTATCCTCTGTAGCATACTCAAAAACGAACACATCTATCTTATCGTCTAGCTGCAATGCTACCTTAAAATTTGCATGCCATAAACTGTCTTCTGCGAGCTCATAGGCTACCGTACTTGCATCCAAAGTGCTATAAATATCCCAATAGAACGCTCCATCCGCAGTAGAATACTGAACGGGATTCAATGCAAATCTAAGGTTCTGAGACCTCGATGTCACTGAAAAACAGGCAATCAGGAAAAATACAATTCTAAATTTCATCATTCCTCAAATATAATTCATCAAAACCCCTTGCAAACAATAAAATCCTGTTTAAATTTGCCGCCCACTCAGGAAGTTTAGGCTTCCTATCGGAGAGATGGCAGAGTGGTCGAATGCACTGGTCTTGAAAACCAGCGTACCGCGAGGTACCGGGGGTTCGAATCCCTCTCTCTCCGCACAAACACCTGAAAACCAGCGTTTTACGCTGGTTTTTTTTATGCCCATACGCGAACGAAGCTCGCTTCAGTGAGCGGGATGGGGCTAAAAAATGCGGAACGCCGGCGGCGGACTGGTTTTCAAATGTTTTGAAGGGATCCCTCTCAAGGGATCTTTTGAGCGAAGCGAAAAAAAATCCCAGCCACCGAAGCGACTGGGATCAAATCTATCCCTTGCTATTATCTTTCAAACAAGAAGATTTATCACTACAAGAACAATTCTTACAACCAGAATTTCGGTTTAGTTTAAGACGCTTTTCTGCACCATCCTTTAGTGCTGACTTCTCATCGAACCAACCTGATCTTCTCATCATAACTTCACGAGGTGTGTAAATACCCAGCTGGGAATGTGGTCTATCCATGTACGCATTAATTGTTTGCTCTAATAAGGCATTCAGCTCTTCAAAATTTGCGGCAAAGAGAATGTATTTGTACTCATTCTTCATCGTGTGAAAGACACGCTCAATCATAGAATTAGAAGAACGAATATTTTTCCAAGCCACAAGATGGTTCACCGCAAAAGTCACTTTACGATCAATCCTTTTATTCTCTGATCCCCCATCAGTCATATAATTAAGGGTAGCTTGCTCTTCCGTCCCGTTGTCAATTTTCACAACCGGCTGTGTGGGTTTAGAATCTATAAATGCCTTTTCTAACACCTCCACTGATATCGCATTATCTATTTTATCCGCTAATCGCCAAGCGAGTACGGCTCTACTGTAATTATCTATCACACAATATAAATAATGCTTTACTCCATCAAGCGTCTTTATAATACTGATATCCGCGTGCCAGATTTCGTGTAATCTTTCAGCGCGAACCAAATTAGGTGTCAAAGGTGCCTTCCTTTTTTGATACTCTGTTAGTAATCCTTTTGTGTATTTGTAGAATGTAGTCAAGCTCAATTTCAATTTTCCCTTTTTCAAATTATCTGCCCAAATAGCAAATTTATTTGGTCCACCCTTCCTTACAATTTCTTCAATAAATGCTCTTTCTTTCTGTGTAAGCTGTCGTGGACGTCGTTTAATACAAACATTATCTACACTAGATAAACAATGGATATTCGCCTCGAGCTCCCAACCACAAAATCTTGTTGCACTTACGTTAGTGACCTTCAAGAAACGCTTCCGAGTGATGATTTTAGGGAGTGATTCGACATAGGCAACATATTTCAGTCGATGTTTTGTTAAAAATTTATCGAAGGGCTTCTTACCCATTGTCTCTATGATAAAATCTATAAAAGCCATGTAGGTATGTATCAATTCCTCCTGTCGATCCTTTATCGACAATTGACGATTAAAAATCTCTATTAAATCCTTTTGCTTCTCTGACTCCA
>CBFHKC010000043.1:2017-12647 GCA_965656315.1 uncultured Schleiferiaceae bacterium | reverse complement strand
GGCTATTGTTGAGGCGCCAAACGACTTAGGTGTACTCGAGGCAAGAGCTGCGGTATACCTACGACAGCAGAATTTAAAGTATGCTGCTGCGGATATTGATGCGGTTTTAACGGTAGATAGTTCTCGAACAAAGGCATTAGAGCTGTTGGGGGATATGGGCTTTTTGACGAACCAGACACGTCAGAGTCGCGACGCGTGGTTGAAGTGTATGAAAGTTGATCCCAGCAATGTTTCTTGCCGATTAAAGCTTGCGGAGTTGTATCATGTGGTGACCGAGTTTGAAAAAAGCGCGGAGCTTGCAGATAAAGTCATCGCTATGGATCCGGAAAATGCGGAAGCACACTTTCTGAAAGGGATGTTGATGCGCGATGCGATTGGCGATACGACGCGTGCTTTAGAGTGGTTCCAGAAGTCCATAGATTTAGATCCTGAATATAAAGAGGCTTTAGACATGTGCGGCGTGTTGTACAGTGCGATGGGCAACCCGTTGGCGCTGGGTTATTTTAATAGGTTGATTGAATTGGACCCCAATAACCGTGTGAGCTACTACAATAGAGGCATGTATTATCTCGGAGCAGATCAATGGAACGGTGCTCTAGAAGATTTTACGACGTGTGTACAGCTAGATCCTCGTGATCTTGAGTCGTACTTTAACCTTGGATATATTCACTTGCAGTTGCAGTTGCCGGGTGAGGCGCGCGGCTTCTTTAATCGTGCACTAGAAATTCAGCCCATCAATCACCGTGCGTTGTACGGGCGCGGGTATTGCTTTGAGCTTTTAGGCGATTTGCCGAACGCTGAAAAGGATTACCGTCAGGCGTTGAGTTACAACCCGGGACATGCCGGTTCACAGGCGGGGCTTCAGCGCATTACAGATGCCCGTCGTCAGGCAGGGCAGTAGACTTTAGTAGACCAGTGATTTGAATCGGTTCGGGTAGTCGGAGATCAGTCCGTCAACACCCATATCTACCAATTCTTGCATTCGGACCGTATCATTCACGGTCCACGGTATTACGGCGATTTGTCTAAAATGGCACCAATTTATCATCTCTCCAGTCACCAAATCTTCTCGTGGGCTAAACACATCCACTGGGAAGCCTAGCTCATCCATTAGCTTATCTGGACTTGAGTTTTTATCAGTAAGCAAGCAGAGCTTCACACCGAGATGGAGTCTTCTAAAAGCACGAAGGGTTCGCGGATCGAAGCTCTGAATGGTGATTTTACGCATCAAATCCACTTCGGGATATGCGGCATCCATTTCTGTAAGCTCAGCGGCTAGAATCTCTACAAACTTTCCTGGGCCTGGATGGTAGACGCCGTCACCTTTTGGGCTGGTTTTCGTTTCGATGTTAAACATTGGCCAGTCATTCGCAGTGAATTCTAAGACTTCCTTTAGACTAGGCTTGCGGCTAGATCCGCTTGTCTGTTCTGGGAAATCTGGGTGCTGTGCCATGCCGCAATCAATGCGCTGAATCTCTTCCAGCGTCATTTTAAATAGGTTCATCGCTCGTGCATCTTCGTCTGTTAGGACAGTATCGGTCAAGCAAATCGTCGGATTCATCCAAGGCTCGTGCGAGACGACCACTTTGTGATCGCTGCTGATCACTACGTCTAGTTCAAGCGTGGTGACCTCCGGGAAGGTTAATGCTTTTTCAAATGCGATCAAGGTGTTCTCTGGAGCTAGGCCACGGGCGCCGCGGTGTCCCTGTAAATCGAGGGTGCGAGGCGGTCGTGTACAAGAGAGTAAAACAAGGGCAAGGAAAAAGGAAAGAGCGTGGCGCATATCGATGTTATTGAGTACTTTCATTCGAGCATATTCTCAATCTCTAAAATAGTAGATACCATGCGACAAAAGGCAATTATAGGGCTTAGTTTTGCAGCTCTATTCACACACTGTACCATGAACGAACAACCCCAAGGCGGAGAGCCACGCGCGAAAGAAGTACCTCACGAAATGACGATTCACGGCGATACTCGTGTAGATGAGTATTACTGGATGCGCGAGCGTGAGGACCAGGAGGTGATAGATTATTTAAACGAGGAAAATGCCTACCGTGAGATGATCATGTCGGGTACGGAGAAGTTCCAAGATCGTTTGTTCAATGAGATGGTTTCTCGCATCAAAAAGGACGATAGTTCAGTGCCTTACGAATTGGACGGTTACTACTATTATACCCGTTTTGAGGGTGATTTAGAATATCCGTTGTACTGCCGCAAAAAAGGTAGTTTGGAATCGGAGGAAGAAGTGATGCTCAACGTAAATGAGCTCGCGGAAGGGCACAGCTACTATAAGATCGGCGGGGTTTCTATTCATCCAAACAACCAGAAGATTGCCTTTGGTGTGGATACGGTAAGTCGTCGCATCTATACCTTATACACGAAAGATTTGGTAACCGGTGAAGTGGTGAAGATTACCCCTGAAGAGTGTTCAGGAGGTGCTGTGTGGAGCGCCGATGGGCAGCATTTGTTCTACACAGTAAAGGATCTTGAGACGTTGCGCAGTAATGAAATCAAGCGCTGGAGCGCCGAAGATTTGAGCTTTGAAACCGTATATGTTGAAGCGGATGAAACCTTTTCATGTTACGTGTACAAAAGCAAGAGTCGCGACTATATTTTCATCGGAAGTTCATCCACAATGTCGGACGAGCATCGTTTTATTTCTGCGAAGACACCATTGGCACCATTTGAGGTGTTGCAGGAGCGTGAGCGCGGATTGGAATATGGTGTGAGTCACTTTGGAGACGATTTTTATATTCGGACAAATGCTGGTGGCGCGACCAATTTTAAATTGGTCAAAACTCCAGTAACTGCAACGACAAAAGAACATTGGGTAGACGTTTTGCCGCATCAGGAGGACGTTTATTTAGAGGATATGGAGCTGTTTTCGGACTATTTGGTGACGGAGCAGCGCAAGGACGGATTGGCACAAATTCGTATTCAGCCTTGGGGGGAAGAGGCCTTTTATTTGCCTTTCGAAGAGGAGACCTACACGGCTTATATCGGAAATAACCCGAGTTTTAATCAAAAACACCTGCGGTTTGGATACACCTCGATGACCACTCCGGGAAGTGTGATCGATTATGACTTCGCAACAGGGGAGAAGACCGTTCAAAAGGAGCAGGAGGTTATCGGAGGGTACGATAAGACGAAATATGAAACAAAGCGCATCTGGGCTACGGCTGATGATGGTACTAAGGTGCCGATGTCTATCGTGTACCGCAAGGATATGCTGCGTGAAAATGGACCGAACCCCACGCTATTGTATGGCTATGGTAGCTATGGAATTACTATAGATCCGCAGTTTTCTACGGTTCGTTTGAGCTTACTTGATCGCGGTTTTGTCTATGCTATTGCGCACATTCGCGGATCTCAATTTTTAGGTCGCCCTTGGTACGAGGACGGTAAGATGTTTAACAAGCGCAACACGTTTACTGACTTTATCACTTGTGGTGAGGCGCTGATCGAACAGGGGTACAGCTCGAAGCAAACGTTGATGGCGATGGGCGGTTCCGCCGGTGGCTTGTTGATGGGTGCAGTTGTGAATATGCGTCCAGATTTGTTCCGTGGCGTGATCGCTGCTGTGCCGTTTGTGGACGTCGTGACCACGATGTTAGACGAAACCATTCCATTAACTACCGGTGAGTACGATGAGTGGGGGAATCCGAATACGAAGGAGAGCTATGACTATATGCTGAGCTACAGTCCTTATGACCAAGTAAGTGCGCAGGATTACCCTGCCATGCTAATCACTACAGGCCTTCACGATAGTCAAGTACAATACTGGGAGCCTGCGAAATGGATTGCACGACTCCGCAAAATGCGCACCAACAGAAAAGAGCCACTGCTGATGTACTGTAACATGGAAACAGGACACGGAGGCGCTTCAGGGCGTTTTGAGTCTTTGCGTGAGACCGCTATGGAATATGCGTTTTTCCTAGATCTAATGGGTATCAAATCATGAGTATAGAGATCAAAGGATTGACCAAGTTGTACGGAAGCCAAAAGGCATTGGACAACGTTTCTCTGGAAATTAAAAGCGGTCAGATTACGGGGCTACTCGGGCCGAATGGTGCCGGAAAAAGTACCCTGATGAAGATCTTGACGGGTTCTTTATTGCCGGATGAGGGCGAAGTAGTGGTGAATGGTGTGAATGTGCTCAAAGAGCCGATGAAAGTGCAGCGTACTTTAGGCTACTTACCTGAGCATAATCCGCAATATCTCGAGCTGTATGTAAAGGAGTATTTAGCCTATGTGGCAGATCTGTATAAGGCGCCGAAATCACAGATTGATGCGGTGATCGAACAGACGGTATTAGGCCGTGAGCAGCATAAGAAAGTAGGTGCATTATCGAAGGGGTATCGCCAGCGTGTGGGACTTGCTGCAGCATTGATTCCAGACCCTCAGCTGCTCATCTTGGATGAGCCGACAACGGGGTTGGATCCAGCCCAATTGGCAGAGATTCGCTCGTTGCTAAAAACGATTAGCTCAGATAAAACAGTGCTTTTTTCTACACACATTATGCAAGAGGTGGCAGAGCTTTGTGAACAGTGTTTCTTTTTAAATAAGGGGGTGCTCGAAAGAGAATTGGCCCGTGAAGAGATTGCTCAGGGGAGTGGTTACCTAGAGACTGTGTTTGCGAATTTCGCGAATTGACGCTTAGGCAGCGAGTCAACCGTTAAATCTTCAATAATCGCTTCATCTTTAGCGAATGCTGGGAAATATTTATACATCCAACCGCTTTCTATATAGGCTTTGTAGTTGATTGTTTTATGGTCGAATACCATCACCTTTGACCCTTTACCTGCAGCTGTTTTTACAAGAATGTCGAAGCCCAACGTAGTTAGAAGTCCCGTAGTGAAGTATATTTCAAGTCCTTTCCCATTTTGAGGTCCATTGGAGATTTCAGGGTTGCCGTACGCCTCTAATTCGCTTAGATCCATTCCTTTTCCGTAGTGCGCTATAACTGCAAACATCCTCTCATGTTCCATTTTAATGAAGACCGAAGGTTTATTAGCACAACGCTTTAAGGCATTGTCTATTAAATTTTGTAGTCCAAATAGAACTGGAGCATAATTCTCTATTGTATGTCCTTTTTGCACTCCTTTTTGTGAAAGTAAAATCTTATCGCCGAACTCAGCGTTTAGCTTATTTATTAGTTTATGGAGGGACTTGCTCTCATTCGAATGGCTTGTTAAACGGTGATTGGCTAGTGTGATGTCCACAATATTTACAAGATGTTGAACGCTTTCAGAGAGCTCATCGACCAATTTTTTGTTACCTGCCGTATTAATCATTTTTTCTATCTCCAGCCTCGTGTAGACATGCGATAGTGGCGTTTTGATGTTGTGGCTAAGAATATTGATGATGTCGTCTTGAAATCTCAATTTTGAACTCAACTTCTCAGAGCGTAGCGTTTCTTCCTTAGTAATTTGACTATAGCAATAAAGGTGAATGCCAATTAATTCTATAGTGAGCAGAATATTAAACTGCTGCATCAATTTGGTCGCTTGGAGTTCTTCAACGGTGATCAAATCTTTCTTCAAGTAAACAAGGACCGCAGAAATGAACAGAGTAACAATTCCAGCGTAAAATAGAATGTTAGTGGTCTTCTTGTTTTTCCAATTCGTAAATCGAATTAATGCGGTCCCCACCAAAATTAAGTTCAGCGAGTGTAAGGCGATGATAGGATTTACGAATGCTACCCAAACGGCAATGCATAATAACAAGCTATAAGCGGAAAGGAATAACGGAGATTTTATTTTACTGATCCACGAGCTTTTATTTTTGATTCTGAGCACAGAAGTCATAAGAAGGGCACTCGCAACAAAGCTCGAGAGTAATAGGACCAGGTCTTCCGGAAAATAGATCGTTGCGCCAATGATAATTTGCACACCGAAGGCAACTAACAAAATGTTGAATAATGGACGACTAGTAATTCTCATAAAAGTGAATATACTAACACGATCAATTTTGCTGTTTGACAGGTCCGATTATTTAAAATAAGTATGCATAGAGACTAAAAACGAGCCGTATTCATACTTCATGGCGTCAAAAGAAGTGTTCTGCTCACAATAGCAACCAATCAAATACCTGACTGTCAGAGTACAGCATCTCATTCTCCAATAATCTTTCAAATGTTCCTCCTATTCCCTTGCTAATTCTACATATGGGCGTATATTTGCCGTCCACAAGCGCGGAGTGGAGCAGTTGGTAGCTCGTCGGGCTCATAACCCGAAGGTCGTAGGTTCGAGTCCTGCCTCCGCTACAAGGAAAGCCTCTTGAGAAATCAGGAGGCTTTTTTTATGCTTTGTTTTTTAAAACTAAAAGGAACGGTTCAAGTTTTAATAACATGATGCACTCAACGATTTCACCCGAATTGTCATTAAAGTTAATCGACAGAGAATTAGATCTGTATAATTGGTCCTTAGAACACGACAAGGCGCACATAAAGGTTTATTCCAAGAAGAACGCCTCGGATTCTGGTGTCGTAGGATTCAAAACCATCACAGAACACGCCGTGCCGATAGCTATTGTTTTTGACCTGTTAAAAGACGTGTGTGGTGCGATGAATCAGATCAATGCTATGTTTCTGTCGGGCGAAACTTTTGAGAATTGGCCTACAGAGAGCGATCAAGCCGGGAGCGTAGTCCGAACTTCGTTTAAAATGCCTTTCCCGATGGCGAACAGGGAATTCGTACATGGACTGCATTCTTACCAAAAAAATGAGACCACCTTTATTGTGGCCTATACTCCGATTGAAGAATCAAACCTACCGGTTCAGCCGAACTTTGTACGTTGTCCTATGTATGTTTCAGGACAACGAATTATGATTCTGAAGTCTGGATTGGTCAGAGTAGAACATTTGATGATTTATCGTTTAGGTGGAGCGATAGGCTCGTACGTACAGGATAATTGGCTAAAAAAATCTCATGTAGGTGCCTATATAAAAGAGTGGGAAAACCTAGGATGTGAAATCTTTCCTCCGAAGATATCTACGATTGATCCGCAGCAACTCAAAAAAATCGCACAGCATGCCTTGTCTTGTAGTAGCGCATGGCAAACAGCAGGCAAGCCTAAATATGGTTGCGTTAGAGTCGGGAATCTCTCCTACCTCCCGCAGGCTGTTTTTAGATTGGACTTGGAAGTAGATGCACCCTTAGAACAAGTAGTCCATGTTCTGGCAGATGAATCCCTGAAGTACCTACCTGAATGGAATAGTGAATATATGAATGGTGAGATTTTGGAAACCATTGAAGAAACTCAGGACAGAAGTGCCTGGCTGATTCGGGTGCAGTACAAGACACCGTTCTTTTTAGCGAACAGAGAATACGTATATTATTTTTCGAGAGAATGGATCAACAAGGATGAGGTGCTGATTCTATACTGTTCGATTGATCACGAATCTACTCCGCCTGATCAGTTCGTCAGGGCGCTGTTGTACCCTTCTATACATCGTTGTCTGAGATTAAAAGACGGGAGGACTAAAATTGAACATGTACTTGCAACAGATTTGAAAGGAAAATTGGGCGCATTGCAGAACAGTTTCCTCAAAGGATCCTTAACCAAGGCGCAATGCAGTGACATGGAAAAACAATACCGCATGTTCTCCGTTACAGGGTCTTGATTAGGTGCGGAGCAAAGCAAAGAGGTGAGAGGTGCGTGCTTTAGCGAAACCTTACTTTTTAACGGCCTTTAAGATTCTATTGTAGGAACGTTCGAGGCCAACCCAGAACATTTCACCTTTGCTGGTATTCACGAATTGAACAATAACGGCATCAATATCTTCCTCATATCGAGCGATACTCGTATAGCCGTTGAGCCAGCCCGTGTGCTCGTATTCATAGACCGAAGCGTAGAGTTCTTGTTCCTCAGTATTGAGCAGGGAACCGTCAACTAGGGCTCTTAAAAATATGCTGACCTCTTCCGCTGTAGAGATCATCGATCCTCCCGGCCGGGTGTAATCATTCATTTTTAGATCAGACTCGTGTCCTACATAATAGCCGCTCATCACATCGTTGCTGTCCACCTCACTCAGCAAGCTGTAGGTATTCTCTAGGTGGAGTGGGGTCAAGATTTCGTCACGGATGTAGGTATGATGTGAGTAGCCCAGGGTACGATCTAATATTTCACCAATTAAGAGATAGTTAGTGTTCGAGTACCTGTACTTTTTCCCTGGTTTGAAATCCGCGTCCCGGTTAAAAATGAGTTGAGCCGTCGTCAAATAACTTTCTTGCGGGTCGCTATCTGCAAATTCAGGATTGTAAATAAACTCGGGTATGCCGCTGCGGTGCTGTAGTAACATGCTCAGCGTAATTTCATCGGCATATTCGATACTGTCGGCGATCTCAGGTAGGAGTTCTGCTAAGGATTGTTCCAAGGATAGCTGGTCATCAGCGATCAATTTCACGGTTGCGGCCGCGATATAGAGCTTGCTAATACTCGCAATCTTAAAGAGGGAATGTGGATCTGCGGGTACTTGGTTTTCCCGATTCTTCCATCCAGCCGCATACAAAGACGATTGTCCTTCTTGATGTACACAAACGATGATACCGTCGTACCCCTGGTCTAGTGCTTTTTCAACCTCCTCCGCTACAGATTTCGGAAAATAGATCAGGTCTTTGGAGCAGCTAGTGAGAAACGCGGTTGCGATGATCAGTAGTGCCAATGCAAATGCCTTTGGGCCGACTTTAAAGTGCTTGAAAGTGTTCAACATCTATGGTAATTGGAAGAGATCCTCGACGTTACAATTTAGAGTTCTAGAAATTTTTAACGCAAGGACGGTAGAAGGTACATAGATGCCGTTTTCTATGGCATTTATACTCTTTCTAGATACTTCAGCTTGTACGGAAAGCCCTTCTTGGGTCAATCCAGCACGCTTCCGAAATTCTTCTAGTTTGTTTAAGAGTTTTTGATGATCCTTGCCCATGATTATTTCTTTTCGAAGTGGTCAACGGCGTCTGTTAATTCCTTTTCTGTGTTTGGATATAAGTACCCGGCGATCAAGGTGCCTACACCGATAAGTCCTACTAATGCGCCAATTCCTTTAAAGATACTGCCGAGGAAAAACAACCCCAACATGAAAAGCCCCGCACCTACGAAAACAGTGATGACGCCGCCTCTTCTGTAATCAATGGGCTCCTTTTTTCTTTCATCAAATAGGGCAAGGAGTTCATCGAGTTTAGCGGGTTCCTTTAGATGCTTTGCTATTTCTACAACGGCCTCTCGTTTGTTCTTCGCGTCAAAGTATAGCCAGATAAATACGGCGCCAGGAATAAGAATTCCTGTGAGCATTCCTAGAATGGGTATAATCGTTTCTACATTCATGAGGTTTTGGTATTAGTGTAACGCAAACTTACCATTTTAATGAGAAGTATAGGTTACATTGTAGCGTTTAATTCAATAAAAAAAGCCTCCTGATTTCCCAGGAGACTTTTTTTTATACGGCGAAGAACGAGCGTTGCGGGGGTGGAAAATTAATTAATTCACCACAAACTCTTTCACTCGAGCGGGTGTTGTCGCTCCGTTCACGAAGAATTCGACTTTATATCTGCCCATCTCAAAGTAGATGTCTAGATCCGATAGTGGGCCAGTCTGGGTGAATTCTTGAACGCGCGCAGTAGTTTGGTATTGACCTACGGACCAGCCGTAATTATTGCCTGCGGAATAGTACCAGCAGGCGAAGCAAGCTCCGAAGGTTCTTGAGATGCGTATTTTCAGTGTGACGCAGTCGTTTGGTAGCTCAGCGGCAAGGCTGTAGTTGGTGAATTTTGTGTAGACCGAGTCTTGCGTGTTGAGAATGTTCTTACCGAAATTACCTTGTTCGGGGAAAGAGACGATGAGCTTGTTGCCTACGTGGGCGCTTTGGGAGATGTAGTTGGTGATGTGCTTGCCGAAATTGGGCACAGAAATAGGAATGCCCATCTGATCATAACGATCGATCAAGTTTTGACGGATGATGTTCGTATCGATGGCTTTCGCGTGGGACATTAAATCGCTGCCTAGACTTGCACTGTTAAGGACTCCGTCGGTTCTCATATCTGTGATGATGTTGGCCATGAGGTCGGAAAATTCGCTCTCAGAGCGGTAGCCTTGAAGGATGGAAGTGATGGCGATCAGTACAGCATCGGCTTCTGAGGATGCGCTCAGATCGAGGTATTCCGCCTTCGGGACGATCACTGTGGTGTCTATTTCGAATACAGATAGAATCTCTTTGAGCGCAGTGGTTTTCGCAACGTTGAACGGAACGCCTTGCTGAGTAAGGAATTCCACACGTGCTTTTTCGAGGTGGGTCAAGGTGTTGATATTGACTTTTCCCGGGACGCGAAGATCGACGATACCATTCAGGGTGATTTGTGCATCGGAAGGTTTGCCGCAGACTTCGTTAAAGTAGAAACCGTCCACGCGAAGAGTTGCGTAGGGGGACGGGAGGCTGATGCCGTTGAAAGAATAGCTCCCGGTGTTGTCTAAAATCTGTGTATTGAATGATGCGCCGGTGGCGTTTAGCGAGGTGTCGAGCGCTGCGAGCTGGACGGAAGATCCGTTCAAGAAGGGCCCCTTTTGAGCCTTTCCTTCGAGGTTGATGATCTGGCAGGGCGGGCAGGAGCCGCCACAATCGACGCCTGTTTCATCG
>CBFHKC010000043.1:0-1919 GCA_965656315.1 uncultured Schleiferiaceae bacterium | reverse complement strand
CCCCTTTTGAGCCTTTCCTTCGAGGTTGATGATCTGGCAGGGCGGGCAGGAGCCGCCACAATCGACGCCTGTTTCATCGCCGTTTTGAATGCCGTCGCCGCAGGTGAGTCCGTTATTTTGGGGCTCACATCCGCTGAGCAGATACAGTAGAGCTACTACGCTCGAAAAGAAAAATAGTTTCTTAAACATAACGATGTACTTTTGGGGATTAACAATATAACGCGAGGATTGTTTATGTAGATGATGCTGCTAGAAGTTGGACAGAAGTGCTAGCGGAAGAGTATGATTTTCCCAGCTTTTTTAAGTTCGTTAGAGCGGAAGAAATACTGGTAGCTGGATTGGTCTGAATTGGTTCCAGATTGCTGTCCGTTCCAGAACTCACTGAATGGTTGACTCGTTCGAAATACCTCTTCTCCCCATCGATTGTAGATGATGAATTCTACATCGGTAAAACAAGAGGGATCACCCACGATCATAAACTCCTCATTAATATTGTCATTTCCTGGTGTAAATGCATCCGGGATATAGACAGAATACTCTCCCGTGGTATTCATTGCGATGCTATCGGTAACCGAGCAATTATTTGAGTCTTGGATGGAAATGGTATAGCTGCCGTACCCGAGTCCGGTAATGCCGCTGTTCGTTACCGTGCTGTCAATAAAAAATGTGTAGGGCTCGAATCCACCGACTGCAGTGATGTTAATATATCCGTCATAGCTCGAGCAAGCGGTCGGATCTTGTTTTTCAATGATGAAATACATCGAATCTGGGCCTTCAACGAGAATGCTGTCCGAGTAGATACACCCGTTGTAATCAATCAATGTTGGGTAATAGTAGCCCGCCGCTGTCCCAGTTATCGTGCTCCCCGTTTTGTTTGTTCCAAACCAATTTATACTGTACGGCATCGTTCCTCCCACTGGGTTCAATGCTATAGATCCCAATCCATCTCCGAAACAAGTTTCTTGGGTAATGGCCGGACTAAACGTGATGGTATCTGGGGCAGCCAATTCAGCTAAAATCGAATCGCGACAGCCGGATGAATTGGTAATGATTAATGAATACGTACCGCCACTTAAGCCTGTACGACTTAACGAAGCTGATGGATCGTCAATCCATTGCCAGAACGAATTCGGAGCGTTACCATCGTTCGTCGTCATTATAATCTCACCTGTGTTATCATTGAAACACAACGGCGGCACTTCACTTTGCAGAATAATATTGGACCAATTTTGATCATATCCCACAGGCACCATCGAATCCACTGAACACCCCATCGAATCAATAATCTGTAAGAGATGATTTCCGACAGGCAGCCCCGTGACCGGATTAGACTGGGCAGCACTATTTAGGAGGTATTGATACGGCGCAGTACCACCAGATACAAAGGCCTCTACCTCCCCGTCAGTAGCAGTCAAACAAGACGTTTCATTCGTGCTTACCGAATCTATTAACAATGGATCAGGTTGTCCTACGATGAACTGCAGCGTATCATAACACAAACCTGCATCCTCAATTACTAAGGTGTAGGTGCCCGCAGATAACCCGGTTCTGTTGAGTCCAGTTTGGGTGACATCTTGCCAACTAAAGTTAGCGTTTGGAGCACTTCCGTTAATGTCAAATAAAATCTGCCCATCGGATAATCCGAAACATGAAGGAGACACAATAGAATCTAGTGTCCAGTTGTACCAGTTGGTGTCCGCAACTAGGGTAACTGTGGAGTCGATCTGACACCCGGCATCATCTTGAATGGTGAGTGCGTAAGTACCTGCTAATAAACTATCAGCCAGTGATGTTGAAGCGGTACTGTTTACAAAGTAGGAGTAGGGCGCAGAACCCCCTGTCGCATCGAAACTAATGCTGCCGTTGTCGGCGATAAGACATGAAGTTCCGGTAAGCGACACCTCATCCCAAAATAGGCT
>CBFHKC010000042.1:0-12967 GCA_965656315.1 uncultured Schleiferiaceae bacterium | reverse complement strand
CCGGAACGCGTAAGCTCTGTCTCGAAGCATTTCAACGAAGTGTACTGGACAAAGAACCGCCGAGAGTTTAAAATGGTTCGCGGAAATTTCAGAGGCAAAGAGGTGCTGGTGCTCTCGACCGGGATGGGCACGGATAACATTGATATTGTGATCAATGAGCTGGATGCGGCAGTGAACATCGACCCGGTGCGCAGAGTAGACCGCGAGGAGCGGACGAAACTCACCATCATTCGTATCGGTACTTCAGGGGCTGTGGATCCGACCATTCCGGTGGGCAGCCATTTGTGGAGTGCGGGAGCATTGGCTTTTGACGCCCTACTGCCCTTTTACAAGCACGATTTTAAGCAGATTGACGTAGCGTATGCCCCATTGCAGCCGTATTATATTCCAGGCAGTTCAAACGTCCCAAACTGGGCAGGCCTCTACAGCGGAATCACCGCAACATTGCCAGGGTTCTATGGCCCACAAGGCCGAAATATCCGCATCCAAAGCACGTTCGCTGAAGCATTAGACGGCTTACATCAGGTAAAAGTGGATGATCATTCTGTGACCAATTTTGAAATGGAAACCTCAGGAATCTACGCCCTCGCCCACCTTCTAGGCCACGAAGCCCATAGCTTCTCTGCCCTGCTGGCCAACCGTGCTACAGGAGATTTTCATGAGAATCCTTCGCAGCCGGTGGAAGCATTGATTGAAAAAGTGCTCGACTGGGCGGTGTAGCTTAATGCTGTTTTCCTTGAGGCGCTTCAGGCAGCTCGGCCATTTCTTGGTCGGTAAAAATGCGGCTGTGGATCATGAATCGTTTCCCGGTGGGGATTTCGATGGAGAATGAAGAGCCGCGGCCGGGCGTGACATCGAGCGTGAGGTGGGTATGTTTCCAATACTCGAATTGGGAAGAAGACATATAAAAAGGTGCGCCATCGACATCGCCGAGGTAGACATCTACTTGGCCAATTTTAAAATCATCCAGCGCAAAGCACATCGGCGAGCTTCCGTCGCAACATCCGCCACTCTGGTGGAACATGATCGGACCGTGAAATGCCCGGAGTTCATCCATTAGGGCCTTAGCTTCTGGGGTAAATGCAACACGTGGATTCATAATGTGGTGGTGTTTTGATGGGTTTTGATGGGTTTAATCTTCTAGTTCTATGGATATATGTAATTTTCCTTGAAGACCGTGTTCTACAATAGATCGAAGCGTACTTAAAGTAATACTACTGCCGTCGTTTTCTATTCTGGAGATGAAAGAGCGCTTTTTATCAATTCGATCACCTAACTCTTGCTGAGTCATGTTTTTATTGATTCGGGCCTCACGGAGTAACAACCCGATTTTGAAAGAATCTACCTCTAACTCCAATAAATCTCGTCTCTTGGTTCCTTTAGTACCATAGACTTCATCTTTCAGCGACTCCCAGCTTTTTACATCTTTCATTGTTCTTCTCTTTTGATCTCGTAATAGCGCTTCATGAGAAGCTCCGCCTTATTTATTTCAGCCTTGGGCGTCTTTTGAGTTTTTTTCACAAAGCCATTCAGTAAAATGACCAATTTCCCTTCGTCGAAAAAACAAAAGACCCTCCATATATTAGAGCCTAGCCGTACCCTCACTTCATATAGCCCTTCTGTATTTCGAATGGCTTTCAAATAATGCGAAGGAACACGTTCTAACGTTTGAATAATTTCAAGCATCTTAAATATCTTGTCCTGCGCTTTTGCAGGTTGTGATTTTAAGAAAATCTTGAAGTGATTCTCGAAATAAACTATCGAACGTATGCGGGGGCTACTCATTACAAAGGTAACTTTAAAGTTACTATTTCTCAAATTATTTTGAAACGGACCAAGAACTAACGCAAGTCTATCCTACTTCGTATGACATTACAAAAAAGGGCACCCAAACTAGCGGGTGCCCTTGGCGGTTTACATGGCTTTAGGTTCTAGTGGGCAGCTGCCTAGAAGAAACCTAGCGCATTCTTATCGTAAGAGATGAGCATGTTTTTGTTCTGGCGGTAGTGGTTGAGCATCATCAGGTGCGTTTCACGACCGAAACCAGATTGTTTGTATCCACCGAACGGAGCGTGTGCTGGGTAGGCGTGGTAGCAGTTCACCCAAACGCGGCCGGCTTCGATGGCACGTGGCACTTGGTAGAGTTCGTGCGAATCACGCGTCCAAACGCCGGCACCGAGGCCATAGAGCGTATCGTTTGCGATCTCTAGTGCTTCTTCCGTGGTTTTGAAGGTGGTTACTGCAACTACAGGGCCGAAGATTTCCTCCTGGAAGACGCGCATCTTGTTGTGGCCTTTTAGGATGGTTGGTTGGATGTAATATCCGTTTGAATAATCGCCTTCGAGCTCTGCTGGTGCGCCACCGCAAAGGAGTTCAGCGCCTTCGTCTTGGCCAATTTTGATGTAGCTGAGGATTTTATTGAATTGGTCCTCGGAAGCTTGAGCCCCCATCATGGTATTGGTATCGAATGGATTGCCCATCTTGATCGCCGACGTACGTGCGATCACGCGCTCCATGAATGCTTCGTAAATGTCTTCATGTACGAGAATGCGCGATGGACAGGTACATACCTCTCCTTGGTTTAAGGCGAACATTACAGCACCTTCGACACATTTGTTGAGGAAGGCATCGTCGTGGTCCATGACAGACTTAAAGAAGATGTTTGGCGACTTTCCACCGAGCTCCATAGTGACTGGGTTTAGGTTTTCGGAAGCGTATTGCATGATCAAGCGACCTGTGGTGGTTTCACCAGTGAAGGCCACCTTGTGCACGCGAGAGCTTTGAGCTAGGGGCTTTCCAGCCTCTGGTCCGAAACCGTGAACGATGTTTAAAACCCCTGGAGGAATAAGGTGTCCGACGAGTTCCATAAGTACAGATAAACCTACAGGAGTTTGCTCTGCGGGTTTCACGATGACACAGTTCCCTGCAGCAAGTGCTGGCGCGATCTTCCATGCCGCCATAAGGAGTGGGAAGTTCCAAGGGATGATTTGTGCGACTACGCCTACCGGCTCTTTGATGTTCATACTTACCGTGTGCTGGTCGAGTTCACTCACAGAACCTTCCTCTGCACGGATGACACCTGCGAAGTAGCGGAAGTGATCGATCACTAGGGCCACATCGGCATTGATGGTCTCGCGGATACTTTTCCCGTTGTCTAGGGTTTCGATCGCGGCGAGTTTGTGGTGGTTGGCCTCAACGATGTCGGCTATTTTAAGGAGCATGTTGCTGCGCTCGGTAACGGACGAATGTTTCCAGGTAGCGTATGCGGCGTGTGCTGCGTCTAGGGCAAGCTCTACGTCTTTGCTGTTACTGCGTGCAACTTTTGTGATGACCGTACCGTCGGTAGGTGTGGTGACGTCGAAGTAGTGGCCGTCTACGGGTGCGACGAATTTTCCGCCGATGTAATTTCCGTAATCCGCCTTTAACGTTGGGCGATCGAATAAGGTAGTACTCATAGTGTTATGTTTAAGTGTTGTTATTGTCTTGGTCTAAATTGGTATATAAAATGTCAAAACGCCTTTTAATCAGTCTCATTGTTTTGTACAATAGTCTCATTTCGATAAGCGGGTCCATCGAAGCCAATTTTTAGGTAACTTAAGCCTACCTAAACGCCAACACTTCAACGCCATATGCTCAACGCCGTCAATCTCAAACAAAAGCACAAGATCTTCTCCAAACCTCAGCGCGAGGTGGAGCACCGCACCGCGCACCATTCAGAGGTGAGCATATTAAATGTGTTTGAGACCCAAAAGGCATCCTTTGAGTTTGATCTCGTGTTTCACAACCCAGTGGTGGTGAGCATGATTCAGGGCAAGAAGGTGATGCATCTAGGGGACCGCGAACCGTTTGAGTTTGTGCCAGGCGAGACGATCGCTATGCCCTCCGCGGAGTCGATGACGATAGATTTTCCGGAGGCCGATCGCGACACTCCTACCCAGTGCATGGCGCTGGAGATTTGCCCGGAGTTGATTTCGGATGTGGCGCTGTGGATGAACGAGCAGCATACTCGCGTAGAGGACAAAGAATGGAGCTGGTCGCAGCGAAATTTTCACGTGAATAATTCAAAGGACCTGTCGTTTGCAACGAATACGCTGATCGATACGATGGTGAATGAGGACAGCATTCGCGATTTAAAGGCGTCGCTGATCACCCGAGAGCTGGTAGCACTATTGCTGCGTACTGGGGCGAAGAACTTCTTACTGGAAA
The DNA here is from genome assembly GCA_965656315.1 of uncultured Schleiferiaceae bacterium. GTDB lineage: Bacteria > Bacteroidota > Bacteroidia > Flavobacteriales > Schleiferiaceae > UBA10364. The sequence continues at coordinate 8,761 of CBFHKC010000042.1, read as the reverse complement.
ATGCGATGGCGCTGCATATGTCGCACCGTTTGGCCTATGCGATACATTATATACGCACGAACATTACTTCGGAGATTCATGTGGAGGAATTGGCCGATAAGGCGTGTCTTTCCCGTGCCCAATTTTTCCGTGCCTTTAAAAACGAGCTTGGCATGACCCCCGTCCAGTTCATTAATTCTGAGCGCATCGCCAGGGCGAAACGTGCCCTAAAGAAACCGAGCATGAGCCTCGCAGATGCTGCGATCTACGCCGGGTTCAAAAGCCAAAGTTATTTCAACCGCGTGTTTAAAGCCTTCACGGGAACCACTCCCCAGGCCTTTCGTATGTCGCACGGAAGGTTCGCGGTGTAGCACGCAGCCCCCTACTTCTGATTTTGGGTTGATTCAAAATGTACCCATTGTGCCTATTTTGAAGGTATGAGCATTGTTATACGCATGAGAGCGCTCATTGATAGTAGCGATGATGAGATGTCTACTTTTACGGAGCTGATTAAAGTGCGTTCCCTAACTGTTCACCGTATGCTTACTCGCAAACAAAAATTGATTTATATATCGGCACTCATCGTGAATCTTCTCGTAGAAGCGAATCTCGAGACAAAGATCATATTGAGTTCTATTATACTCCTTGCTGCCTACGGTAAACAAAAGCGTAACCAACAACGCTCTGACCAAATCATCCAAAAGCATCAAGCTAACCGGTTATTTATTGTACTTCTAACGGGTATACTACTCTTGCATTTCCTAGATTCCAAGATTCGTGTTTTTGTTGAGCTTACCTATTTAATCACCATTATAAGCTGGCTTCTGCAGTCAATACGCCGCAATCAAAAGCATCTTTTCAAAGCACTCTTTCTTATTATGATTGCGGAAATAATGTTGATGGCATTGCATATTCAATTAAACGTTCTAGGTATAGAACTATACTCTGTGAGTGCTAATGCAATCTACGTATTGCCTTTTCTTTTGATAAAGCTCTTCGCAGAACTTCGTATACTATCGAAAGAGTTTCGTGAAGCGAGTGAGGGACTTAAACAGAAAGTGTATGACCCAAATGAGAATAATTGGTTTGCATCTACATTTGGAATTATTAGCCACAATCTAAAAACACCCTTAGCCCGCATACAAGGCCAATGCGATATCATTCGTTTAAAATTAAATGCCACGGGGAGTAACCATTTAGAAACACATCTTGAGCATATCGATAGTTCTTTAAACGCTACAAAAAACCAATTAGAACAAACCATCAGCACCTTTAAAACGCGAATCAACCTGATGCACTATCCTGAACCCAGTATGATTGTGCTGGTAGATCAACTGAAAAGTGAATACCCAGACAGTTTTGAATTAGAGGGCTCAATACCAGCACTTCCGCTTAGTACGAATGAATTTTTCGCTTTAAATCTGGCCCTGCAAGTGGTACAGGATAACGCCTTGAAATATGGTAGAGGTCCTGTACGATGGAAATTCAAAGACTATGAAATCTGTATCAAAGACCAGGGCGATGGTTTTTCGGAAAATATGATTACCATGCAAGGAAATGAAATGCAGCACAGCAGTAAGACTGGAGGAGTCGGCATTTATTATGCAAAAAGTATGCTATTTACCGTGGGCTGGTCTTTACAATTGAGCAATCAAGAAGGCGCTTGTGTTCAGTTAAAGAAAGGTCCTGTCACTGAGCGACAAATGGCTAAGATCTGGTAAACTAGAGGAATCGGCCCGACCCCCTTTCTACTTCAATGAGATCTGGTCGATCAGCAGCTCGAAGTCTTCATTCTTTTTATTGGCAATCAGGAGCGTCATTTCGGCGATGCTGGTTCTGTCGAACGCAGGAAGGTCGACGCGGCGGCCTCGCCATTGCGGGATCATTGCGGACAGTGGGAGCTCTATGGTTTGCCAGTCGCCGGTGGTTGCGAAGGTGGTGACGTAGGTGTAGTAGTCGGAGGTTTGGTGTTTGACCCGGAATTGGTATGATTTACCGTCGCCTTTGATGCGCAGCAGTGCCACGGTATTTGGGGTGACTTGCGTTTGGGGTAGGCTGCAGCGTACGGAAGTGAACCCGCCGTAGTTTTCGAGCGATACGGTTCCGTGAAATTTCCCGTGACCGTCTTCGGTGAGGACTAGCGCACCTTGGGAAAGGCCGCCCATGACGCCGTCGTTAATGATGCGCCAGGGGTTCAGGTCGGAATTGGTTTGGAAGTCGAAAAGGGACTGTGCGTGGAGCATGGGGCTTGAGATTAGGAGAAGAGCGAAGAGTAGTGTGCGCATGGGAGCTGAGTATTGGGAGAATTAACCCTAAAAAGGTACCGCCGGTTCAACTTTGGTGAGTAGATGACGTGAGCCTTGACCTTGTTTGTGTCAGATATGAGACTATTGAGCGGAATCACCTTAAAATGCTTGAGCGAACCCCTGTCAATTGACGCTATTGTGAGAATTTCTGACGGTGCAGGGGCTGTGGGGCCGCAGCATATTAGCAGTATCAATAACCACAAAAAACAATTGGTATGAAAACGCTTCTAACATCTATTGCCTTATTCGCCGCTAGCCTATGTGCACAAGCGCAAATCCAAACTCCTGCATCGCACACGATCGAGCTCAAAACAAATCCGATCGGTTTCGCCTTCGGGGTGTACAACGTCAGTATCGAAAAGCCAATTTTTAACCAACCCACCCTCACCTTCAATACGAGCGCCTGGTTGTACAGCAATGATCTTAAAGAGTGGACAGGCACTGATCAAAACGGTGGATTCTCAATGGGGATTCGCAAATACGCAGGATCTGATGTCAATTCTGACCAAAACCTCTACTTAGGTCTTGCCTCACGTTACATCAGTCGCGATGCATTTAACTATTCAACAAGAAAACTTGAGTCTTCGGACTATGCCTCTTTAGGGTTTACGATCGGTTACAAGAAGGTCTTCGATAAAGTATCTATCGACGTTTTCACTGGCTTAGGCCGTAAGCTCTACAAACAAAACCCCAACACTTGGGACATCCCGGTCGACTTCATGGGCGGTTTCAACTTCGGTTACCGCTTCTAACCTCACCTGCGGGTTTTCCTTATCCCGCTTTAAACTCCTGTTAAGCACAACACCCCCACTGCTCCTTTGAGCGGTGGGGGTGTTTTTTTACTACCCCTTAAAGATCTCCTTCCGTTGCCAATTCACATAGGCTACTCCCGGCTCTTCCATACCGTCGCGAGGGAGGGAGATTTGTCGGCCTTCATGCCTGTGAATGAAATAGTCTCGCTGAGCTTCGTCTCCTCGAATACCTTTCGCTGAGATCAATTCCAACTGGTCGTTAAGACCAATCGCACCGTAGTCAAGCAATTTGTGATGGATGGCGCAAAGAGCAACTCCGTTTTGAACGATGTCTGGACCCTGAGAATTGTGCCATTGCAGATGGGCGGCTTCCACTCCGATGATTTTTGTGCGGAAGGAAACATCATAGCCGCAGATTGCACATTTATGGTGGTAGGCATCTAATACGGACTGGCGGAATTCTGGGTTGCGCTTTCGGCGCTTGTAGGAGGTTTCCGTTGCTGCGGTTAGACCACAGGCTTCGAGGATATCTTGGAATTGGGTTTCGCTAAAGTGCTCGACCAAAAGTTCATTAACTAGACCATCGAAAAATGCCTGGTTCTTAAGCTGCGTTTCAAATTCGGGAGTGAATCTGCCAATATTATTATGGCTATTCAAGGCACTCACTAGAGGATTTCCACTGGCTCCGATGACCAATTCACCATCCACCTGCCACAACTTCCCATCCCCATCACGCTGCAATCGAACAAACGGATTCGAAGCCTCCGGCTTAGCACTACCGCCGAACTGATCGATCAATCCCCCTACCCTTTCTTTCACCTCCAACCAAGGAAATTCACGCTGACCATTCGACCAGCGGCCCAAGGCATACAGCAACAACAGGGGTTTATGCGGTGCTCGCTTAGCTCCGTTCTTCCAGATATTGAGATTGAGTTCGGGCATATTACTTAATCAAATAGTTATACAACTCCTCAGGAACCTTGTGCTCGAATTCAAATACAAATTTGACCACGTTTAGAGTGCCTCCCTTTCCGTCGGGCATAGTAGAGTCTTCGACAGATCCTGGGACAGGCAAGACATCACCTAGGTAATAGTAGTCTATTCCTTCATTGTCATCTTTTTTGATGAAGAATGGTAACCGAACACCGCTTTTAGGGGCATTGATAATAGGCTTTAATTCGCCTGAAGCAATTGTGCGTCTTGAACGAGACATCCACTGGAATCTAGTTGGAGAAAGAAACTCATCGGCATAGTTGATACTGTCCTCCACCTCGTGCTTATGGTAGGTTACCCAGATTGGACAATTCGTACCGTCCGGACTCATACGGTAGCCGCCCAGAATAGCTGAGTTTCTATTTTTATCCCAATTCAGAAGTCGGAGAATGTCTCGTCTGGAGTATTTCTCGTGTAAAATGAAGTCACCTGATAATTGGCTTTTTGATAGCTTTTGACTGAATACGGAACTACTGTATAGGGCAGAGTCCAGTAAAAATTTTTTGAAAGTACGGTCGCTTAGAATCGAACTGAATTGATCTGTCGAAACTACCTGACTTCCTTGGATTCGGACTAGTTCTAGACCGAGCTTTTCAGAAATTCTCATATCCGACTTCTGATGTCTTACAAAGTCGAAATTAAGATTGACTACGTGTATGGCAGCTTCGACTTTGGCTAGGTCTTTTGCCGAAAAGTGATAGGATCCTTGCTTAATAATTTCAATTAAAATATCTGATTCTAATCCGCGCTTAGTATCATTTACAAACTTCTGTAAGTACCCCAAAAGCTCTTTGTTGAAGTCGTTTAATCGGAGGTTTATGTCGGAGTCTGCTTTGCAAACGAATTCAAAGTAGGAACCAGAGTATTCCACGAATTGGTATGGATCGCGTTTTCCCATAGAATGAAAATCCATCATCATAGGAATGCGCCCACGCACATTCTTAAGCAGCTTATAATCCAGCTTTAAGTCCGCAAATTTCCGAAGGTTTGCTTGATTAATCGAGTCAAAAATCTGCTGCTGCGCAATACGGTCAAAATCTATCGTACATGCACCTGGCAGTCCTTGACTCTCACCAACCAAAAGCTTTCTAAGGTTATCTTTATTGAAGCTCGTGTCGCCATAAAGTGCTACGGGAACGAGGTATGAATTTTTATAGTTGGCTATAAAATCGACTACCGTTAAATACTGCTTGTTATCCGCTTTACGGAGTCCTCGACCTAACTGTTGAACAAAGATGATCGCAGACTGGGTAGGACGGATCATCAGCACTTGGTTTACGGAAGGAATATCTACCCCTTCGTTGAAAATGTCTACGGTTATGATATAACGTAGCGCACCTTGTTCCAATTGCTCTATTGCTTCTTGACGTTGCTCATGACTATCTCGACCTGTCAGGGCAATCGTGGAAATCCCGGCTTTATTGAACTGCTCAGACATTTTCACCGCTTCGTCGATACTTGATACAAAGACGAGCCCCTTAATAGAGGAATCACAGGCACCATAGAAATTTGCGAAGTGTAAGATGTGTCGAATTCGTTCTGGTGAAGTCAGCTTATTAAACTCTGTATTGTCCTCTATTAGCTTTCCGTCTATAGCAAAATCTGTGACTCCATAGTAATGAAACGGAACTAACATCTCTTCCTTTAAGGCTTGGTGCAAACGAATTTCGTAGGCGATATTATGATCAAAAAGCGAGAACACATGGATTCCGTCAGTACGTTCAGGAGTGGCTGTCATTCCCAACATAAACATCGGCTTGAAATAATCCATTACGCGCTTATAGGTTGAGGCTTCAGCCCGATGCGTTTCATCGATAACGATGTAGTCGAAGGCGTCTGGATCAAACTTTTCTAGATCATTTGCGATGGATTGAATCGTGGCAAACAAATAGTCTGCAGAAGCGTCTCGACCCGCTCCACTGTAAAGCGCCATATCTACCTCCGGCATGATAGCCTTGTAACTTTCCATGGACTTTTCGGCGATCGTTCTACGATGCACAATAAATAGCATTCGCTTTGGCCCAACTCTTTTCACGTCGAAAGCGCTCAGAAAAGTTTTACCTGTCCCCGTAGCGGAAATAATAAGTCCTTTATCCGCTCCTTCCTCTCGCAAGTGCTCTAAGGACTCTAATGCATCAATCTGCATCGCATTTGGACGAAACTCAGTGGTTGACGATGTTCCGTAAGTAACTGTGGTCTCTTCTACTTGTAGTGATCCATAGGTTCGCTTAGTAGAATCGTAAAGTTCGGTGTAAGATTGAATAAAGGATTCGTCTACTACCGTCGCTTGCTCCCATTGCTCTGTAAAGTCCGACTGATAATCTTGAACCAATTCATCTTGATCCTCTAGACCTTGAAGCTTTACATTTAGCTCAATATTTGTGGTTAAGGCCGACTGTGTAAGATTGCTTGACCCCATAACAAGATCAATTCCACCTTCTTCTAATTCAAATAAATATCCTTTTGAGTGAAACGCTTTTTTCGTCTCAATTCTTAACTCAAGGTTACTAAACTGCAATAGACGTCTTAGCGCTTCAGGCTGCGTGAAATTTAAATAGGTAGAAGTTAAAATACGCCCTTGTATACCGGCCGCTTCAAGTTCCTTGAGCTGTTCTATGATGCACGCAACGCCACTCGTAGTTATAAAGGCTACTGAAATTTGATAACTCCGGCAGTCACGCAGACGACTCTTTAATGTTGATAAGACTTTCTTTTCAACATTCGGCTTGTTTACAATAAGTGTGCTTTGGTGGGATGGGATGGTTTGGTGGTATGGCATCTAAAGAATCAGTTTATCTACGATGGGAATATCTGCTGCAGCCCAATCTAAATCTTTCAATTCAGATCCTCTCAGCCATTTTTGATCAAGATGTTCAGTTAAGGTCAATTCACCCGAAATAATCTCACAGTGATAAGCATGCATGATCAAACGAAAATCTGGGTACGTATGATCCACTGTCATCACCAAATCCCCAATAGTCGTCTCGATCTTCAATTCCTCGGATAACTCCCTGGACAAAGCATCCTCACGGCTTTCCCCTTCTTCAATCTTTCCTCCTGGGAACTCCCACTTCTTAGAAATGTACTCTTTAGAACTTTCACCTCGTTGAACAGCCAAGGTCAGACCCTGTTTGTCTTTAATGACACCTGCAACTACTTCGATTGTTTTCATTGGAAGAATTCGCTTTTACTTTGGAGGTGTTAAGGTAAGAATTGGAGTTGAGCGACGAAAGGCATGTTTCTCCTCCAATTTCTCGATCTCCTCAAACGTCTCTAGGCCATAATCCTGATCCGCCAGCACATATTCAAGCACCGCCGATCCTGCCCCACTCCTAGATACTCTAACCTACCCCCGACCCAACAACGTCAACGCAATACGAATACGCTCATAGGGCACCTCTTCGTTCAGCGCCTCGAAATAAGGCTTGAGCTCTTGGGGATCGCCGAGGAGGGTTTTCTGGGCTTTGACTTGGGCGAGTTCTTGGGGAGAAATGAATTGGCTTAGGTCGACAGGTTTGCCGTCCGTGAAGCATTTACAAAGGTGCGAGATGATCGTGACCGATTTTAATCCGCGCTGCTCCGCAATCTCTTCGACACTGGCTCCCGCCGCAAAGAGCTCATAGGATTTTAGGGCCGTGTCGGACTTGCCGCCCGTTTTTTGATTCAGGTAGGCATTAATCTCCGTGAGAAACAGCTCCCCATAGACTTCCATCTTGCGTGCACCGACCCCTGAGATCTCCAGCATGGCAGCTTCTGTGCGCGGCGCATACTTCTCCATCTCCTTGAGTGAGGCGTCGTTGAAAATGAGGTACGGCGGCAGGCCGCGCTCTTTGGCGAGGGACGCTCTGAATTTGCGCAAATGCTCAAAGAGGCCAGCTTTGCCCTTGGCGGTGGACGCTTTCTTGGCAGGGGCTTTTTTGCCGGCTTCACGGCGCTGAGGCACGGTAAGTTTCACGCGCTTGCCTTCGAAGAGGACTTGGCGTGCGAGTGGGGTCAGTTCTAAGGCGTTGTTCTTGTGGAAGGCAATCTCTAGTAAACCTTGGTTGACCATCTGCACGATGTACTGCTGCCAGTCGAACCACGAGGTTTGTGCACCGATCCCGTAGGTTTTCAGCTGGTCGAGTCCTTTAGAAAGTACATTGGCATTTCTAGCGCCGCGCAACACATCTACGATACCGCCGATCGCTTCCTGCTCCTGCGCACGATAGACCGTAGAGAGGGCCTTTTGCGCGAGGATGGTGCCATCGATGAACTCTGGTGGGTTGCGGCACACATCACAGTGGCCACAATCTTCTGCGAGCTCTTCGCCGAAATAGGTCAATAGTATTTTGCGGCGGCATGAGGTGGCCTCGGCGAACTGCTGCATGCGGTCGAGCTTGGCAAGCTGTACAGCTTCATTGGTGGCTCCCTCGGCAAATTTGCGCAGCTGGATCACATCGGCAAAGCTGTGGAATAGGATGGCCTGTGCTTCGAGGCCGTCACGACCGCCACGGCCGATCTCCTGGTAGTAGCCCTCAATGTTTTTGGGCATGTTGTAGTGAATGACGAAGCGCACATTCGATTTGTCGATCCCCATCCCGAAGGCTACGGTGGCACAGACAATTTTTATGCGGTCGTTCACAAAGTCTTCTTGAACGCGGGAACGGTCTTCAAAGCCTAAACCGGCGTGGTAGGCGGCACAGTCGAACCCTTGGGCGCTGAGCTTGCTGGAAACCTCTTCGGTGGCCTTGC
>CBFHKC010000041.1:10586-13478 GCA_965656315.1 uncultured Schleiferiaceae bacterium | reverse complement strand
ATTTGCCGCTATCACGGTAGGAGCGTTGGCAGTAGCTGCCTCCGCCTATTTTATTTTTATGACCGACGGCGATGCATTTCGCATGACGAACTGGGTAATCTCTTTAGCATTTGTGGTGTTTGTAGCATACAACTTTGTGAATGTCCGCAACCTTAAAGGGGCGATTGAAGAATTAGTGGGTAAAAACGAAACCCTTCAAAGTGAATTGGGACAGACGCAATCGTCACTTTCTCAGGCGAAAGGCGATGTAGAAATGTTGAAATCAGATTTGCTCGCGGCACAGCGTTCGATAGAGGAAAAAGATCTGAAAATCAAGGTTCTCGAGGAGAGATCTACTGCGGAAGACTAACCCTCTACTTCTTCCCGAAGAACGCCTTAAGTTTCTCGAGATCAGCGTCCGTAGCGTCTTTTTTAGCCGCTACTGATTCCTCTTCTTTCGCCTTCGGTGAGCCCACTTTTCGCACAGGTTTTGCGAGCTGTGCCTTCTGTTCTGGGGTCAATTCCTTTTTCTTACCCACCGCTTTTTTTGGCGCTGGACTTTTCAAAGGCGCTGCTTCGGTTACCTGCGCTAGTTTTTCGGCAGTTGTTAATTCCGCTGTTTCCACTTTAGTCGATTCTGGCGTTGCCTTCTTCTCGGCAGGACGTGCAGTCTTTGGTTTGCTTTTACGCGAACGGGATTTCCTAGGTTGCTGCCCCGCATTTTCCGAACCGCTCTTCATGGCTTGCTTAGCACGTTTTTTCTCGTTGCGCTGCTCCTGCGGCGACTTTGGCGCTTCCTCTACAGCTGGGGTTTCAACCACGGGCTGAGGTTCTTGAACACCACCGCGTGCTTTGCCTTTAACGGTCCCGCTATCGCCATGAAGACTTTCTGCAGGAATGAATTTATCACGGGTCACCCAAGTGCTGAGCGCTCCGATCGAGAGAAGGTACTGGTCCTTTTTAATCTCAACGATCTCACCCGGCTGTCGCGAACCGATCAATTTCACTCGATCCCCCACTTTTGCTGGTGTTGCGATAAGCTTCTTGATCTTGCGTTCCTTCTGTTTCTGGTATTTCGACTTCTTCACTTCACGCTCCTCAGAGGTTTGTGAAGCGCGTTCTCCCGCGTAAACTTTAAAGCGTCCGACGACTTCGTCTTTGCCTTTTTTACTGCGCTGTTCTGCGTATTCGTTAACGAGATTTTGGAATTTTTTACCCCAAGTAATCATCGCATTCTGCTGCTCATTCATCGCACTTTGACGACGAACTTTATCCTCAAGCTGCGAAATTTTTCGGTCCTGCTTGTCTTTAAGCTGTTCCAATTCTTCCAACCGCTGGGCCAATTTCTCGCGCTGCCGTGTCAATTCATTTTTCTCCTTCTGAATCCCCACCAGCAATCGATCCACGGCCACGGTGCTTTCATCCAGCACATCCCGCGCCTGGTCGATCAACGCTTTGCTCACGCCGACCTTCTGCGCTACCTCATACGTGTACGAACTCCCTGGCACGCCCTGGTTCAGCACATACTCCGGGGTTAGATCCGTTGAGTTGAATTGCATCGAGCCATTTTCCACACGTACCAATTCCCCTGCCAACGCCTTGATGCTATTGTAGTGCGTGGTCATCACGCCAAAGGTCTTGCTGTTGTTCAGCTCTTTCAAAAACACTTGCGCCATGGACGAGCCTAAATCCGGATCGGAACCCGATCCAAACTCATCGATCAGTACGAGCGTCTTCCCATAGGCCGCGTTGAGAAAGTGATTCATTTTCGTCAGCTTCGAACTATAGGTCGAGAGCTCATTCTCTATACTTTGTGAATCGCCGATATCGGCCATCAGACCATTAAACCAGCCCATCGTACTATCTGGATGAACCGTAACGAGCATCCCGCTTTGCAACATCAGCTGCAAAAGTCCCACGGTTTTCAGGGTTATGGATTTCCCCCCAGCATTCGGTCCCGAAATCACCAAAATACGGGTGTGTGTGTCGAGTCGAATGTCAAGCGGCACCACGCCTTTTTCCTTTGGTGCATTGAACGCACGAAGCACAGGGTTGATGGCTTTGATCAGGTGTACGTGCGGTCTGTCGGTCAGTTGTGGAAGGCACGCCTCTTCAGCAAGCGCATACAACGCTTTTGCATTGACAAAGTCGATCTGGTAAAGTGCAGTGCTGTAATCACGCAATTCATCGCGGTATCCTGCCACAAACGAAGTGAGTAGGCGTAAAATGCGGGTCACCTCGCGCTTTTCTTCGTCCTCTAAAACCGCTATTTCGTTATTAATCTCGAGGGTCTCAGCAGGCTCCACATAAAAAATGGTCGCCTTGGAAGAAGAGCCATGGAAGACACCGTTCACTTGTCCCTTGAATGCACCTTCAATCGCGAGCACACGCTTGTTGTCGTGCACGCTTTCTTGAATATCGGCCAGCATACCTGACCCGGAGTATTTTTTTACGGCACGGTAGAAAATGCGGTCGGCTGCAGCGCGCTTTTTAGCTAGTGCGCTTCGGATTTTCCCCAGTGCGGCAGAAGCAGAAGTTTTAACGACCCCACGGCGATCTAACACGCGGTCGATCTCATCAGGAACGGTTTTGTTCTTGCTCAGATGGGACAATTTGCTCTGCATCGAAGGCGTTCGGTCGGCATGCGTCTTGAAAAAGCTGTAGACACGATTGAAGCTCTCAATCATGTTTTTTAGAATCAAAAAGTCTTCACCTTCGAGTGTTGCGCCTTGAATTTTCAAGCGCAATAAAAACGGTTTGATGTCTTCTGAAGCTAGCGCGGGAACGGAAAAATCACTTTGGTACAGCCCCAAGACCTCATGGACTTCTTGCAAGTCACGCATGACCACAGCGTAGTCACTAGAAGGGCGAAGTCCTGCGATTCGCTCCCGTGCACGCTCAGTAACCGCGCGC
>CBFHKC010000041.1:0-10487 GCA_965656315.1 uncultured Schleiferiaceae bacterium | reverse complement strand
CTAATGATGGCCTGTTTCACCAGGTCAAATTCAATACTTTCAAATAAGTCTTCCGGGTAGGTATTCAAAATGGGCTCGAACTGGGCGCGTTATCCGCGGTAGGTTTCTTCTTCAGAGGTAACGGCATCTAGCGAAGATTGTTTCTTAAAGCCACCACCGAGTAAAAATGCAAGGACACAAAATAGAACTACCAAAAGAAGATCTAGGGCGGACCAAGTAATACTCATAGGTACAGTAACTAGATCGTTTGTCACGGTACCGAGCACATAGAGCAGTGCAACGATGGCTGGTGCGATAAGAGTACTGCGTTCAAATCCTTTGCGAAAAACACGACGAGGTTTACTTAAGAAGGTGGCAATATAGACGCCCACAAAAGCGCCCATGACATGTTCGAAGAAGATCCAATACACGGCGAACGGGTGTGCTTCAAGGTAGATGCTTACCGCGGCAGCTCTTTCGGAATAGGGTGCTGTCGGATCGAAGCCGTCTAGGTCCCCAAAAAAGCTATGTCCGAGCTCTAAAAGCCCAATCATTGCTAGGTTGCCGACAAACATGGCCAGGATGACAATGCCGATGTTTTTAAAAATGTTCAGTACACGTTTCATGGGCGATTATTTGACTTTGCCGGGCTCGATAAGGCGAAGCCCTCCGCCAAGCTTAAAGGCAAAAGCAGAGGCAACTGCCGTAAGTGCAAGGTCTACTGCGAGCCACTCCATGCCGGTTGGCACGGTTTGGGTGTTGAGGTAGACGGCAATCAAATAAAACCAACTTACGATGAGTGCAGGGTAGAACGACTTACGCGCAGGGCCCTCTTTCCATATGCCCACTTTCGTGAACTGTGTGGTGAGGTATACGGCTACAAAAGCGCCGAACGCGTGCGCAAAGATTGCCCACCATATTGCGGTTGGATGTTCTGCCATATACTCTGCTACGAATGCCGCAGGGTCAGCAGCGGTGCCAAGAGCGGTAAAGTCGAGGCTTGGGACAAAAATCACCGAAAACCTGTGTACGGCCGTCACTGCGAAGGATCCTGTGATGAGAAAAAAGAACGTCAGCAAGATGCTTCGAAAGTGATGGGAGATACGTGGATTCATGGCGGTGAAGTTTAGTTGAACCAGCCTTCGACTACATCGAGTGCGAGGGCTGCTACGTCTAATTTATTCTTTTTACGGAAACCGTTCAGCTTTTGGTGCAATGCTGCGGGTTTGTTATCGCGCAGGGCTTCGACCGTGTGGTAGCCGGCTTGTGCGATATGTACGGCCCATTCTGCAGGCACGCCGATCGCTTCGAATTCTGCCGGGCTGGCCACGGTGTCAAATTTCTCTGGACGCATCTGTGGGAAGAACAGAACTTCCTGGATGCTGTCTTGGTTGGTGAGCATCATCGTTAAGCGGTCGATACCAATTCCCAAACCTGAGGTTGGTGGCATTCCATACTCCAACGCGCGAACGAAGTCTTGGTCGATGAACATAGCCTCGTCGTCGCCTTTTTCGCTAAGGGTTAATTGGTCCTCGAAACGCTCAAGCTGATCGATAGGATCGTTGAGCTCTGAATAGGCGTTTGCAACCTCTTTTCCATTCACCATAAGCTCGAAACGTTCGGTGAGCTCTGGGTTATCACGGTGTTTTTTACACAACGGAGACATCTCGACGGGGTAATCGGTAATGAAGGTCGGTTGGATGTAATGCTTCTCACATTTTTCTCCGAAGATCTCATCGATAAGCTTTCCTTTACCCATGGTTTCGTCCACCTCAAGGCCGATAGATCTCGCTGCCTCACGTACCTGTTCTTCTGACTTTCCGTTCAAATCAAGGCCAGTATGTACTTTGATGGCTTCCAAAATAGGGACGCGGGCGTATGGCGCTTTGAAGCTTACTGTATTCTCGCCGATGGTTGCGTCAGTAGTCCCGTTTACCGCGGTCGCTACGTCTTCAAGCATATTTTCGACAAACTTCATCATCCAGTGGTAGTCTTTGTAGGCTACATAGATTTCCATCACGGTGAACTCTGGGTTGTGCGTTTTGTCCATTCCTTCGTTGCGGAAATCTTTGGCAAATTCATACACCCCTTCAAAACCACCTACGATCAGACGCTTGAGGTAGAGCTCGTTGGCAATACGCAGATACAACGGCACGTCGAGCGCGTTGTGGTGAGTCATAAACGGACGTGCAGCAGCCCCACCTGGGATAGGTTGTAGGATCGGTGTTTCCACCTCCATGTAGCCAGCATCGTCAAAAATGCGGCGCATGGTCGACATGATGCGGTTGCGCTTGCGGAAGATTTCCTTCACGCCTGGGTTAACGACGAGGTCGACGTAACGCTGACGGTAACGGATTTCTGGATCAGTAAGCTGATCGTAGATGTTTCCATCGGCATCTTTTTTCACGACAGGAAGTGGACGCAATGATTTTGAAAGTACGACGAGTTCTTTCACGTGGAGGCTCATTTCACCGGTTTGTGTAGTGAACATGTGTCCTTTCACGCCGATGAAATCACCGATGTCTAAGAGCTTTTTGAAGACATCATTGTACATGGTTTTGTCGTCTTCGGGACAGATTTCGTCGCGATTGACGTAGATCTGCATCTCGCCCGTAGAGTCAGCGAGGACTGCAAAAGAGGCCTTACCCATGATGCGTTTGGTCATCAAACGACCGGCTAAACACACGTTTTCGAAGCCTTCTGCGCCGTCTTTGTAGTCGGCTGAAAGGGCTGATGCATAGTGCGTTACTGGGTATTCTGCTGCTGGATACGGATCGATGCCTAACCCTTTGAGTTTGTTCAACGATTCACGTCTAAGCAGTTCCTGTTCTGATAAAAGTCTTGCCATGATGCAATGATGTTTTAGAGGTGACAAAGATAATTGGCTTTTGTAGCTTAGCGGTATGAGGCTCAACCGATTTTACACGTTGCTTTTGACCATCTTTTTTGTGGCCAATTCACACGCGCAACCCTACTACCAAAAGGGTACACAGCTCTTCCATGTTTCTGGAGTGGCAAGTGCGGAGGGTAGAGGAAGCTCCATTTCGAACATGTCCTTCACCTCTACAGCGGGCACAACGCTCTTTTTTACACCGAAAACAGGGCTGGGCGGCGAAATTTCTTACCGCTGGGCGCCGTTTTCGCAAACCCTACAAACCACCTACCGTACCCACTATTTGATGTACGGCCGGTCGGATCTAAAACACAGCTTGATTGCAGATGTACACGGCCTTCTGCGCAGCAATATGAACCGTACGCTGAGCGGCGAAATGTTTGGTTCAAATGTCAGTGGGGCAGGAGCAGGACTTCAATACGCATATTGGCCTAACGCGCATATGAGTGTGTATGTGTGGCCGCAGATCAGCAGAACAAACGGCGGGCCGAGCGGCTTAGCTAGGTGGGAACTTTATATGCCGATAGGACTCCAATGGAGCTGGCAGCATAGACGATGAGAAAGGTAGAATTTCAAGACATAGGACGCGTGAGCTATGGGGACGCCTGGGATTTTCAGACGAAGCTGTTTCAGCAGACGGTTGATCAGAAATTGGTCAATAGAAAAGAGCCAGAACACGCGAAAGAAACTACCGATCATTTTCTTTTTGTGGAGCACCCTCCGGTGTTCACACTTGGAAAAAGCGGCTCGATCGATCACTTGCTGGTGGATGAGGCGAGACTAGCCGCGGAAGGCATCGAATATTACCCCGTAAATCGCGGTGGAGATATCACGTACCACGGCCCGGGCCAGATTGTGGGATACCCGATCATGGATTTGGATCACTACTTCACGGACATTCACAAATATTTGCGCTATCTCGAAGAGTCGATCATTTTAACGATGGCCGATTATGGCCTGAAGGCTGGACGTTCCGACGGAGAAACGGGCGTTTGGCTCGATGCAGGTACTCCTTTTGCACGAAAGATTTGTGCCATGGGAGTCAAGGCGTCACGCTGGACGACGATGCACGGGTTTGCATTTAATGTGAACACCGAATTGACCCATTTTGGCTACATCGTGCCGTGTGGTATCACCGATAAGGCGGTCACTTCGCTTCATCTAGAATTGGGCCGTACCCTAGATCTAGAGGAGGTGAAAGCAAAAATTAAAACACATTTCCAATCGTTGTTTGAATGCACCTTTATTCCGACAACGCAACCCTTTACGTTATGAAAAAAGTCTATCGCGCAGTAGCGGTCCTCTTCGCCTTAGTCCTTGTTGTGAAATTTTCTCCGTACAGCTACCTCATTCGCGGAATTCAGGGCTCTTACCTAGACGGATACAAGAGCGCTCACCTGTACGATAGAAACCACTTTGACCAGCGCGAAATTCCTGCACTACGACCGGCTCCGCTGCCAGAGGCCCAAAGCAAACTTGCTCTGGACCCGACCATCGCTGAGCAGCTTGCCGAGATAGGAACAGCGGGCATCGTCGCTGTACACAACGACAGCATCGTGTTCGAAGAATACTACAACGCACACGGCCCTACCGTCATTTCGAACAGCTTTTCATCCGCGAAAACGGTCATTACATTACTCACGCAAATCGCCATTCAAGACGGCTACATCGGTTCTTGGGACGACCCCATCACGAACTACGTAGCAGAATTTGAAGTACCTGAAGGCCATGTAATCCCAACGCTGCGTCATTTCTCTACCATGACCTCTGGCATGCAAACGAGCGAATCGTATAAAAACCCACTGAGCAACACGGCAAAAATCTACTACGGCGATGACGTTGTGGCGGCGACGCTGGAAACGCCTTCGGGCAAGACGGCTCCTGGCGAGGTGTTTGAATATTTGAGCGCCTCTACCCAAGTCCTCACCATCGCATTAAGCCGCGCCGTAGGCGAAAGCATTTCTAGTTATGCCAACCGCGAGCTCTTTGCTAAAGTGGGTTTTGAGACGACGGCTACTTGGCATTTGGACCAGAAAGGCGGCTTAGAACTCGGCTTTTGTTGTTTGAATGCGTCAACACGAGATTTTGCAAAATTGGGCCAATTTGTACTCCACCATGGAAACGTCGATGGCCACGCCGTAGTCGATTCTACCTTCCTTCACCAGGCGACCACAGGTTTTAAAAGTCCCTTCTACGGACACAGTTTTTGGATCTACCCTGCACCTTACGACCACATTTTTGGCTTCCGAGGCAAAGACGGCCAAAACATTTTCATCGACCCGCAGCACAACCTCGTGGTCACCCGTACTGGGGAGTCTGCAGGTCAGCACTGGCAAGATGGCTACAGGGACATCGAGCATTTGATTTTACAGCAAATGGCCCTCTGGTCGAACTAATCCATGGCTCCTCCGATCGTTGACATACAGGGCTTGCATGTTGCCTTTTCGGGCAAGGAAGTCGTTCACGATTTCAACCTCACCATCCACCCGGGCGAGATTGTTTCGGTGGTTGGAGAGAGTGGCTCGGGCAAATCTGTCAGCGCATTGTTGTCGATGGGTTTACTCTCACCCAACGCTGAGGTAAAGGCCTCTAAGGCGCTGTTTCAAGGTCAAGAACTGCTTCAGTTTTCTTCCTCCGACTGGGCCCAATTACGTTCCACATCCGTTGCCATGGTCTTCCAAGACCCCATGACCGCACTCCATCCCACAAAGCGTATCGGGACGCAGCTCTCGGAAGTTTTACAGGAGCATACCGCATTATCGGCTACCGAGATTCGCGCACGCATCACCCAGGCCTTAGAGGAAGTCGAGGTTCCAGAACCTGCCGTAAGCCTTGAAAAATATCCCTTTCAGATGAGTGGCGGTCAGCGTCAGCGCGTAGTAATCGCTATGGCCATGCTGTTAGAGCCGGCCCTGATTATTGCTGATGAACCCACTACTGCCCTTGATAAAGAGGTGGAGGGTAAGGTGCTCGAATTATTGCGCCGCCTCGTCACGAAGCGTGGTACAGCACTGTGGTTGATCAGTCACGACTTAGAATTGGTCGCTGATTTTTCTGATCGTGTACTCGTACTTTTCCGTGGTACTACCGTCGAACAAGGTCCGGCCAAAGAGATTTTTACTGCAGCAAAACACCCCTATACACAGGGTCTGCTGGGATGTCGACCCCCGAAAAAAGGGCGCCCATATCCGCTCCCGGTGCTGGACGACTTTCTGGAAGAGAAAGAAAGGCTGCAGACGGAATTGGCCACGCCAGTGCAGGAGAACCCTGTTTTGGAAATCAGGAATTTAAAGATCGCATTTGCACAATCAAAAGGCTGGTCGACCACAGAAAAGACGGTGGTTGAAGGCTTCGATATGACACTTTTTAAAGGAGAGACTTTAGGGCTGATCGGACCCTCGGGAAGCGGCAAAAGTACCATCGGCCGTGCCATCGTAGCGCTGGTGGAAACGAGTGATGGTAGCATTAATTATACTTGCGAAAAACAAAAGGTGAGCTTCGTCTTTCAAGATCCTTTCAGCGCGTTGAATGGGGCAAAAACGATCGGAAGTATACTAAGTGCGGTACTTAAAAAGCAGCACTCGTCACTTAGTAGTAAGGAGCGCTCAGAAAAGGCAGCAGCTTTGCTTGAGGAGGTGGGGCTGTCTAGAGAAGACTTAAAGAAAAAGCCGGCTGCATTTTCAGGAGGCCAGCGCCAGCGCATCGGAATTGCCCGTGCACTAGCGGTAGCCCCAGAAATTTTGATTTGTGATGAAAGTGTGAGCGCATTAGATGTAAGCGTTCAATCTCAGGTGCTGAACCTACTGAACGAAATCAAACTTAGTCGTGGACTCAGTATGATCTTTATTTCACACGATCCGGATGTAGTGCGCTATATGTGTGATCGCATAATAACGCTTACGCCTATTATTTGATACTTCCCAGAACGCGCTTCATAAAGCCGTTTAATGCGTCTTTTTTAGCGACACCTGCTGAGATTTCTTTCTGTACTTCGATCGCTCCATACATGTTCGAAATCAACTCTCCAATCACTTCGAGTTCCTCGTCCTTTAAGGTCGGAACATCCGCCATAGATTCAAGTACTTCGATAGTTTCGTGCAAGTAATCTTCGTCGTTCTTTTCTACGAAATCGACCAAATGTTTGATGATAGGGATTTTCATAATGTATTTTATTTAAACACAAAATTAATAAACACCAGCTATCGCTTCTTTGATCTGATATAGATTATGACAATGTGTTGTTAGGGTTTATTCGATGACCATACTATTCGGGAAGAGTAAGTGGATAGCTGTTCCCTTGTTTTCTTCCACCTTGTTTAATGGAGAGTCGATCTTGATTTCTCCGTTTGCACCTTCCATTAGGCTCTTGCAGGTATTCAGCCCTACACCCGTACCGGCAACTTTACCGACGTTCGAAGCTCGGTTAAAGGGAGAAAATATATCTTCTTGCTCCTCTAGCGGAATTCCAATACCGTTGTCACGAATGCTGATGGTGTAGTGTTCCTTACCTTTAGTTTCATAGATCAGAATTTGTGGATTTAACTCACCCGCGTATTTAAGGGAATTTTGAATAATATTCTTAAGTATGATGAGCAATCGAAAGGGCTGAATTTGAAGACTTGAAAAGGCCCCAAAGGCAATGACAGCATTTTTTTCTTGGATTTGATCAGCTAGGATTTTCTTCACGTGCGTTATTACTTCAAACACATTAGAAACTTCGTTCGTAGTCAATGTTAGTTTCGAGAAAGAACTCAAGTCTTCGACTATGTTTTGACTTGCAAAGATGCTTTCTTTAATGCTGTTCACTAACTTATTAAACAGTTCTGGGTTTTCGCAGCCTTTGATTGAAAGCAACTCAGCTTGTAATGATATACTTTGTAGCGGAGTTGCAATATCATGGTTCAGCGCTCTTGTGTAGACCTTTAGAGCCTCTAATTCCTCGACGCTCTTGTACAGCGCTAGATTGCTTTGAGCCACATCAAAATAGAGTAAAGGAGCTCCGTCTTTTTGTGTCATTTCGAAAGTAACGCCGTTCAGAGATTCGATACGCCCAGTCTGGTGCTCCGTTTGAAGTAATACTTCAATCTTTGGAATCAGATCCTTTACGAACTTCTCCCCGAGGAGGCCATTAGAAGTAATCCACTCCTTAATCAAGGTTTCATTATCTGATGACGTTTCAGCTAAATAGAGGTAAGGAAGAGCCATATTTTGAATAGAATGAGCCAGCAATATAGATTAACTTTACACCTTTCCCGAACCCGAATATACATAAGTTCAAATGCGCAACCTTATCCTCACATGTTTTTGGCTTTTAAGCCTTAGTGTTACCGCTCAAGTACTGTCGGTTACCCCCGCGTTCCCCGCTCAAAACGACACTGTTACCATCGTATATGACGCTTCCCAAGGCAATGGTGCGCTAAACGGTATAGTTCCAGTCTATGCACATGCGGGGCTAATCACAAATCAGAGCACATCGCCAACAGACTGGAAACATGTGCAAGGAAATTGGGGAACAGCGGACCCTAATGTGTTAATGACGGCGCTAGGAAACAATAAACATCAGATTAAATACCACATCCCTACGTATTATGGGTTTGGAGCAGGAGTTAGTGTGCAGCAACTAGCCTTCGTATTTCGCGATGCTAGTGGTTCAAATGTGGGTCGTGCCGCATCGGGCGCAGACATCTACTATGACGTTTATCCGTCAAATACAGGGTTGCTAGCGAAATTTATGTCGCCAACGTCTTCCCCTTTGGTGAATGTCGGGGATTCGATAGAAGTGGTGATAGCGGCAACGCAAAAGGCGGATGTAACTGTGTACGATAATGGAACGCAGGTGTACAATGACTCTACGAAGCAAAGCTCGTTTTATGTGACGGCGACCACGCCTGGCGTGCATGAGTTGTATGTCGCGGCAGAATTGGGTACACAAACCTCAAACGATACAATCTATTATGCGGTAAACGCACCATTAGAGGTTGCTGTTTTGCCTTCGGGCTTTAAAATGGGCTTGAACGAAGTAAATGATACGACCCTATTTTTTCAATTGTATGCGCCAGGAAAAAGCCGTGTCTATGTACTCACGTCCTTGAACGACTACATGCCGGATACTTTGAACGCTATGACGCGTAATCCAGGAGGTCAGTGGTGGTTTAAAGAAATGACCGTTCCTGCGGGGACTCCATTCACCTACCAATACATGATAGATGGCGAGTTGCGAATCGCAGATCCGTTTTCGACTCAGGTCTTGGATCCATGGAACGACGGTTATATCTCGAATACGACCTACCCGAACTTGCCGGACTACCCTACAGGAAAGACTACGGGTATTGTAAGTTTATATGAAACCGCAAAGCCTGACTATTCTTGGAAAAACACAAATTTTGAGGCACCGGATGCGGAGGAATTGGTCATTTATGAGTTACTGATTCGTGATTTCGTCGACGAGCGCAACTACCAAACCTTGATTGATACTCTGGACTATATAGCTCGCTTAGGTATCAACGCGATCGAGCTTATGCCAAATTCTGAATTCGAGGGCAATTCGAGCTGGGGATACAATCCTTCGTTCCACATGGCGCTCGACAAATATTACGGCACCCCAGAAAAATTTAAGGAGTTCGTAGACAGCTGTCACAGCCGTGGTATTGCGGTGATTACAGACCAAGTTTTTAATCATGCCTACGGACAAAATCCGATCGCTCAAATGTGGTGGGATGCAGCCAATAATCGTCCGGCAGCGAACAACCCGTATATGAATCAAAATTGTCCGCACCCGCCAAACTGTTGGGGGAACGATTTTAACCACTTCGCACAGCCTACGCGCGACTATATGGACCGTATTAACACGCACTGGATCGAGGAATACCACATCGACGGTATTCGTTTTGACTTCACCAAAGGCTTCACGAATAGCTCAAACGCGGACAGCTATCAAGCCCCGCGTATCACAGAGCTCAAGCGCCTTGCAGACACGTTGTGGAATGTCAAGCAGGACTTTTATGTGATTCTAGAGCACTGGGGACCGAACCAGGAGGAGAAGGAGTTGAGCGACTACGGCATGTTGCTTTGGGGTAATGTCACCCACGCCTACTACGAAGCAGCGATGGGCTACACCGCAAACAGTGATTTTAGCTGGGGCATTTATAAGGAACGTGGATGGGCAGACAAACACCTGATCAGTTACATGGAGAGCCACGATGAGGAGCGCTCTGGGTTCCAAATCAAGACTTACGGAAATTCGAACGGCAACTACAATACACGTAGCTTAGCGACCATGGCCGACCGTAAGGTTCTAACGAGTGCCTTTTTATACGCCATCCCTGGTCCGAAGATGCTCTACATGTTTGAGGAGTTAGGTTACGATGAATCCATCAATGATCCGTGCCGTATTTGTGAAAAGTCGATTCTTTGGAACTACTATCAAAACCAGCACCGTCAAAAGATTTATTTCTACACGAGCAGTTTGATCAACATGCGTAAGAAGTACGGCGTGTTCAACACGGACAATTTCACCTACGCCTTAAATGGTGGGGCGAAGCGTATCAACCTGAATGGAATAGATACGAACGCCACAGTTGTCGGAAACTTCCGAGTGGTATCGGGTGACGTATAC
>CBFHKC010000040.1:0-13676 GCA_965656315.1 uncultured Schleiferiaceae bacterium | reverse complement strand
CCCAAAGATCTGTAAAGGACCCTAAAACGGAGGTTGTTGCGGTGTGTCTAAACGGAAGTGGACCGTAAGGACTAGAGGTCGTGAAGTTTCCCCCTGCGAGATTCATCAATGATGGATCACCAGTACCTCGATAATTATACAAGTACCCCAGTGACACAAACGGTCCTTCTAAAAACGCATAGTCGACGGAGGTCGATAACACGAAATTCGTTTGTGCTGGATTGATCTGAGGCAGGTCTTTGTAGGGCATGAAGAAGGTAAACTCGCCACTAAATCCAGATTGTTTAATGTTTCCTGACCACCCGCCACCTATAGCGATGCGCGTTTTCCATTTACCGGCGATGGCCTGAAGATCGTATCCTTTGTAGTTGGTTCGGTACCGATAGGCGAGCACCGTTCGCTTTATGCTGTCGGCAGGCGCGAAGGCAACTTCCCAGCTCGACAGCATTCCAGTGTAACGCTCGTAACGTATCGCGTCCACCCCAGGCCTCTCCTCGTAATCAATGTCAAAAAGATTGAACGGATTGAAGAGATCGTTGGGATTAAACTGTTGATTAATGCCCCAATTTATGCGCTGGCGACCGAGGCGCAAGTGCCACTTTTCGCGATCCATATCCATATAAAATCGGTCAAAAACCGTAAGAGCAGAGGCGGTTTTGGTCTGAAACCAAGGAATATACAGAGGCAAATAGCCCGGCTGGTGCTGGTACGAAAGGTATGAATCGTAGCTGGTGTAGGGGGGAATGTTGTCGGCGAGGAGCTGATCGAAATTGGTATTCGTATAGCCCGCAAAAATTCGATTTCTCACGCCTGCCGCAAAGGTGAACTTTTTGCCGAAATACCGAATATTAAGCCTGTTATGGTACAGATATTCATTTGTCTTGAGCTCTGGTAAGGGCAGCGTAAAAGGACCGCCCTGTGGCACAAAATTCTCGTTAATACTGTTGTGTTGATACAACAGTTTGTGGTGCCCCGTCAGCGACCAATTTTTCTTCCAATCCTCTTTTTCTTGGGCATTGACGCCTACAAGAACCAACAGGAATACGAGCGTTATGATCCAACGGAAGTAGCGCATTATTTCGATGTATCGCTAATGATTTTCCCATCACTCACCGCAACAACTCTCCGCGCTTTGCTAATCACACGATCGTCGTGCGTGGCAAAAACAAACGTCATTCCTTCCTCCTTGTTCAGCTTGAGCATGATGTCGAGTAGGTTCGCTGTCGATTCCGAATCAAGGTTCGCTGTCGGCTCATCCGCAAGGACAAACTGAGGCTTACTCGCAAGGGCACGGGCAACGGCAACACGCTGCTGCTGACCGCCAGAGAGCTGACCTGGTCGCTTATCTTCTTTACCGGTCAGGCCTACGCTTTGCAACAGTTGACGGGCGCGTTCCTCTCGCTCCTCCTTCGGACGATTCTGTAGCAGCATAATGAAGCTTACATTCTCCGTAGCAGAGAGCACAGGAATGAGGTTATAGGCTTGAAAAACGAATCCGATATTGCGAAGACGGAAGTCGATGAGCTCATTTTGTGGAAGCTTGGTGATGTCCACGCCTCCTACTTCGATCGAGCCTGCGGTAGGCGTATCGAGCCCGCCCAACATATTGAGCAAAGTGGTTTTTCCACATCCCGACGGCCCTTTAAGCGCTGTAAACTCCCCTTCGGTAATCGTTAGATTAATTCCGTTGACCGCTTTTACCGGCACTGCACCTTCGTAGGTCTTGTAAAGGTCTTGGACCTGAATAACTGGTTTACTCATGATTTATTCGCCGCGAATGGCTTGTACAGGGTTCAACTTTAATGCCTTGAAGGCAGGATATAAGGCTGCAATCAGCGCCGTCAAGACGACCATGATGGCGACAATAATGTAATATTCAGGAACAATCTCTGGGTAGATAACACTCTGCACGCCTAGATTGGCCAAGCCTTCTTTTTTACTGGTCAGATCAATACCGATGCCCATCATAATTCGCGTACTCGCATCGCCCAGCAATATACCGATGGGCCCGCCGACAAAACCGAGCATGAGGGTTTCCACCAGAATCATGACAAAGAGTTTGCGCTTGTTCATGCCCACCGCCATAAGCATACCGAGTTCTCTACGGCGCTCTAGAATAGCCATAAGCATATTGTTGACGATCCCGAAGAGCAAGGCCATCATGATGATTCCTAAGACGAGCACAAGCATAATGCCCATCATATCATCCGCATAGCCGAGTTCCGGACTGTTGCGTTTCCAGCTTAATATTTTCAGGCCCGTTGGAAGGATTTGGGCCAATTCTGCCGTCTTCTCCTCCGTGCCTTCTGTCTCGTCGTAGCGAACCATCAACTCATGCACCAAGTCTTTCCCGATGGTCTTCTTCAGGTCGCTGCGCTTGATATAAATGTTCAACTCGTCCCAAGTGCTGTTCAGTGTACGGTAGATGCCTGTGATTCGAAAAGAAGCACGTGAAATATTCCCTTCACCGTCTTGGAAAGTGAGGACCACTTTCTTGCGCAAGCCTACGCCCAATTTTTCCGCAAGCTGCGCTCCAATCACAACGCTGTTGCGGGTCTTCGACTCAAAGAAATCGCCTTCCACAATCGTGGAGGGCAGGGTGCTGTTCACACGTTCACTTTCAGGATCTACAGCAATCATCCGGACACCTCGTGCGCTCTTTGGCGCGGAAACCATGCCCATCATAACACCACGTACAGAGACGCCCGTAACGAAAGGTGCTTCCAACAGCTCCTGCTGCAGCGCCGTAACCTGGGCTGCATCGCCGATCGTGGCAGCGGATGTAGGTTCCTCGAGGAAGGCGTCACTGTGCACTTGGCTGTGGCCAAGCGTTGAGCCTATCGCGGCTGCAGTACGCTCGTTGTTCATACCGAAGGAGAAACCGATGATCAGTAGTCCAGCCCAGATGCCGATAGCGATCGAGGTGAGTACGATGAACGAGCGCACTTTGGAGCGCCAGATGTTGCGCCAAGCGATTTTCAGGATCATGAGCGCATACTTTTTATCGGGTCCAGCGTCATGATTTTCCAAACGGCATAGAGCGAGACAATGATGCCGATCAGAAAGATGATGGATCCGTGATTAACGTTGATGATAAACGAAGTGGTCGTGTAAAGCTTGGGCTCAAAGTTGAACTGCTCGACCGCTTCTTGAAGTTGCCCGCTCAAGTCGATGGGGTGGTATTTAAAATAAAATTGGACGGGTTTGACTAAGGCCATTCCGAGCAAAGCTCCGCCCATAGTGAGCATGATGTTTTCGAGCACCGTTACGATGGCCAATTTACTCTTGCGCATGCCGATCGAAACAAGGATCCCAAACTCCCGCTGACGCTCCGCCACCATCATGATGACCGTCCCGAGTAGCACGAACGAGATGATGACATACAGAATGGTTACGAAAATTTGACCACCAGCCATATCCGCCTCGATGGTTTGAATGATTTCGGGGAACAGTTCCTCCCACGTCAAGAGCTCAAGCGCACTCGTATCCATCGATGCAATCAGCTCATCGCTGACCTCTTTATAATCTGCATCTTCGGCCAATTCCAAAACCACGGTGGTTGCCCGCTGGTCTAAATTGTACATCTGTTGTGCCGCAGCGAAAGGCATCAAAACAAGCTGCTTGTTCAGTTCCGGGTTTCGCATGCGCGCAATTCCCGAGACCGGAAAACGACCATAAGCGGTCGCAGCATGATACCCCTGGCCGATAAACAAGAGCGTGTCGCCTACAGACAAATTGAAGAATTTTGCCAATCCCTCGGCCACCACAACGCTGTGATCCTTTGGACCAAAATTTTCGCCCTCGAGCATGTAGTTTTCTAGCTGCAATCCAGGCAACTCCTGCTCTGGGTCGATGCCCATAACCAGCGTTCCCTTCGTTCCTTCCCCCGTACTGACCAGAGAAAAGCTTTCGATGCGCGGAATAAGCCCGGTGACCTCCGGATGATTCGTGAAAGAAGCATTCTCGAGGGTCGATAGATCTAAGCTGTTGTCCAACGTTTGGTCGGCCCAAAACCCGCGCTGATGCAGCTGCAGATAACCAAAATTATTCGCTACAATCTCGTGGGTCATGTTTTCCCAAACGCCTACTTGGAAACTGCGAAGAACGACTGCGAAGATGACGCAAAACATTACGGCAGCGATGGAGATGGCACTGCGGCCCTTGTTGCGCCAAATGTTGCGCCACGCTAGTTTGAACATTATCTAAGGCGTTTCATATTTTGAATGGAAAAGAACGTGTCGCTGAGCTTGGCATTAAAGTCCAAATCGCGATAAATCATTTCCGTGTAGTGACCTTCTTCCTCTGCTGGAGTCATGCGAATGCGGGTAGGCAGCTTACGGCCGTTCAAATCCTTGATGTCGAACCCTTGCATGGTGTTGATTAGGTAGCCGTCTTCATCATAGAATTCACCTTTTAACTGCAGGTAATCTTCCTTAGAGATGTAGTTGATTATTTTTCCCCAAACTACAGGTGCTTCGGGCTTCGGCGTAAATTCTACTACCCAGCAATCGAGCCCCTCGACGTTGACCTCACCAGTGATTTCGTGTTCATAGTCCACCAGGGTAGAACTTTCGTTTACCAAATCGTCGTTGGAGAAGTCGGTACCCATCCAGCTCTGCATCATCATCGATGGCGGCAATTTTACACTGCGCTCGATGGTCGGTACATAGTTCCAGATTTCTTTGTCGCGCTTGAGAAATACGGTGCCCTTATCCCTCGCAGGTTGGGTGATGAGAATGAGGTTTTGATCGAGGCCTTTCGACCAAGTTTTCGCCACCATCGTGCGCTCCCAGTTGGGGCGAACAGTACGAATTTCTAGGGTCGATGTGCTTTGCGAGCCGCGAACATTTTCTTCACTTTTTCTAACGATTTCAGTAGCATCCTGTGCCGTAGCAAAGACAGAAAAAACGAGAAGGGCGGCGGTGAATAGGTGTTTCATAGTGCAACTTTGTTGATTCATTAACGCCTATGCCCCGCTTAAAGTTTGAAAATTAATTGAGTTTTTGAGCCAATTTTTCCATTTCCTTCTTGGCGCTTTTGCCCTCGTACAACACCCCATGAACGGCGCGAACGATTGGCATCCGTACATCGCGCTTTTTCTTAAGCTTATTCACGAGGGGCACTGCGTAGTAGCCTTCTGCCACCATTGTCATTTCAGCGCGGGCACTGGTAATAGTGTAGCCCTTTCCCATCATGTTTCCGAGCATGCGGTTTCGAGAGAATTGGCTGTATCCAGTGACGAGTAAATCGCCGAGGTAGGCGCTCTTGTTAATGTTGACTTTGCGGTCAGAAACAGCGCCTAAGAAACGCTTCATTTCGCGTGCCGCATTCGACATCAGCACCGCCTGAAAGTTGTCTCCATAGCCCAAACTGTGGTACATTCCGGCGGCAATAGCATAGATGTTTTTCAAGACGGCAGCGTACTCTGTCCCGTACAAATCTTTCGACAAGGTCGTGCGTACATAATGGGTATTCAATCGCTCTGCCACAAGAGCAGCAACCTTTTTATCCATAGCAGCAACGGTCAAGAAACTCAATCGCTCCAAGGCGATTTCCTCCGCATGACACGGGCCAGTAATGACCGCAATCTGCGATTCCTCCACTCCCATCACTTCGCGCAAATATTCGCCGACAATCATGTGCTCATCGGGAATGATTCCTTTGATAGCGCTACATACTAATTTACCCTGAAGCGCACCCGGATCGAGCTGTAAGAGCACGGATTTCACAAAGGCACTCGGCACCGCAAGGACGATAATGTCTGCTTGTTCCACAGCCGTGTTAACGTCGGTATGCACCGTGATACTGTCCTTCGCAAACCCCACAGAAGAAAGGTAGCGTGGGTTATGTCCTACACGTTGAAGATGCGCTGCATGCTCAGGATTATGCATCCAGAGGTGGCAATGTCCGGAGTTGTCACTAAAGATTTTCGTGAGCGCCGTACCGAAGGAGCCTCCTCCTATCACGGCAACTATGGGCTGGCGGTCGGTCGTCATTAGAACGTGATTTCAGTAGTGATTTCCTCACCTTCTCGCTCGTAAATCACAGTGGTTGTATCTCCTTTTTTGAATGCGCCCAAAGCGTTCATGTACGCGTAGATGTCATCGATGGTGATTTGACCAATTTTCAAGATCACATCGCCGCCTTTCAACCCCGCATTCGCCGCAGGTCGTCCATCCGTCGCTCCATCAATTCTCAAACCAGGTCCCGCAAATAAATAGTCCGGCACCACCCCTAACGTTACCGAGAAACGAGGTGTGGTTTTCGCCTCTGAGCTCTGTGTCTTTTGGAACGTTAATCGGTCGTAAGCAGCTGTACGCGCAGTGATCGTGTAGACCAACGAAGCTAAACGTGACATGCCCTTGTAGTTGATTTTCTCTGCGTCATCAGCAGGTTTATGGTAGTCCTTGTGCGTTCCTGTGAACAGGTGCAAAACCGGTATGTTTTTGTAGTAGAAGGACGTGTGATCCGAAGGACCCACCCCTGCAGGATCTTTTTTGATACTCAATCCGTTAATCGGGGCTTCAAGAACCTCGTTCCATTCTGCCGCAGTGCCCGTTCCTGAAAGCTGGATGCGATCCTCACGCAAACGACCGACCATATCCATATTGATCATGTAAGCTGCGTCTGTGAGCAGTGGCGCTGTATTTTCCACAAAGTATTTTGAACCGATCAGCCCACTTTCTTCCGCGCTGAAGAACAGGATGAGGTAATTGTAATTTGTCTCAGTGCGAGCGCCGTAATAGCGTAGCATTTCGAGCAAGAGCGTCGTTCCAGAACCGTTGTCATCCGCACCGTTGTGGATGGCTGGAGCACCTTTATACAAGCTGTTCTCGCGGCCCATGCCGATGTGATCGTAATGCGCGCCAAGAATCACCGTTTGTGGCTTGCCGTTGTCGACGAATCCGATAATGTTGTACCCTTTCGAAGTGCGTTCCTTCATCTCCACCTGCAGGGAAACCTTGTAGGACTTCTTGGCCAATTTTGCTTCCCAATCCGCGTTTCTAACAAACAACACCGGCACACCCAAGGACTTCAAACTCTTGAAAAACTCTGGGGTATCTGAAGCCGTCTCCTCTGGATTTATCAGAAGTACAGCAATAGCGCCTTTTTCTTTAGCGAGTTCGATACGCTCCACAACGCTGTGGTAGGCAGCATAGGCACTGTGCGGGTGAACACCGTCTGGCGAGCTGACATTCAACACAGCAATTTTACCTTCCACCTTTTTGCCTTCATAGTCGTCAAAAGAACCGTCCTCTTTCACAATACCATACCCGACTGAGATGGTTTTTGCTTTTGCTACACCGTTCGAGCTGTAGGCCACTGGATAGAAGTCCACGTGCGGGATAAGCGCCTTACGACCGATCAACAGGCCTGTTTTATCGTAGTCCACTGTGGCGTTTTCAGGCACTGGGAATTCTTGGAAGTAGCCATTAGGTCCGACGGGTTCGATGCCGAATTGGACCATTCTGTTCGCAATAAAATCGCGGGCAACATCCGCCTCAGGTGTACCAGGCAGTCGACCTTTAAGTGAGTCTGAAGCGAGAAAAAGTAGATCGCGTTGCATGCGCTGTGGTGCATCGAGGTCGACCGGTATGGTTTGAGCCGTCGAGAAAAAGGCACTACAGGTGAAAACGAGTGAAGTAAGAAGCTGAAACTTGTTCATGAGTTCTACGTATTTGCCTGCAAAGGTAGCGATGGATGGCTATATTTGAGGTGTGAAGAGTGGAATGAAACAACTCGCGGGCCAAACCGCAATCTATGGCTTGAGTAGCATCCTTGGAAGAATGATCAATTTTCTCCTTGTGCCTCTTCAAACAGCCGTGTTATCGGAATCTGAGTACGGCATTAATGTCGACTTCTACTCCCTCATCGCATTTCTCATCGTCGTGGTCACCTTCGGGATGGAGACCGCCTATTTCCGATTCTCAGAAAAAGAAGGCTTCGATGAAAAGCGCGTTTTTGGCGCAGGGATGACCATGATCGTTTTGGTTTTAGCTGCACTGGCTTTGGGAAGCTGGGCGTTTAGCGACAGCCTACTGGAGGCACTGCGCTGGGAGAATTCGCCAAAATATTTAATGTACTTCGTTGCAATTCTGGGACTGGACGCGCTGAGCGCATTGCCTTTCGCGCGGTTGCGCCGACAGGAAAAGGCGGTGCGGTTTGCCGGGATAAAATTGGCTTTGATTTTAACGAATGTAGCGATCAACCTCTATATTTTCCTCCCAAGCTGGTGGGAACTCAAAGAGATGACAGCCTGGTGGACGCACGATCTGCGCGGTGTGGAGTACATTTTTATCGCCAATTTCTGGGCCTCCCTCCTCATGTTTGGGCTCCTCACCCCTTCTCTTTTTCCCCTTTCGCTCAACCTCGAGCCGAAGTACACCAAAACCCTGCTGCGCTTTGGAATTCCACTGTTGATCGGTGGTTTAGCGGGAATTGCGAATGAGATGCTCGATCGCCAACTCATCAAATACCTTCTCCCCAAAGAGACCTCGTTCGCAGGCGTGGGCATTTATGGAGCTGTATACAAGATTTCAATTTTTCTGATCCTCTTCAACCAGGCCTTCCGCTATGCGGCGGAGCCCTTTTTCTTTAAGAATGCGAAGCACGAAGACGGCAGGCAAAAGATGGCAGACATCATGGTCGGATTTACTTGGGTGATGAGTGTGGGTTTTGTGCTGATCATCGCAGGGCTGGATTACCTGAAGTTTTTCATCGACGAGAAGTTTTGGGTGGGACTTGAATTAGTGCCCATCTTATTGCTCGCAAATGTCATATTAGGCGTCAACACGAACCTGAACGTGTGGTACAAGGTAAGTGACAAGACCACCTACGGCATCTACATCACCTTTGTCGGACTGGCGTTTACCATCGTTGGAAACTTTGTACTCATCCCGATCATGGGCATCATGGGAGCAGCAATCACCACCTTGGTGGCCTATGCAGCAATGTTCGCAGTGAGTTTGGGGTGGTCCATCAAACACTATCCGGTGCCGTACCGCTGGGGAAGATTAGCAGGCTTCGTGGGAAGCGCCACGGTAGTCGTATTTTTAATCCATTATGTAGAAATTGGCGGCACACTTGTGAAAATTGGGTTAGGAATCAGCTACCTTTTCGTAATGTTTGCCGTAGAACGCCGCGGACTCTTTAAATTCGCATCACGATCATGAAAATAAACGTTATATACACCGGTAAACACGACCTGCCACAGTTCGAAACCACGCAAAGTGCAGGTATGGACTTACGTGCCAACATAGACGCACCTGTAGTGCTGCAACCAGGCGACCGCGCACTGATTCCAACCGGCATTCAGATGGCCCTTCCTGACGGCTTCGAAGCTCAGATCAGGCCACGTTCTGGTCTTGCCTACAAGCATGGTGTCACCGTTTTGAACAGTCCAGGAACGATCGATGCAGATTACCGCGGCGACGTAGGTGTGCTGCTGATCAACCACGGCAAAGAGCCTTTTACGATCGAAGATGGAATGCGCGTCGCTCAGATGGTGATTGCGCGATATAGCCAATTCAGCTGGAACGCTGTCTCAGACCTTGACGCCACCGATCGCGGCCAAGGCGGCTTCGGAAGCACCGGTAAAAACTAGTACTTACAACAACCAAATAAACCTTTCAACAGATGAAAATCATTGTACCTATGGCTGGACGCGGTTCGCGTCTCCGCCCGCACACACTAACTGTACCTAAGCCACTCATTCCGATCGCAGGTAAACCGATCGTTCAACGTTTGGTCGAAGACATCGTCGCAGTTTGTGGTGATAAAACCGTTACGGAGATCGCCTTTATTATCGGCGACTTTGGCGATCAGGTAGAAGCAGATCTGATCAAGGTAGCGGAAGACCTTGGAGCAAAAGGGAGCATCTATTACCAAGACAAGCCGCTAGGTACAGCACACGCGATTCACTGTGCAGCAGACAGCATGGACGACGAGATCGTTGTAGCCTTCGCGGATACCCTGTTCCGTGCAGACTTTACCCTCGATACCGAAGCGGACTCCGTGATTTGGGTGAAGCAAGTCGACAACCCGAACGCCTACGGTGTCGTAGAGTTCGGCGACAACGGCAACATCAACAACTTCGTAGAAAAGCCAGAAGAGTTCGTTTCAGACCTCGCCATCATCGGTATTTACTACTTCAAAGATGGACCGGGACTTCGCAAGGAGTTGAAGTATCTTTTGGACAACAACATCATGGACAAGGGCGAATACCAACTCACCGATGCGTTAAGCTCGCTGCTCAAGCAAGGAAAGGTATTCAAACCAGGTACCGTAAACGACTGGATGGATTGTGGAAACAAAGCCATCACCGTTCAAACCAATTCTAAAATGCTCGGTTACCTTGAGGGCAAACCTGAACTGCGCGGCGAGAACATCACACTAGACAACGCTGAAATCATCGAACCGTGCTATATCGGTTCAAACGTTGTGTTAAAGAACGCGAAAGTAGGACCGAACGTGAGCATCGGAAACGACTGTCACATCGAAGACGCGACGTTGCAAGACTCTCTTGTTCAGACGAATACAACCATCAAGAACATCGACTTAAAAGACAGCATGATCGGTAGTCACGCAAGTGTCGACGGAAAATGGACTTCACTATCTTTAGGAGATTATTCAACGATGGACTAATGCGAATTTTACTGACCGCTCTTTGCGGCTTCGTTTTATCAGTACAAGTATTTGCGCAAGGCCCTTCGAAAGAGGGGCCTTCTGCATTATCACCGCTTTTTTATCAGGCGGAAACGTACCGAATCACGGGCCGAACGAATCTCGCTGGCGAGGCGTACCTCAAGCTTCTTGCTGAGGACCCTACACACGAGGCTGCGCTCTACCAGCTCGGGCGCATGCTCTTGCAAGGGGGAGATTATCTCGGTGCGTTATCTGTACTTAAAACGGGACACGAAGCACATCCTGAGAATGAGTGGATGCATCAATTGTATGGACTGTGCGAGGCGAAATTGGGCCATTTCCCAGAAGCCATCGCAGCCTTCCAAAGTCTTGCGTTGCAGCGCCCTGATAAACCAGAATACCTGGAAGCAGCCTTGGATGCAGCGGTTAGCGGAGAACTGTTTCTCGAAGCGGACCAAGTGGTTCAGCGTTTTGAGGCGACCTATGGCCAAACGCCGGAGTCGGCAGAGCAACGCGTACGATTTATGGTGCAAGCGGGCGATGAGAAAGGCGCCGTGAAAGTGCTAAAAACGGCGATCAGCGCGAATGCTGAAGCGCCGGAATATGTAGGGCTTTTGGCGCAGTTGTACGACAGTCAGAAATTGGGCAAAAAAGCGCTAAAAGTGTTGGACAAAGGGCTCGATCGACACCCGAATAATGGGCCGCTGCACCTAGAGAAAGCACGCATACTGCAGCAATTGGGACGCTGGAATGAAGCGACGGAAGCATTGATAAATGCCTTTGAAACAGACGGAGTATCCCTCAGTACGAAAGGACAAATCTTGATGGATTTTTACAAGGTTGCTCGTGAAGAATTGAGTTTCGTGGAGCCCTTTGACAGGCTTTGGCGCTTAGCGGAAGAAAAACACGTTCAGGAGCCCGGCTGGCAGCTTGTTAAGGCGGAGCGCTCCCGTTATGATGCGCTCGGCGAAGATGCGGTGGAATCCTACGCGAACGCGATCAAGGGCGGTTTGGATGCGATCGAAGTGTACGATGCGGCGGTGCAAACGGCCAAGGAATATGGACTGAAAGAGCAAGGGCTGGAGCTGCTCGATGGCATGTATGATACGTACGGGAAGGATCCGAAGGTGGCGAAATATGCCGTGAGCTTTTGGGCGGAGTGGTATGCTTGGGAAAAGTGTGCACCTGCTGCTGCAGAGGTGGCCGAAGTGGAATTGGACCCGGAGGTAAAGCAGTGGCTGCATTCAACGGCGGGCTATGCGTTTTACCAATCGAAGGACATCGATCAAGCGGTCGTCCAGTATGAAAAAAGCTTGCAACTGAAGCGGGATGCGCAGACGTTGAACAACTATGCGTGGGCCTTAGCGAAGAACGATCGCGAATTAGAAAAAGCGGAACAATTGAGCGCAGAAAGCAATGCGAAAGAGCAAGGTCAGCCGTTGTACTTAGATACTTGGGCGCTAGTGTTGTATAAATTGGGCAAGTATGCGCAAGCACAGGAAAAAATGGAAGTAGCTTTGCAACTTGCTAAATCGGCTCCGACGCAGAACATGTTTACCTTAGCTGCGAAGATTGAAGAAGCGTTAGGAAACCAAGATAAAGCATTGATTTTTAGAGCTAAAGCAAAAGAACTGAGGGAGAATAAATAGTGAAAAACAACGCCACATACAGCTTTTGGAAGTACTGTCTTACCGCAGTATTGGCGCTTTTTTTGACCAATTGTGGTCGCACTCTCTCCCCAGAAAACCCGCTAAAGCGGGAAAAAATTGGTGACGGGACCTCACGGCGTATCATGGTTCAGGACAACTTTGTTTGGAACCAGGCCTTCACCAAAATCAAAGCGACGACCCCAGACGGAGAACAGCGGTTCCGCGTTCAAGTGCGTTCTAAGCAAGACAGCATCCTTTGGGCAGCAATCTCAGACGATATGATCGGGTTGCGCGTAGGAAAAGCCATTGTGATCGGCGACAGCGCGGCCTTTACTTCGACGTTGCTCGGTATGGAGTGGACGGGAGACGCCTCAGAATTGGCCGAGATAACGGGTGTGGAAGTGCCCTTTCTCTACTTAAATAAGCTGCTGCGCGGACAGCTCATCGATGCAGAACCTGCAATGCGCTACAAATTTGACGCGGATAAGGACCTATGGATGACCAAATACAGCATCTCTGGCGGGCGTAAAGTAACCGCATGGCTCGACCGCGAACTGCGCCTGCGACACATCAATATTTCAGACAAAAAGGAAGTGGTCGACATCGACTACCCCTCTTCGGATCCTCGCACCGGCTACCCCACAGCGATGGTGCTTACTTTAGCTTCTCGCCCTGACTACAAAGTCGATATAGAAATCACGGAAATTCGTACTGAAGGACCGTACAACACCCCATTCAGCTTCTAGATGCGCACGCTCCTACTCACACTTTTTCTGTTGCTCTCCGCAGTCAGCTTTGGCCAGACCAAAGAGGAGCTGCAGCGCCAAAAAGTGCTGTTGCAAGATCAGATCGATCTCGCTAGTGACATTTTGAAGAAGACCCAAAGTTCGCGAGTGGCAAGCCTTACCGAGCTGGAAACATTGAATCAGAAGATCGAAGCACGTGAAAAGCTGATCCGCACGATGTCCCGTCAGATTCGCCGCATCGACCGTGAAGTGTCGAAGAAGGAGTCGGACATCCAGCGTCTCGAAGCGCGTGTAGATTCCTTGAAAGCGGACTATGCCCGCCTCATCGAACTGGCACAGCAAAACCTGCAGCCCACCGACCAGATCCTATTTATCCTGAGCTCCTCCTCGTTTGCCCAGGCTGCGAAACGGATCCAGTACTTTAAGGACATGACGCGTTACCGCGAGCAGCAGGTGGTACAGATCGAGCTGGCGCAGGAGGAATTGGCCAAAGAGAAAGAGGCGTTGATTGCGAAAAAAGCTGAAAAAATTGCCGTGCAGCAAGCCCAGAAAGGTGCGAAAACGGCCCTGCTTTCAGATGCGCAAGAGAAAGAAAAAACAGTCGAAAGCCTGCAATCTAAGGAGAGTGAGCTCAAGA
>CBFHKC010000039.1:3058-14229 GCA_965656315.1 uncultured Schleiferiaceae bacterium | reverse complement strand
AATTAAAAAAGCCCTCCTTATTGAAATAGTTGTGGATGGCAAATGATAGCGCATGACGCACGCGGAATACTGCGCCAAAGGTGTTGGTACGTGGACGCAAGTGTGCGATTTCACGTAAAAACTCTAAGCTGTGCTTTTTGGGTTGGAGTGGATATTCTTCTACGGGAGCATCGCCGAGGACTTCGAAGCTGTCTACGATGATCTCTACACTCTGGCCCTTCCCTTTACTTTCAGCAAGGGTTCCGGTGACGGCAAGACAAGCACCTGTGGTGATGCGCTTGAGTTCAGCTTCGTCTTCTTTTTCAAAGTCGACAACACACTGCAGTGTTGCGATGGTGGAACCGTCATTCAAGGCAATGAATCGATTACTGCGGAACGAGCGTACCCATCCTTTAACGGTCATTTTATCGCCGATTGTGGGTTGTCCCAATATGTTTAGAATGCTCATGGGCTGAAAGTTTGTAACAAATATGAGGCATTGTAGCGAATTCTAAGAGCTGTTTGAACGAAAAATTAGGTGCCGATACAGGAATTTGGCAAGGAAATTGATGAGTGAGGCAGGAACCCGAGAAACATTTTATATAAAAAACGTTTCCGTGTTGCGACAATGATTATTTTTGCCGCGCTTTAAAAGTACTATGGATAGCGATTTACAACGTATTTACCTCAAGACCTTCCAGCTGTGCAAACAGTTTGGGATTAAGGGTGTGACCATGGATCAGGTCGCACAAGATTGCGGTATGTCCAAAAAGACCCTGTATAAGTATGTTGCGAATAAGGAAGACTTGTTGAAGCAGGTGTTCGATTTCTTGGCGGATACGATGCAGCACGAATTGGACAACGCAATGAATGAGGTTGCGGGGAATGCGATTGACCGTCTGTTCGCTTTGGAAGCCTTTGCTGAGGAACGTATGCGTGGCGAGGAGGAAGGGTTGTTGTTCCAGCTGGAGCGGTACTATCCTGAATTGGCCATACACATGAAAAAACGCCGTGAAGGGATTGTTTTTGGCTTCACCAAAGAGAATCTGAACCAGGGGATTCAACAGGGTCTGTACCGTGAAGATCTGCACGTGGATCACATTGCACTCCTCTATTACGGTCACGTTTTAGCGGTTCACGAGAACATTATCAGCGAATACGCAATTGATACCGTAGCGCTTCGTCAAACAAGTTTGAGATACCACATCAGGGGGATTGCTTCGGCAGCGGGCCTAGATTATTTACATCAATTAACACCATCGAAATAATGAGAAAAATTGCATTGCTACTGATTGCGGCTTGCATCGGGACGTCGGCATGGGCACAGCAAAAGTTTACGCTTGCAGAAGCGCAGACCTACGCTATGGACCACGCTTATGGCGTACAGATTGCAGAGTTGGAGATCGATCGAGCAAAACAAATCTACCGCCAGAATTTAGCGTACGGTTTGCCACAAGCTAGTGCCACTGGGCAATACGCATACAACATTCAGCTGTCTGCCTTCGTCGCAGATATGAATGGGGATGGGGTCTTGGAAGAACTCGTGTTCGGTACAGACTACCAGGCGCAAGCTGGAATTACAGTGAGTCAGCTGGTTTTTGATGGTTCTTATATCGTCGGTTTGATGGCTGCGAAGGTCTTGAAGGACGGCGCGGCGATCGGTGCTGAGCAGTCCAAGGCAGAGATGCAGCGCGAAGTTGCGAAGGCGTATCATCTGGCATTGTTGAGTGAGGCGAGTGTTTCAGTGCTCAAGGCGAATGAAGCGTATTTGGCTGAATTGGCTGAGGACATGCAGAAGATGAATAAGGCAGGGCTTGTTTCGAAAGCGGATGCGGATCAAATGATGCTCAACTACAACAATATTAAAAATGCGCTGCGCTACACGGAGGGTCAAGCAGGTGTTGCAAAGATGCTCTTGAAGCTTCAGATGGGTTTCCCAGTGGAGTCAGAAGTGATTCTAGCAGACCAGCTCGAAGATTTAGTGGTGAAAGCTGCTTCGGCTTCGGCCATGGCTGATATTGCTTTTGATCCAACCAAAACGTTGGATTACCGTGGTGTAGAGAACCAGGTTGCAGGCGCAAAGCTGCAGGTGAAAAATCAGTACATGCAGTTCTTGCCATCAGTAGGGGTGAGTTATCAGAACAACCTGCAGTACATGAGCCCGGAGGCCAACATTTTTGGCGATCAAGCGGTAGATATTCCGAGTAGCCTGATCGGCGGCAGCGTGAGTGTTCCATTGTGGAGCTCCGGCCGTGGAATGGCTGCAGTGCAAGAAGCAAAGGTGCAACGCGATCAAGCCTTGGTCGGTTTGGACCAATTGGAGCAAAGTTTGGTGATGCAGCATGCTGCTTTGGTGAATGAATTTCACCGTGCCGTGGCTGAGTATTTGGCACAAAAGGAGAATGTGGAGCTGGCCAAGCGTATTCGCGATCAGCGTCGTATGGAGTATGAAGAGGGATTGGCTTCTTCGACGGAATTGACCCAGAACGAAACACAGTATCAAGAGGCATTGCAAGGCCTG
Source organism: uncultured Schleiferiaceae bacterium (assembly GCA_965656315.1). Taxonomy (GTDB): domain Bacteria; phylum Bacteroidota; class Bacteroidia; order Flavobacteriales; family Schleiferiaceae; genus UBA10364. The sequence goes on along the minus strand of CBFHKC010000039.1, from coordinate 11,729 downwards.
TTCATGGCAGCACAAACTGCGCTGGATAAACAAGCGGAACTAGAGTATTTAATGAGAAAACAGACATCGAAATAAACTGATCATGAAAAAGACATTATCCATTTTTAGCCTTGCGATTTTAGCTGCTTGTGGAACTTCGGAAACGCCTTCGGGAGATTTAGCGAAGTTGACCTTAGAAAAAGACAGTTTAGTACAAGTACGTACCTCTTTGAATGCACAGATTGCTGCGCTGGATGCAGAGATTTCAAAATTGGACACGACGGTGCGTTACGATGCGGTAACTGCATTAGAGGTTGCCCCTGAAATGTTCATGCACTACTTCGATGTATTCGGAACTGTGGAAGCGGACAAAAGCATCAGTTTATACCCGACCGCTAGTGGGAAGGTGGAGAAAATTTACGTCAAAAAAGGACAGAAAGTGAGCAAAGGCCAATTGCTCATGTCACTCGATACAGACATCCTTCAAAGTTCATTGAAAGAGCTTGAGAATGGCATGGAGCTCGCAAAGACTCTGTTTGAAAAGCAGGAGCGTTTGTGGTTGAATGAGCAGATTGGTTCTGAAATTCAGTACCTCCAGTCTAAAAACAACTATGAAGGCCTGTTGCAGAAAGTGAAAACCTTGAAAGAGCAGATTGCTCTGAGTGAGATTCGTGCACCGTTTGCCGGAGCGATCGACAACATCTTCGCTAGAGAAGGTGAACTCGCAGGTCCACAAATGCCATCGATGCGCTTAGTGAATACCTCTGGTGTTTATGTGAAAGCGGATGTACCAGAATCGTATGCGAACCGTGTGCGTGTGGGTACGCCTGCGAACATCGCTTTTACTTCTATGGACTACGAAGTGACTGCTGAGGTGCTTCAGGTCGGCCAATTCATCCAAGAAGGCAACCGCACATTTGCCATCAACGTGAGCTTGCCAGTTAGTGAAGGTGTGAAGCCGAATCAGATGGTACACGTTGCGTTGCAAGATTACAGCAACGAAGCGGCACTTGTCGTTCCAGCTAGTCTTGTTCAGCAAGATGTAGAAGGAAATGACTTTGTATACACGCTTGAAGAGGTAGCCGGCGCGGCGTACCAGAAAGTGGTTAAAACGTGGGTGACTACAGGTCTTTCGTTTGGCGGTAAGACAGAGATAATCTCTGGGTTGAACAGCGGTTCGATCGTGATTGACAAGGGTTCGCGTAGCGTTCGCTCTGGCCAATTTGTTGTTTTAGGTTAATCTGAAAATTGGGCCAGTACCATGGAAGAGAAAAACAATTTGATTAAAAAATTCGGTCCCTCCACCTTCTCGGTGAACAACAGGATGACCGTGTACGTGCTCACCGCGATTGTATTTATTGCGGGTTTCATGAGCTATACCTCGATGCCTTCGGAAGCATTTCCGGAGATCGTTACCCCTGAAATTTACGTTGGAACTCCGTACCCCGGAAACTCTCCTGTAGATATTGAAAAGCTGATCACGCGTCCGCTCGAAAAAGAAATCAATGGAATTTCTGGCGTGGACAAGATCAACTCTACTTCGGTAGAAGGCTATTCTACGATTCAAGTAAAATTCAACTTTGATGTGACGCCGGATGAGGCGCTGCGTAAGGTGAAAGACAAGGTAGACGCAGCGATGGGTCAACCAGATTTCCCGTCAGATCTCCCCGTAGATCCGAACGTGTTCGAGCTGAACTTCTCGGAGCTTATGCCGATCGCCAACATCAACATGTCGGGTGAGTTTTCACTGGACCAATTGAAAGAATACGGCGAGTACCTCGAAGAAAAAATCGAAGACCTAACCGAAATTTCGAAAGTTGACATCCGCGGGATTGATGACAAAGAAGTTCGTGTCCTGGTAGACAACAAGAAATTGGAAAGCATGAAGCTCAGCTTCCGCGATATCGCAGGTGCCATCCAAAACGAAAACATGACCATCTCAGGGGGTAACCTCTTAGTAGACGGGTACCGCCGCAACGTTCGCGTAGTAGGTGAGATTCGTGAGCTCGATGAGTTGCGCAATGTGATCATCAAAAGTGAAAACATGCAGCTCGTTCGCCTTGGTGATGTCGCTGAGGTGGAGTTCGATGAGGTAGAGCGCCAGTCTTACGCACGTCAGTACGGAAGCTCCGTGGTGATGCTTGACGTCTTCAAGCGTTCTGGTGAAAACCAGATCATCGTTTCTGAAAAGATCACTAACCTTTTGGCTGCTGCTCGTGAAGAATACTTCCCGGACAACCTGAACATTTCTGTAACTAACGATACTTCTGAGCAGACGAAAACTCAAGTAGCCGACCTTGAAAACTCCATCATCTTCGGGATGCTTCTCGTGGTTGTAGTTCTCATGTTCTTCCTGGGTCTACGCAATGCACTTTTCGTAGGTATTGCAATCCCAATGTCGATGCTCATGAGCTTCGTGATCTTGAATGCGATGGGCGTTACGTTGAACACGATTGTACTCTTCGCACTCGTTCTCGCACTAGGAATGCTCGTGGATAACGGGATTGTGGTGGTAGAGAACATCTACCGATTCATGGACGAAGGTTACGACCGTTTAACTGCTGCGAAACTAGGTGCTGGTGAGGTAGCTTTGCCGATCATCGCATCTACGGCGACTACGCTTGCCGCATTCTTGCCGCTCGCGTTCTGGCCAGGTCTCTTCGGAGAGTTCATGAAGTATTTGCCGCTGACATTGATCACGGTACTGTCTTCTTCGTTGTTTGTCGCACTGGTGATTAACCCAGGTCTGACTGCAGCGTTTATGAAAGTGGAGGAAGAGCCAATTAATAAAAAACGACTCACCATCATTTCCCTCGTTGCCATCGCATTAGGTGTCATCATCGGCTATGGTGCTGGTAAGCTCGCGCTAGGTAACGTCTTTATTTACTCTGGTGGATTTGCACTGATCTATGCGTACTTCGTGATTCCAGCAACCGCATGGTTCCAAGGGAAATTCCTACCTGTGCTAGAGAACGCATTTAAGAGTACGCTTGCCTTTGCACTGAAAGGTCGTATGCCGATCGTATTCTTCTCAGGGACAGTATTGCTGCTCATCTTCTCTGGTATGCTCCTAGGCGCATTCCCTCCGAAAACGCTATTCTTCCCGGAGAACATGCCGAACCAGGCGATGGTGTACATCCAGATGCCGATCGGAACGGACATTGAGGAAACCAACTTGGTGACGTTAGAATTGGAAAAAGAAGTCATGGCGATTGTTGAAGAGTTCAATTACACAGACGAAAACGGCGAAGTGCAGAACTACATGGTAGAATCTGTGATTGCTCAGGTCGGTGAGGGAACTTCAGATCCAAACGCAGGACCTTCGATGGCACAAACGCCAAACAAAGCTAAAATCACCGTACAGTTCCACAAATTTGCCGATCGTATGGATCCTCAAGGCAACCGAGTGAACAGTTCGGATATTTTGAATAAAATCCGTGCTACGCTAAGCGATTACCCAGGTGTTGTGATTTCGGTAGCGAAAGACAGCAACGGCCCACCTACAGGCCCGCCGGTAAACATCGAGATCAGCGGTGACGACTACTACGAACTCGTAGGTGTTGCAGAAGAAGTTCGTGCATTCATCAACAAGCAAGGCATCTCGGGCATCGAGGAGTTGAAGCTCGACGTGGAAACGGGTAAGCCGGAAATGCCGATCGAAGTAGATCGCGTGAAGGCACGTGCTCTAGGTTTGAGCTCCGCACAGATCGGTGATGCGATGCGTACGGCGCTCTTCGGTAAGGAAGTTTCTCGTTTCAAAGACGGCGAGGACGACTACCCGATCAACATTCGTATGAGCGATGCGTACCGCTACAACATGGAAGATTTGATGAATCAGAAAATCACCTTCCGTGATGCAGCCACAGGTCGTATCAAGCAGGTGCCAATTTCAGCCGTAGCCAAAGCGAAAAAGACCTCTACCTTCTCTTCTGTGAAGCGTAAAGATCTTAAGCGTGTGATTTCACTTCAGTCGAACGTATTGGAGGGAGCTAACCCTACCGAGACGGTAAACGCGATCAAGGCCTCTTTCGAGGGGTATGAATTGCCAAAAGGCGTGAAAGTCGACTTTACCGGCGAGCAGGAAGAGCAGGCGAAAGAGCTCAGCTTCCTTTCAGGTGCATTGTTGATGGCGGTCTTCCTGATCTTCTTGATCTTGGTAAGCCAATTCAACTCAGCATCCACTCCGTTCATTATCCTAGTAACCGTGGTATTCTCCCTCATCGGTGTATTCCTCGGTTTGGTGATCTTCCGCATGGAATTTGTCATCATGATGACGATGATTGGGATCATTTCCTTAGCGGGTATCGTGGTGAACAATGCGATTGTATTGATCGATTTCATCAAACAATTGGGCGCTCGTAAGAAAGCCGAGCTCGGTCTGGATGACACTGCGCCGTTGCCGAAAGAAGAATTGGTCGGAACGATCGTGGAAGCAGGACGTACGCGTCTTCGTCCAGTATTACTGACGGCAATCACTACGATTCTTGGCTTGATTCCACTGGCGACTGGGATGAACATCAACTTCTATACGCTCTTCAGCGAGAACAACCCGCACATCTTCTTTGGTGGAGATAACGTAGTGTTCTGGGGCCCGATGTCATGGACCGTAATTTTCGGATTGACTTTCGCGACCTTCCTTACGCTTGTGATTGTTCCAGTGATGTACTTCATCTTCGACCGCATACAGCGTAGAATGGCGAAGCTTTTCGCTTAAAAAACAACTTAAGCTAGACCTTTGAGTCAAAAACCCGCAGTACGATGTATTGCGGGTTTTTATTTGCGCTAATATTGCAGCATGATAGCGAGTCTAAGAGCTTTGAAGCCGCAGGAGTTGAATGAATTCTGTGAAGCATTGAAAAAGGAGGTCATCTCGAAAGTGAGCGATAAAATCCCGCACTTGGAGTCCTCTTTGGCTGTAGCTGAGCTAACGGTAGCACTGCACTACGTCTTAAATACGCCTGAAGATGTGCTTATCTGGGATGTGGGTCACCAAGGCTATATGCACAAGGCACTTACGGACAGATTAGACGAGCTCTCGACACAGCGTACTTCAGGCGGCCTTTCCGGCTTTTTAAAGCAAGAAGAGAGCCCCTATGACTTTTTTGGGGCAGGACATGCTTCGACAAGTATTAGTGCGCTTACGGGCGTCTGTATTGCGGATAAAGCAAAGAAGGTGTTTCGTCGTCGAGTGGCCGTGATAGGCGATGGTTCACTTACGGGCGGACAAAGCTTTGAGGCATTGAATCATCTTGCCTCGATCGATACGAGCGCTTTAGTTATTTTAAATGATAACGACAGAAGTATCGATCCAACTGTTGGTGCGCTGCACTCGAAAGGCGAATACCAAAACTACTTCGAGAGCTTAGGCTGGCGGTATACCGAATGCAAGTCAGGCAATTCTATCGATGTAATTCTTAATGTTCTTCGCGGTTGTCTTTCTTATGATGGTCACCAAGTATTGCACATTCATACGAAGAAACCGGACCTTTCTCCTCCAAAGTCGTACGAGCCTGGAACTACTTTTCAATGGTGGGCAGCGAAGGAGATGGAGACCATTCTATACGACTATAGAGATGTTCATGTGATCAGTCCCGCTATGTTCGCGGGAAGTGGATTTGCTGGCTTAGTTAATGACCATCCCCATAGAATGCATGACACAGGGATTACAGAGCCTCATGCTGTAACGTTCGCTGCGGGTATGGCTACCGCAGGACTTTCTCCTTGGGTACACATCTACAGTACCTTCTTGCAGCGTGCGATTGATCAAATTATTCATGATATAGCCTTGCAACGATTGCCGGTTGTGTTTTTAGTAGACAGAGCTGGGCTTGTAGGAGCGGATGGCCCAACCCATCATGGTGTTTTCGATTCTGGAATGTTGCATGATGTTCCCGGCGCCACCATTTGGCAACCTCAGAATGGCGATGAACTGCAGGCGATGATGCGTGAGGCGGCAAAAATTCAGCCAGAGTTAAAAGGACCATTGTTTATTCGTTATCCAAAGGCGAAAACGACATGTGGTGTACCGGTAGAACATTCTGATTTGACGCAAATCGCATCTGTCGGGTCCAATTCCCTTTTAGTGAGCACAGGTGCCCTGAGCGCCCATGTGAACCAAGAGCTCTTCGATCATGTACACCTCGCACAGACTAAGCCCTTACCAAATGCTTTTTGTGAGCTTTTAAAAGGCTATGAAAGCGTGGTGCTTTTGGAAGAGGCGAACGGCTATGGTGGCATGTCGGGGATCATTTCGGACTATATTTCAAAAGCTGATCTTGAAGTGAAATTGGTCCTGAAGAAAATACCGGATACATTCACGGATCACGGCAGTCGCAATGAACTTTTAAGAGGCTTAGGTCTTATACCTTAAGACTTAATTCCATCTATTATGAGAGTATTTTTATGTGTTGCAGTGCTAGTTTTGGGACTGCAATCTAGCGCCCAAGAACATGCCTTTTTAGCAAGTTCGACTGCGAGTTTCAGTGTGAAAAATTTAAAATGGAACACGGTGAACGGGACCATGGATGGAACACGGGGAACTGCGCGTTACAAAGACGGTCTACTCGTGGAAATTCAGGGGTGTATCGACGCGGCAAGTATTCAAACTGGGAATGAGTTGCGCGATGAGCACTTGTTAGAAAAAGAGGAGTTTTTCAACGCGGAGAAGTTTCCACAGCTCTGCTTTACTGCTGATAAAGTCACATTTGTGGGAAAATCCTCAGGACAAACTACCTATAAACTAGATGGTTCGCTTACCTTGCGAGGAGTATCAAAACCACTGAGCCTCGAACTTGTCGATGACACAAGTGGACATTTGATCGGCACCTTTACTGTCGATAGATCTTTGTGGGGCCTCGGAGAAGGCTATTCAAACTTTATTATTGCACAAAACATCGACGTTCGGGTGGAACTACACTTAAACGAATAGATGAAAAAATTTACAGACTTTGGGCTGAATGATACGTTGTTAGACGCACTGTTCTACATGAACTTTGAAGAGGCAACTGAGATTCAAGAAAAAGCAATACCTACCATTCTCAGCGGAAAAGACCTGATCGGTTGTGCGCAAACGGGAACAGGAAAAACCGCCGCCTTTGTATTACCTACGCTAAATCAACTCGCGGAAGAGGAGACTGAGGGTGTTCAAGCACTTATTCTATGTCCAACCCGAGAATTGGCTGTTCAGATCGATCAGCAGATTCAAGGGATTGCCTATTTCACAAATGCTTCGTGTTTCGCCGTGTACGGCGGAGGTGACGGTGTGAGCTGGGAAGCGGAAGCCGATGCCTTAAAAGGCGGTGCAGATGTGATTGTTGCGACGCCAGGCCGTTTGTTAGCGCACATCGCTCGCGGCTACGTGAAGTTTGATACCGTGAAGCATTTGATTTTGGATGAGGCGGATCGCATGCTCGATATTGGTTTCCATGACGACATTCTAAAGATCATAAAGCACCTTCCGCAAGAACGTCAGAGTTTGATGTTTAGTGCGACGATGGCGCCGAAGATTCGTGAATTGGCCAAGCATATTTTAAATGAACCGGATGAAATTTCGGTGGCTATTTCGAAGCCTGCTGAGGGAGTTACGCAAAAAGTGTATCTCGCTTACGAGGAGCAGAAAGTGGCGCTTGTCCGTGAGGTTTTAGGGGATAAAGATGACTTTAAGAGCATCATTGTGTTCTGTTCGACGAAGAAGAAGGTGGAGAAATTGGCCAGAACGCTTCAGAAGAAAGGTCTTGCATGTCAAGGGATTAGCTCGGATTATGAGCAATCGGCTCGCGAGGAAGCGATACGTGATTTTAGATCAGGTAAGATCCGCATTATGGTAGCTACCGATGTGATGTCTCGTGGGATTGACATTAAGGGAATTGATTTGGTGATCAATTTTGATGTGCCTGGTGATGCAGAGGATTACGTGCACCGTATCGGACGTACCGCTCGTGCCAAAACTGAAGGGATGGCGGTGACTTTAGTAAGTCCAGACGACATGTTCAAATTTTCGCGTATTGAGCAATTGATTGATCGCGAACTCGATAAATTGCAACCCCCAGCAGAGCTTGGTGAAGGCCCGCAGTGGCGTTCATCGAGCAAAGGTGGCGGCCGCTCTCGTGGACCGAAACCTTCCGGGAAAAACGATAAAAAGCGCACTTCTCCAAAGGGTGAGGGACGCAAAGAGCGCCCGGCAAAATCAAAAGAAGAGAAGGGTGGAGATAAGGCAAAAGGCGATAAAAAGCCACGCGCCAAAGCGCCATCACAGCATCGCTTGATGTTCGACGCGCTCCCAAACCCCAAAAAGGGTAAACCAGCAGGTATAGTGGCTTCGGCAACTCAAGCGGGGGCCGAGGCTCCAGCACAGGCTGCTTCTGAAAGCAAGGAATAAAGAGGGTAGTAACAGATGTATGGCGCCGGTATTTGGCGTTTATTTATGATCAACAATGATATTTACAGGCGCCTACGCTATTTGTTTGGCTACCAATATGAGCACGTCGTTGCACTCTTTGCGTCTTCGGGATTTGAAGTAACTGAAGCTGAATACAAAGGCTGGGCAGGAACGGAAGAGGAGGAGCGTTTTATTTTGATGACCGATCGTGAATTGGCTATTTTCTTAAATGGCATTATTATCGAACGTAGAGGTGCTCAAGAAGGGCCGCCGCCGGTACCGGAGGAGGAGATGAGTAATAACATCATTCTTCGC
>CBFHKC010000039.1:0-2959 GCA_965656315.1 uncultured Schleiferiaceae bacterium | reverse complement strand
ATTATCGAACGTAGAGGTGCTCAAGAAGGGCCGCCGCCGGTACCGGAGGAGGAGATGAGTAATAACATCATTCTTCGCAAGCTGAAGATTGCATTTAACATGCGTTCGGAAGACATGATGGAAGTGTTTGCGCTCGTCGATCGTAAACTGAGCCCACATGAGCTTAGCGCGTTTTTTAGAAAGCCTTCGCACAAGTCTTTTCGTTATGTGAAGGGCCAGTATCTACGCAACTTTTTGATGGGGCTTCAGCTGAAGTACAAATCGTCTTTAAGTCACCCGAAAAAATCTCAAGGGGAGCTTTAAAGTGGGGTTACCGCTCTGCAGGAACGTATTTCTTCAAGATTTCAAATAAGTCTTTCGGGTTAAATGGTTTACTTACGTTGCCATCCATCCCGCTTCGCTTGACTTTGTCTTGAACATCCATAAAGGCTGATGCAGATAGGGCTAGGATGGGAACAGATCGGTTATACGGTGTGGTATTCGCTCGTATCTCCTCGCAACTGTCGTAGCCGTTCATTACCGGCATTAGAAGGTCCATGAGAATGAGGTCAAAATTGTGCTCTTTTGCAAGGTCAATACCCTCTAGACCGTTTTCAGCGACGGTACATTCTACGCCCCACTTTTTGAGGAATCGCTGCAATACCATGATATTCATTTTGTTATCCTCAACCACGAGTACGTTTAAAGGAGCAAGGCTAGAAAACTCACTTTGATTTCCGGTGGCTCTAGTTGCTGGTAGTACAGTTTGCTGGGATGGCGTTTCGAACGTAAGACAGAAAGAAAACGTGGTTCCTACGGCCTCTGTGCTTTCTAGTGTTAGGGTGCCGCCCATTTTCTCGATGAGCTTTTTGCTAATGGCGAGCCCTAGTCCAGTTCCCCCGTATTTGCGGGTGGTGTCAGAATTTGCTTGGGTGGAAGAACGGAAAATAAGGTCGGATTTTTCCTTTGGAATTCCGATCCCTGTGTCCTTTACGGTAAAGGTGATTTCTGTGCGGTCAGTGCCCTTAGAAGCTGCCTCCAGGCGCAGTTCTACACTGCCGTGTTCGGTAAATTTCACTGCATTTCCCACGAGATTCACGAAGACTTGAGAGAGGCGCATGCTGTCCCCTATGATGGTTTGGGGCAGGGCAGGATTGCGTTCGATGATTAGGTTGATCTGTTTCTCGGCGGCTTTGTGTTTGAAATTGGTTTCGACAGCTCCTAGGACATAATCCATGCTGAAGGGGCGGTATTCTAGTTCGAATGTTCCAGATTCAATTTTGCTAAAGTCCAAAATGTCGTTCACTAGGCCTAGCAGATGCTCTGACGAATATTTAAGCGAATTCAGGTAGTCTAATTGGTGGGCTTTCGGATCTTCTATGAGCAGCAGATGAGACAGTCCGATCACGGCGTTGAGCGGCGTGCGAATCTCATGCGACATCGTGGAAAGGAACTCGTCTTTTGCCTTGCTTGCAATGGAGGCTCGGTCTCTGGCTGCGATGAGGTCAGCTTCGGTGCCCTTTAGTCTTGTGATGTCTACGATAGATCCGATCGTCCCGGTGTAACCCCCTTGTTCGTTTGAGATAACTTTTAAGGAGACTTCGGCGTATCCAATTCTTACCTATAGGGTCAAATGCTTAATAGGATTTCGACAAAGCTTCAAGCGCTCGCTGAGCTAAAAACAACCCGATTTTCACCAAAAAACGCTTAAAAATTTGTAATTTTGCCTTAATTCTTGTCAAAACACGAGGGATTTACATCCGGTTTTGACCATGTTTCACGAAATCACACCTTTTGGACGCTAAGTTTTTTAACCCAGTCACCGTACAACGAACCACAAGAACCGAAAACCGCTACCACCCTTCCATGGGCCGTCTACAATGCCAAGTGACGCGCATCAAAAAAGTCCTGTTCGGCTTCATCCCACTGAGCACAATCCATACTTACCGTGAAACCTATCACGGGCGTGTTAAAGATCTCGACGACTGTAGGCTTTCTAGGGTTTAGTTCAAGAAAAACTCTCTCGATAAGGACTCGACCAGCTCGTCGTAATTTTCGTTCATTTCCTCTTCCACCTTTGCCTTAATCTTAGAGCGCACGTTGTTGATGTGCTGCGGACTCACGCCTAACAAAGCCGCAATTTCTTTAGATCTAAACTCGAGCAAGGTGAGCTTCAAGATTTGACTTTCTTTGGCATTGAGATGTTGCTCTACCTTTTCAAAGGATGGAGAGCTCAAGCCTTCTGCCACTTTTTTGATTTTAAAGCGAAGCATGCCCTCCTCATGGGTAGTGATGATATTCAGATCGCTCATCAACTCTGTGGCATGTGATGGGTTGTTCCCAATTTCGTCCACAGCTTGTCGTAGTTTTTTTACTTGACGCATACTGCTTCCCGCAATATCCTCAATTCCTTTGCGCGCTTTTTTAATTTCTGACTGTATAAAGTCATTTTCCTTAGCGAGCTCCATGTTCTTATTGGCCAATTTTAAACGCTCCTTGGATTGATGGATTTTTCTACGTTGCTGTATAATGATACTGAGGAGCCCCAGGCTGAACAGCGCCATTATCCCGAGCGTGAACTTTCGAATGGTAAACTCTTGTTCTTCAATTTTTTCGGTAAACTCTTTAGCGGCATAGCTCAGCTTTTCAGAGTTTTCTATGTTTTGATCTTCTACCATTTGCTCGACACTACGGGCTAAAGCAATTCTTTCCTTGGCAGACAGTGGCGCCATGATAGTGGCAAGTACTGAGTCTTCCGAACTATTGGTTTTGCGCGCGAAGTAGAACAGGGTACTGTCACTATATAGGCTGTCTCCGATCAGCTCTGAGGTGAGTAGTTTACGAAGCGCATTGTCAAAGAAACTATTGCCTTGCGCTACTCCTAAACGGTATTTTAAAGAATCCGTTTTCCATTTGTTTTCAATGAAAATCGGAAGTAGTGGCATGGGCACTTCCGTCATACGAGGGTAGGTTCTCTGTA
>CBFHKC010000038.1:0-14349 GCA_965656315.1 uncultured Schleiferiaceae bacterium | reverse complement strand
ATGATCATTGGATTGTCATGCATGAAATCGTACAGCTTTCTGGATCCCATCGCAAAGCTCGCAGCAATCTTGTTCGGAAGTACTTTTTTCTCTTCACCAGTGATCACACCGTTTTGCACCAAAGGAATGATACCGTCGGAGAACATCTCCGTATGAATTCCTAGGCGTTTATGATTGCCCAATTCATTCAAGACCGCGTTTGGGATATTGCCTATTCCCATCTGCAGCGTCGAACCATCCTCAATCATTTCGGCAATCAGTCGGCCGATTTGGGCTTCTTTCTCACCAATTTCTTTCCATTTCGCCTCGTGCAGCGGTCGATCAACTTCGATCCAACAGTCGATTTGGCTGATGTGGATGACGCCATCTCCATGAGTACGTGGTGCTGCAGAATTGACTTCGGCAATCACCATTTGAGCACTCTCCACGGCGCCTAAACTGATGTCTACGGAAGAACCAAGCGAACAATAACCATGCTTATCAGGTGGGCTGACGGTGATTAACGCGACGTCTAGCGGCATGCTGCCATCCCGAAATAGGCCAGGCATCTCACTCAAGAACATGGGGATATAGTCTGCGCGTCCTGCTTGAACCGCCTGACGCACATTCTTGCCTACGAAAAAAGCATTGTGAAAAAACGTATCGTTGTGGTCGGCATTGACATAAGGTGCGTGTCCTTCCGTGTGAACGTGAACCAGCTCGATGTCGGTCAGCTCAGATTCGCGCTTAACGAGGGCGTCTATCAAAAATTGGGGTGCCATAGCCACACTGTGAATGAAAACACGTTGTTGACTTTTGATTATCGATACAGCCTGAGCGGCAGTTGCACATTTCATAGGGCAGGAGTTGAAAATTTAGCGAAGGATAGAGGTTCTATTCCCTCGTTTCGACTTCAAATGTACCCTTAAGAATTGGCCTTAAATATGACTTTTGTTAGCCAATTTTAAATCTCTAGAATCAATCCGATCGTAGGAAGCAAACGCCCTGTGTCACTAGCAATGGTTTTCACACTGTAGCTCCCGGGAGTTGCTGGATCAACCATTGGATTTCCATCCGCATCACGGTCCAAGGTAAGGTAGGGCATCAGTGGAATCGCTGAACTCGTGAAGTTTTGCAAGTCTAAGAACCAAGTCAAACTGTACTTCTTCTTATTGTATGTTTTATCCAAACGTACATCGATTACACTGTAGCTCGCCAGTCGCTGTGACATCGGGTTCGACATGTCAAAAATTCCGCGTTGTAACACATCCCAATTCGTTGCTTGTGCGCTCAAATCTCCATCAAACGGTGTGTACGGCGTTCCAGTTGCCCAGCGATATTTCGCACCAATCTGCCAGCCTTTACCCCAAACTTTTCCGAGCACAAGGTTTACAGAATGTCTATTGTCCCAAACCGTAGGAGTCCAATCAAAACTGCTGCTGCGGCGCGTTTCACTGTACCCAAAGTTGTAGCTCATCGTCCACCAGTAGGTCTTTTTCAGTTTCTGCTGCAAGAAAAGCTCAAACCCATAACTACGACCGTCTGCAATGCTAGAACTTACTTGGTCACCAACAGCTACATAAGCCCCGATAGCTTGTGTAAACGAAATGTTATCCTCCCACAAAAACGGCAAATCGTTATAGCGTTTGTAATACCCTTCTAAGGAGAATCTGTACGTCTCTCCATTTTGAAATTCTATACCTGCAGTGGCTTGTGACACTTTCGCTGGTGCGCTATATCTCGACCAATTTTTAGCCGCATTCGCCAGCACCGTAATGGCAGGCGGAAGTTGTGTATACCTGCCTAAACTTCCTTGAACGGCCCAGCTCGGGTTGATATGATATTGCGCAGACATCCGTGGCGACAATTGTGCTAAAGGATTCACGCTGTTCAAATTTAGAGTGTGCGCGTCCAAACGAAGCCCAGCGCTCGTGGTTAATCGGTTATCTAAATAGTTCTTAGTCAGATGAGTAAAAGCACCAAAGCTGCCAAACAACACCTCACTTTGGTAATCCGCTGTATCTAATCCTGCAACGCTAGAATCGTGATTGTAACGTAGACTCCACATGTCCAAACTACTTTGACGTGCCGTTGCATTTATCCCATATTTCCACTGCCATGTATCGCTCACCACAAAGTGTGTAAGACTAGCGCGTGTATTGTTTTCTACGGAAGTGTAATCTAATTGACGGTCAGATTCCAGGGTCGTGTTACCAATAAACTTTTCTGCTTGGTTGCCGACGTGGTCACGGCTCACTACGTATTCCCAGCGTCCGTTGTCCTTGAAAATGCGGTAACGAAGACCCAAAACTTCCGTTTGTTGCTCGCCTTCAGGAATGTACCCCACGTTGTAGAGCAGGGCATCACTTCCTCGCCCTTCGGTATATAAACGGTATTTGTCCCAACCGCCGATACCGATCAGCGTAAGATCTTTGCGTTCGCCTAATCTGTGGTGAATGCGTAGCTGCGCATCTTGATAGGTCGGCAGCACCGGAATATTGAAGAGTTTAAAGTAGTGCTGCGAGAAGCTGTTTCTTGCAGAAAGTACTGCAGTAGTGTTCGGTCCGAGGGGACCTTCTAGTGTCATTCCATAGTCGGTTCCTCCTTGTGTAGCAGTGATTCCCCAGCGGTCGGTACGGCCATTTCGACCTTCTAAAAGCATTACGCCACTCAGCGCGTCGTCTACTTCGGTAGGGAAGGCGCCGGTTACTAGGTCCATTCCTTGAACGTGGTCGAGGTTGATCAAACTAACGGCACCACCGCTCGCGCCTTGTATGCTAAAGTGATTGATGGTAGGAATAGAAATTCCGTCGATGAAATAACGGTTTTCGTTGGGTGCACCGCCACGCATGGCGATCGCATATCCGAAAGAAGGTTTAGGCAAAACGCCAGGAAAACTTTGAATGACCTTACTCAAATCGAGCACGGCACCGGGCATACGCATCATTTCACTGCGGTTGATATTTTTAATGCTGAGCGGAGTTTCGGGTGTTCGGTGAAAGGCATCGGCACGAACAGCTACTTCGTCTAAGGAAGTGACACGCTCCACTAAGATACTGATGTGCGTAGGTTTCGTAGAGCGAATTTGCACTTCGTGAAGTGTCTGCATTTGTCCTTTTGGACTAATCGCATGTACGTTGTACAGGCCTGTTGGAAGACTTGAAAAGCTAAATTCACCTGAGCCATCTACAACAGTTTCATAACGAACACCTGCATGGGATGCTTCGATTTTCCAGTCTGTTAAAGGACTCAGATTGAGCGCATCTAGCGCTTCACCTTCAAGTTTTCCTTGACTCTGAGCAAAAGTGGAAGTAGTAAAAATTAAGGCGAGGATGGCGGTTAGGTGGGCACGAAAATATCTCATGAAGGACCAAAATAATTTCGGCAAAGGTACTACTCAAAATGACTGAATAGCTGATTTTAGTCACCTCTTAATACATCAAATCTGCTTCAGCCTTGAGTGCTTGTTTATTTGTGATTTGAATGTGCTTTCCCGAGGTCAACAGAATGTCGTTCTTCTTGAATTCTCCAAGCATACGAATCAAACTTTCCGTGGCTGTTCCCACCATATTAGCGAGCTCTTCTCGGGAGAGTTGAATATCAATCTGATCGTTTTCATTCGTCCCAAAAGAAGCCTCTAGAAGCAGCAGCATCTCTGCCAAGCGTTCCTTGACCGTTTTTTGAGTCATGTTAGAAATGACCTTACCCCATTCACCGAGCTCATGGCAACTAGACTGCAAGAGTTGGAAGGAGAAAGAGGGGCTGTTTTTGACTTGGCTAAGGAATACTTCTTTTGGGATGAAACATGCATTAACCTCTGTATGAGCGATTAACGATCCAATCATTGGCTCATTCGATATCATTGAACGGTAGCCGATCATATCACCAGGTTGAACGAATTGAATGATTTGGTCCTTCCCCTTAGGGCCCAATTTACTGAGCTTCCCAATCCCTCCATTTAAACAATAGATACCATTTACACGCATGCCTTCATGATAAATCGTTTGACCTTTTTTAAAGGACATACATACCTTGTTACTATTAACTGTATCTAAACCGTCTGCGTCGAGCGAAGAAAAATGACTCTTAGAAAGGTGTTGACAAGTGGCACAATCGTGCTTATTTGCTGGGTGCATTGCGGTAGGTTAAGGGTTACTACTTTCGAATATATGACAAATATCAACTTAGCACAAGTTAGAAGGTGTGACTTTTGTATCCACTATGCCTCCAGCTTCGAAAACCACATCTAAACATTGCACATTCTGTGAGCAACCGCTCGAAGGATCTGCTTTAGTGATGCGCTTGGACCTCGAGTTTTGCTGCGCTGGCTGTGCTACAGCTCATGACATGCTTTCGGGAGATTCCGGGTACGGGCCGTCTTCTGAGCTGCTTTCAAAATATGAACATTTAGTCGTGGCAACGGCAGCTGAGGGCTTTCAAAAGTATAGCTCGACAGCAGCTCTATGGGAAGTTAGTCTTCCAGCCATTCATTGCACCTCTTGTCTTATTTTGCTGGAACGTATGCCCGAGTGGCTGGAGGGGGTAACATCGGTGCGTGTTAGTTTCAGTGCAAAACGTGCAACAGTTCATTTTAACCCAGAGGTCGTTTCCATTTCAGTGGTAGCGGCCTGGTTAGATTTTGTCGGTTATCCACCTTCACTTATCACAGCCAAAAAGCAGCACAGCTCTGAAGTGATGAAGCTAGGAATCGCAGGCTTTGCCATGGGGAATGCGATGATGAGTGCTTTTCCGGAATACTTCGGATTGGATGCAAAGGGACATTCGGAATTGTTGATTCTGTTCCGCTACAGCACCGCATTTTTCGCAACATTGAGCTTAGTCGTCGCTGGTAGATTTTATTTGGAAAGTGCTTGGAAAGCGATTCGCGGTCGAACATGGTCGCTGGACATCCCTATTGCCATCGGAATGACGGCGTTGTGGGGGTGGAGCGCAGTGTTGCTCTTGAATGGAACCAGTGGCGGTTATTTCGACTCACTTTCTGGTCTCATCTTCTTTCTTTTACTCGGTAAATTTCTGCAACGTCGGACCTATGCGGCGTTCAGTTTTGAGCGCACGGTCAATGATTTTCTGCCCTTAAGTGTGTATAGCGTAAACCGTGGCCAATTCGTTCGCCTCGGCGACTTGCAAGAAGGGGACACGATAGAATTGGCCAAAGGCGGGATAGTGCCCGTAGAGGTTCATGCGCTTTCGGAGGTTGAAATTGATTACAGTTTCATAACAGGGGAGTCGGAACCAGCCACGGCTAAGGCAGGGGAGACCTTGCTTGTAGGCGGTAAAATTCTGAGCGAAGGACTACGTGCCACGGTCTTCAAACAGGCACAGAGCAGTACCGTTGAGCAGTTGTGGAAAGAGGAATTGCCTGATACAGGGTGGGTGAGCCCCAAAATGACGGCTTGGTTCACTATAATCGTCATCGTATTGGCCATAGTCGGAGGTCTTGTGTGGTGGAATATCGAGCATACACGCGCCATCGAAATCGCAGTTTCAGTACTGATCATCGCCTGTCCATGCGCATTGTCACTCGCCGCTCCTTTTGCTTATGGCACCGCCGCTGGTATCATGAGCAAGTTTGGTGTCTTTTTGAAAAGTGGGCGAGGCGTAGAGGAGTTGGCCAAAACAGAGCACATCGCTTGGGATAAAACAGGCACACTCACAGGGCAAAATATTGGAGGTGCACTTGAGCTGCATCGCCGTGAGTGGGGTGGTGAGCTCGCAAGCATTGTGGCTCGAAGCGCACACCCTATTGCTGCAGGGATTCGCCGAGCATTGGACGCAGAAATTATTCCTGAAGCAATCACCGAGTGGTGCGAGGTAAGCGGCGAGGGGATATACGCCAAAGACCACAATGGCCGCACCTGGTTCGTGGGTTCCGGATCGGGTTGTGGGAAACCCGTAGGGCCGACGTACGCGATATGTGATGGGATACTGGTGGCGTTGTATCGACCATCTGCGGAATACAGAACAGAATTGGCTCAGTTATTTAGTGAGTTAGAAAACTTTGGTATTACACACCACCTGATTTCGGGAGATACGCCTCGAGAATTACCTCAAGAATGGCGAACAACATTTGCCCATCGCACACATTTTCAATGTTCTCCTGAGCAAAAGGCACAGCTCATTTCACCTATGGAAAATTGCCTGTTTATCGGGGATGGACTCAACGACATCGCCGCGATGAAATCGGCAGCAATTGGCTTAGCGGTGGTCGATGGAAACTTAGGATACTTCCCGAAAAGTGACGGAATTCTCTTTGCAGATCAGTTGCGCACATTTGCGCACGTTTTACGCTATTCAAAACGTATGGTCGCTACTGTCAAAGCCGCCTATCTCATCTCACTGTTATACAACTTAACCGGGGTTGTGCTCGCACTGCTAGGCTACCTTAGCCCAGTGATAGCAGCCGTTCTAATGCCGTTAAGTTCCATCTCAGTAGTGCTTTTCGTCGTGCTGTGGGCATGGGTATTTGCGCCTAAAGACTGATAAAAATCAGCTTTCTAGCTGAGTATTGTCATAAAGATTCATTGTAGCGAGGGTGACCTTTGAAGGGTAATCCAACCGCTATGAACATCATCTTTCTTTTACTCTTCTTTTCTCTGCTGATCGCGGCAGCATTTTTAGCAGCCTTCTTATGGAGCTCTAAAAGTGGCCAATTCGAAGATGTAGAAGGACCGGCGATGCGCATGCTTCGTGAAGATCACAAAAAACAGACAACTAATTCGTAACAATTCCATGGAGAAGGAAATTTTCAAGTACGACAACGTCACCACCCGAAACTTTTTGGTGGCGACCGTCATTTGGGGCGTTATTGCCTTTCTGGTCGGTCTGATCGCAGCAACTCAGCTGTTCTACCCAGATCTCAATTTAGATTTACCGTGGTTGACCTTTGGTCGCCTTCGTGCATTACACACCAACGGGGCGATTTTTGCCTTTGTAGGTAATGCCATTTTCGCAGGGGTATACCACTCCATGCAACGTCTTTTAAAGACGAGAATGGCTTCTGACCTCTTATCGAAGATCCACTTCATCGGTTGGCAATTAATCATCCTGTCTGCAGTCATTACGCTGCCTTTGGGATTCACCTCTTCTAAAGAGTATGCTGAGCTCGAATGGCCGATTGATATCGCCATCACCTTAGTTTGGGTAGTATTCGGGATTAATATGTTCTGGACGATCCTCAAGCGTCGTGAGCGTCACCTCTATGTAGCGATCTGGTTCTACATCGCAACGTTCGTGACTATCGCGGTCCTTCATATTGTAAACAACATCGAACTGCCGGTTAGTGCATTTAAATCATACAGTGTTTTCGCGGGGGTACAGGATGCCCTAGTACAATGGTGGTATGGACATAACGCGGTTGCCTTCTTTTTAACCACACCGGTGCTTGGATTGATGTACTACTTCTTGCCAAAAGCAGCGGAGCGACCAGTCTACTCCTACAGACTCTCGATCATTCACTTTTGGGCGTTGATCTTCATCTACATCTGGGCGGGTCCACACCACTTGCTCTACACGGCATTACCTGACTGGGCACAAAGTCTTGGAACAGTATTCTCAATCATGTTGATCTTCCCGTCTTGGGGTGGAATGATTAACGGTTTATTGACCCTACGCGGGGCTTGGGATCGTGTTCGTGACTCTGCAGTATTGAAATTTTTCGTGGTAGCCGTCTCTGCTTATGGTATGGCTACGCTAGAAGGTCCTTTGTTGTCTTTGAAAAACCTAAATGCGATTGCACACTACACGGATTGGATTCCAGCGCACGTTCACGTAGGTACCTTAGGCTGGAACGGATTCATGATCTTCGGTATGATCTACTGGCTCTTACCGCGCTTGTACCAAACTTCACTGTTTAGTGAAAAATTGGCCAATTGGCACTTCTTCATCGCCACCCTCGGTATTGTGTTCTGGGCACTTCCTATGTACGTTGCTGGATTCACTCAGAGTATGATGTGGAAACAATTCAACCCAGACGGTAGCCTCTTGTACGGGAACTTCCTTGAAACCGTAACCCAAATCATCCCGATGTACATGTTACGTGCCTTCGGTGGTCTCTTGTATTTGATTGGAGCAACGCTACTTGTAATTAACGTAGTTCGTACCATTAAGTCTGGTAAACTTCTTCGTGAAGAAGAGGCGAGCGCTCCTGCCTTGGCAAAACGTTATCAGAAAGAAAAAGGAGAGTACTGGCACCGTTGGATTGAGCGTCGTCCAGTGACTCTGCTATTGTGGAGTACAGTAGTCATCTTGATCGGTGGTGCGGTGGAAATCATCCCTACTATGAAGATTGATGCAAATGTTCCTAAACTCGAAGCAGTGAAGCCATACACGCCGCTTGAATTGGCCGGTAGAGATCTGTATATCAGAGAGGGATGTAATGCATGTCACTCACAAATGATCCGCCCATTCCGTTCTGAAACGGCTCGTTACGGTGAATATTCTAAAGCAGGTGAATTCGTCTATGATCACCCATTCCTGTGGGGTTCTAAGCGTACTGGTCCTGATTTACATCGCATCGGTGGCAAATATCCGGACAGTTGGCACTATTACCACATGAAGGACCCAACCATCATGTCTCCAGGGTCTATCATGCCACGTTACGGCTGGATGCTCACGAACAGTTTAGATTTTGAGAGCATTCCCCCTAAAATCAAAGCGATGATCACACTTGGTGTGCCATACACTGAAGATGAAGCAGAGAATGCAGCAGCGATTGCCTTAGCGCAAGCTGAGAAAATTGCAGCGAACCTGAACAACGATGAAAATATCGAGGTACTGCCTCAAGATGAAATCGTTGCCTTGATAGCGTATTTGCAACGTCTGGGAACGGATATTAAAACTGCAGAGTAATGTTGAAGTTTATCAAACACAGTATGTTGAGCATGGACTCCGTGGAATTTTATCCCATGGTGGCCTTGCTGCTCTTCGGCTCATTCTTTCTCGGATGGCTCGTGTATTCTATCATGATGCCTAAGGCAGATGCCGATGCGTTTTCTCAAATCCCTCTTGATTCTACAGAATTAAACGACCAAAGCCATGAATAAGAAGTTTTTTACTTTTCTAATGATCGCTGCCCTGCCACTATTGGGGTTGTGGGCGTATATGCAAATACCAGACGACGCTGTGGTGTCACTTCTGGCAAATGGAAGCACTTGGCTGATTGCCACCTTGCTTGTTTTCATTTTCATCGCAGTGCTGCGCATGTTCTCTTACCTGAATCAGCTTCAAAATTTGGTGCTGCAACAGAAGGCAGAGGAGGCAGGTGTTCCGGCTGAATTGGCTCCAGAACGTGAGTCATGGTGGACGGGATTCTATGCACGTATGACGGACGCAGTGCCTGTAGAGGATGAAGATGCCATCATGACCGACCATAATTATGACGGAATCATTGAGCTCGACAACAACCTTCCGCCTTGGTGGAAAGCAGGATTCTACCTTGGGATTGTTTTCGCAGTCATCTATCTAATGCGTTGGCACATTTTCCAAACTGAACCCTTGTCTGCCCAAGAATATGCAATTGAAATGGAAGAAGCCGAAGAAGAGGTACTCGCATACCTCGCTACAGCTAAGGATTTGATTGACGAGAACAATGTTGTAGCCCTTGAAGATGAAGCAGCCCTTGCTGCTGGTGCGAAGATCTTTGCTGCAAATTGTGCGGTGTGCCATGCTGCCGATGGCGGAGGGGGTGTAGGTCCAAACCTTACAGACCCTTACTGGAAACACGGTGGTGGAATTGCAGATGTCTTTACTACCGTAAAATATGGAGTACCTACAATGGGTATGATTGCGTGGAAAGATAATCTAAGACCTGGCGAAATCCAGGAAGTGAGTAGCTACATCATGACCTTAGTTGGAACCACTCCATTGAAGCCTAAAGATCCAGAAGGTGATTTATATGAAGCATCTGAGCCAGTTGAAGAATTGACCACAGAGATTTCTACCATCGAATAATACAAAGGGCCCGTTCTAGGGCCCTTTTTTGACTTATGCAAGAAGAAAGCTTTAGAGATACGATCTCTACGATTAACGAGGAGGGGAAACGCAACAAGATCTTCCCCAAGAGGGTCACAGGAAAGTACAATACTGCACGCAGGTATGTGGCGTGGGTATTACTGGTGTTCTTGTTTACCGCACCTTGGATCACGATCGGAGGTCAGCCCTTATTCATGATTGATGTGATCGATCGGAAGTTTGTGCTAATGGGTCAGATTTTTAGGCCTGCGGATACGTTCATTTTCGTTTTACTGATGATTTCAGGAGTTGTATCGGTGATCGTCTTCACTGTGGCTTTTGGACGTATTTTCTGTGGATGGATTTGCCCACAGACCATCTTCTTGGAACAAGTGTACCGCAGAATAGAGTATTGGATTGAAGGTGATCGAAACCGCCAGCTCAAGTTGGAGCGTCAAGCTTGGAACTTTGAGAAAATATGGAAAAAGGGGGTGAAGAATTTCCTGTTTTATGCCATTGCCTTCATCGTATCTAACGTCTTTTTGCAATACTTGGTAGGAGTAGAACGCTGGAAGTTGTTCTTAACCGAAGGACCAAATGCTCACTTAGGAACCTTTAGTGCCATTGTTGTTTTTTCCTTTGTATTCTATCTCGTATTTGCGTGGTTTAGAGAGCAGGCGTGTATTGTAGTGTGCCCCTACGGTAGATTACAAGGCGTACTTCTAGATAGAAATTCATTAGTCATTATTTACGATTGGATTCGAGGAGAGCCTCGGTCGAAAGGGAAGCGTAAGGCGGAGGATGAGGCCAAAGGTGATTGTGTAGACTGTGGACTTTGTGTCCAAGTTTGTCCTACGGGTATTGACATTCGAAATGGTACTCAGCTAGAATGTGTGAATTGTACTGCTTGTATTGATGTCTGTGACAGTGTCATGGAAAAGGTCGGTTTAGAGCCAGGGTTGATTCGTTTTGACAGCACAAATGGGGTAGAGCAAGGCAAGCGAAACATAATGACTCCACGTGTCTGGGCATATATCGGTGTCATGATTGCCATGATTGGAGTGGTTATCACCATGCTAGCAACGAGAAGTGAAGTGGAGACGATGATCCTACGAATGCCAGGTAAGCTTTTTGAGAAGAATGGTTCAACGATAGAAAACGCGTACAACTTTACGTTAATTAATAAAACAGATGCTGCTAAAGCGGTGTACCTTGAACTGATCGAACCTGCTGGGAGCGTGCGTCTCACGGGTGGTGACTCTATCATGATGAACGCTGAAGATATCGTCCATGGAGCAATGATAGTGGCCATAGAACGCGAGGTTTTAGAAGCGGAGAAAACCAAAGTGATTTTCCGAATAACTGATAACAAAGGCAATGAGATTGATCGTGTGAAAACGAACTTTTTAGGGCCGTTAGTACGAAAGTAAGATGAGTAAGTTTCGATTAAATTGGGGTTGGGGTATCGTAGTAACCATGTCACTTTTTGTGGCAGCTATGGGCTATACGGTCTATCTCACCCTTCAAAATGACTACATTTTAGAATCGGATACGTATTATGAAGACACCCTTGAATATGACAAGGTTATGCAGGCTGAAGTTTTGGGCAACACACTCTTTAAGGACCAATTCTGGAAGGCTGACACCCTCGGAAATATTCGCTTGACCCTACCGATGAAAGTCGATTCCGTTCATTGCCTGTTGATTCACCCTGAGAATAGTGCCTTCGACCGCACACTCAACGTATTACATCAAGAAAATAAGCTCTTGTTGCGCTTCGATGAAATTCCCAATGAAGGGATGCTATGGCGTGTCGAACTCAGCGCATACATCGGTGCGAATCAGGCTTTGCTAAGAAAACGATGGAAACACTAGGTCTACTTTCAGGCGCCTTCATTTTAGGGCTTAGCTCTAGTGCTCACTGCAGTCTGATGTGCGGACCGGTGCAGTCTGCCTGGCTAAGTGAAACCGGTGCGTTTAAAGTGGGAATCTATCATGTTGGAAGATTACTAAGCTACGTGCTTATAGCTTTAGGCTTCTATTCGTTAGGAAAAGCTGGTATCATTTCATTATCAGCGTCAAAGGGCACATTAATGCTTGGAATCAGCCTCATCTTCGGTGTTATGATGTACCTAGCTGTTGAGTATCTGTTACCGGGCTCATGGACGCGTCCCTTATTACGGCTGTCGAGCATTGCAGGTCGACTTCCAGTGGCCCCCCGATTATTCACTTTCGGCGCGATTAATGGACTACTGCCGTGTGGCATGGTCTGGATGGCAGCAAGTTTATCCTCTCAACTTTCGTCCGTACTACTTTTACCCGTCCAGATGGGGGCATTTCTTTTAGGTACAATGCCTGCCTTACTCGGAGTGGGAATCCTTAAAAATTGGTTCATTCGATTCACCTCACAGGGGGCAAGCCGTGGCCAATTCCTTCCTGCAAAACTCCGCATTCCGCTGCTTGTCCTCTTGCTTGGCATCATCTTCGCCACTCGGGGCTACTATTTTGGTGACCAATTACAATCTTCAGGCAACCTAAACGATCCATCGGCCGTCTGCCTGCCCATTCACAACTAAAAAAGCCCTAGCTACATCTTTGTGTAGTCCAGGGCTCTTTATGGATGGTTCTAGGTAGAAAGGATATCGCCCTTCTTCACTATTCGTGTAAAACGACGATAGGACTGGTATGCTTCAGCGCTAAACTTTTGGTCGCGCTGCTGTGGAACAAGCCTTGCAACAAACTGCGTTTGTGATGCACCGCCACGGTCAACTGCGGAGCTACAAGGTCGGTGGCCGTCTCTAAGCCACCAGATAAATTTTTGTGAAACACTTTAACCAGTTCCATATCCTCAAAGTGATCATAGCCTGCATTTTGCGGTTCATCAACCACTTGAACAGCTTGTATTTTCGCTTCAAGCAAGCGTTGAATTTCATTCCATTCTTTCTTTACTTCGTCTGTTAAAGCTTCACCATCAGTGGCGAACAAAACATTTTTGATGGGAAAGGAGAACTCGGCTTTTTCTGGTATCAGAAAAACAGGGACATGCAATGCGTTGATGATATGGCTGGCATTTGTTCCGAGCTGGTGATCTAGCCAATCTTGAACTCCATGTGTGGCCATAACCACCCAAATATTGCTTTTGTCACGAGATAAGTGCTGAAGCTCCTCTTTTAAGGGGAAGGCGGTCACTTTACTTTGACAAGGGATGTGTGCAGGGACTTTTTTAATGAAATCGTCCATGCTTTCTTGGGCATTCTTGCCCAACATCTCGGTAAGGGATCCGGAGAAGGTATCAGAAGTGTGAGGTATTGCATAGCTGTGAACAGGCATGATTCCCGCACCAATCTGTTCTGCGATTCCTACTGCGTAATTCAGTGCTTTAATAGAAAGTTCACTGAAATCTATGGGTATGACTATAGTTTTCATTTGGCTATGATGCTAATAGATTAATACATCTAAAATAGCACCATGGCCGAACGAAATCTGTGATAAATATCAGTCTTAAAGGGAATTAGGATTTCTGTGCCTTGACCACATTTTGCCAAGGGCCAGCATTGATCGAATCTACGCCTGAACCCTTTAATAGACCTTGAACAGATCCTGCACGAGCACCACTGCGGCAGCAAAGGACCACTGATGGCGCCTTTTTCATTTTTCCGAGCTTGCTTTGGAATTGGCTAGTAGGAATGTTGATACTTCCTGGAGCATGACCACTTGCAAATTCTGCAGGGGTACGCACGTCCACGATCATAGCGCCGTTATCGATAGCATTTTTGATGGCTTCTGTTTTTTTATTTGAACCTCCGAAAAGAGAAGATAATAGTCCCATGGTGTAATGATTTTTAGAATTTGAATCAAAGCTATTTCAACCCTATCGATCTTCTCGTGATACTACTCACGATGGACCAATTTTCCATCTTCCGTCGGGCTCTCGGTTATTTCCCACCGATTCCCATCCGGGTCAACGAGCAAAAAGCTCTTCTCTCCCCAAGGGTGTTCCTTAGGTGGACCCGCGTCCGAATTTCCAAAGGCTGCTTTGAGCTCAAGGGACTGGGCATATGCAGCCGCGATATCACGGACGGTAAACCCTACACTGCAATGATTGCGCTGGGTTTCTGCCGAAAAGTGTTTCGCTGCAGTTCCTGTTGGAAGAAAAAAAGCAAAGCGAAAGCCTGAGGGCAGCACGAATTCTGCAAACCCCTTATTCTCAAAGTGGGGCTCCAGCTGCAATAATTGGCGCCAGAAACCGGTAATTCTAGCGACGTCTGATGTGGTGATTACCAGGTGAGAATTGGTCAAGAAATTCATAATAAATGGTCGGCAGCGATAGAGGCCACCTGAGTATTTTGCTTCGTGCTCATTGAATATCCTAAGCCTAGAATCCAGCCCTTCACCATTGGA
>CBFHKC010000037.1:0-14810 GCA_965656315.1 uncultured Schleiferiaceae bacterium | reverse complement strand
TTTTTATGCGTTGTAATTTCTAAAGCGTTACAATACGTCGCCCACTGCGTCGGCTGCTTGTTTGAAGTCGAAGTAGAAGCGTGCGCCGACAGCGAAATTGACCACGAGATCTGGTTGTGGGATTACGGCGATTCCTGGCGCAAATTCGAAGAAAATATCAAGGGGCACTTCGCTCATTTCGTAAGCGACACCTAAAGGAACGCGTGCGTAGAGCTGATTCCCAGAAGTGTTGTAGCTCTTTAAGTGCACACCGGCCCCGTAGTAGAACGGAATGCTGCCTTTTTCAGCAGTGATCAGGTCGTAGTTGTGCAATAAATAGTCCGCACCGATGTTGATGCCTTCTTGCCCGTTGACCAAACTGTAGCCGAGCGTATACTGGAACGCTTGCGTTTGATCGTTGAATTTTTTGATGCTGAAACCCGAAGGTTCTCCGAGCGCAAGACCCACGCCGTAGTGGCCTTTGTAATCTTGAGCTGCTGCGCTAAGTCCGACAAGAACGAGCGCTGTACATAGTAACTTTTTCATGCTATTAGGGTTGTTTATAGGTAGCTGTTGTCAATTTTTTTCCGTCCCACATCGCGTAGGAATCCAGGGAGATCCAATCGCCCAACACCACATAGCGACTCGCAACTTTGGTGCCATTTTTTCGCACATGTTCGAGCGGCAAATCTTTCAGATGGTGTCGGTGCCCATAAATGAAACATTCGATGTCTTCTGTCTCAAGAACGGTTTTGCTGTGCTGCAGCTGGCGTTCATTTTCTCCGAGAAAGGCATGATCATCGTCGCTTTGACTTACACGAGACATTCTCGACATGCGCGCCGCAAAACCCACTCCAAAGTTTGGGTGTAGTCTGTTGTACAGCCACTTGCAGAACGGGTTAGTGAACACCTTTTTTAGCAGCTTGTATTTCAGGTCACCTGGTCCTAAACCGTCTCCGTGCGCAAGGTAGAACCGCGTTCCGTCCAGTTCGAGTTTTATGGGGTTGTGGTGCACTTTCGCGCCCAATTCTTCTTCGAGGTAATCGGCCATCCATAAATCGTGGTTGCCCGTAAAGATGTGCAACTCCAGACCTTGGTCCACCATCGAGGCGAGCGTGCCCAGCAAACGCGTGTGTCCGCGCGGAACCACGCGTTTGTATTCGAACCAGTAGTCAAACAAATCGCCTACGATATAGAGCGTTTTACAGTCGGCCTGAATGTCTTGTAAAAAAGCGACCAAACGGCGTTCTCGGGCTTGAGAAGCGGCAACGGACGGGGCGCCCAAATGGACATCAGAAATAAAGTAGGTGTGTTGACTCACGGGTAGCTGTTGTTCAAGCTGCAAGGTAGCACATCTATGAAAATACACGAAGCAGGGTTTTGTTGTGGCTAACAAAAGGTTTAGTTTTGCCTAAACAAATTTATAGTCTCAGTGAAAACACACTCAGAAAGCGAAGAAAACTACATCAAAGCGCTCTACCACCTCGGCGGCGAATCCACTGTGGGGAATGGAGCGCTCGCACAGCGCGTGGGTGCCAAGGGTTCTTCGGTGACGCAAGCAGTGAAACGTTTGGCCGTAAAGGGACTCGTTGAGGTCATTCCTTACAAGGGCGTTAAACTGACTGCGCAGGGCGTAGCGATCGCGAAGCATATTTTGCGGAAACACCGTTTGTGGGAGACGTTTTTAGTAGAGAAGTTGGGATTCGGATGGGAAGAAGTGCATTCGGTGGCTGAACAGCTCGAGCATGTTCAAAGTCCGAAAATGGTGGAGCGATTAGCTGAATATTTGGGCTCGCCTATCCATGATCCGCACGGCGACCCGATCCCGCAGTCGGATGGTGCGGTACCGCCGACCCTCGGAAAGCCATTGCAACAATTTTCGATGTCCGACCGCCTCAGAGTGGTCCGTGTGGAAGATGCAGGTCCGGATTTCTTCACGCAATTGGACACCTTCAAAATCCAACTCGGTAGCGAATTCACCATCGAATCCATCTCCAGTTTTGACTCCAGTATCCAATTAAAATCTAACGACGACGCGCTCTTTTGGCTCAGCCACAGCATGTCGTCCAACATTTACGCCATCGCCGTATGAAAAAGCTCCTCCTCGCACTCGTAGCCTTCTTTGGACTCGTACGCTGTGCGCCCGAAGCCCCAATCCAGGTCCTAGCGACCACCTCTGTTGTAGCCGATGCGGCACGCCAGTTGTTGCCGGATGAGATTGAAGTTGTAGCGCTAATGAAGAGTGACATCGACCCGCACAGCTACAAGCCTGTGGAAAGCGATGTGGCTAAACTGCAACGTGCTGAGGTCATCTTGCACAACGGTTTGCATTTGGAGGGAAAGATGACGGACATCTTGGAGAAATTGGGCACAGAAAAACCTGTACATGCGATGAGCAGCGCCCTTCAACCGCACGAGCTCATTGCAGTGGGTCCCAATACCTACGATCCACACATTTGGTTCGACCTCCAGCTTTGGAACCGTTGCGTGGGCGAACTCGCCGACTTCCTTATTGATCAATTTCCCGAGCACCGCCAAGCCATTGAGCAAAACGCCATGGACTACTTCCACGAGCTACTCCAGGCCCACGACGAGATGATCCGCTCGTCCAACAAGGTCCCGGATTCCTTGCGCGCTATGGTCACCGCACACGACGCCTTCTCTTATTTTGGCCGGGCCTATGGCATCGAAGTCCGCGGTTTGCAAGGCATCTCGACCGCAGCAGAGTTTGGTGTCAACGACGTACGCACCTCTGCGACCTTCATTATCGATAAGCAACTCAACACCGTATTTACCGAAACCAGCGTCAATCCAAAAAGTATTCAAGCCTTGCAAGAAGCCGTCGAGCAGATGGGTGGCGAGGTGACGATCGGGGCGCCATTATTTAGCGATGCCTTAGGAGCGCCAGGAACGCCAGAAGCCACATTAATCGGCGCCTTCAAGCACAACACTACACAAGTTTTAAAATCATTCGAGTGATGGAAAAAAGTATAGAAGTACACAATCTTACCGTCAGCTACCACAGCAAGCCGGTGTTATGGGATGTCGATTTCACCCTGCCTAAGGGGAAAATCATCGGTATTGTCGGGCCGAACGGATCCGGTAAAACCACCATGTTGAAAACCGTTATGGGACTGCTCAAACCGGACAGCGGGTATACCGAGATTTTTGGTGAGCCGCTCGACAACGTACGTGAACGTGTGAGCTACGTACCGCAGCGCGAAAGTGTCGATTGGGACTTCCCTGCAGATGTCATGGATGTGGTTTTGATGGGACGTTACCGTAAGAACAACCTGTTCAAGCGCATCACCAAAGAGGACCGTAGGATCGCCACCGAAGCGCTGGAAAAAGTGAACCTTTTAGAGTTTGCACACCGCCAAATTTCACAGCTTTCCGGAGGTCAGCAGCAGCGCGTTTTTATCGCCCGTTCCCTCGCTCAGCAAGCAGACATCTACCTGATGGACGAGCCTTTTGTAGGAGTGGATGCAGCGACGGAAGATGCCATCCTTAAGTTGCTTCGTGACATGAAGAACGAGGGCAAAACCGTAGTGATTGTCCACCATGATTTGCAAACGGCGAACGAATACTTCGACTGGATCGTCTTGCTCAACACGCGTTTAGTGGCCGCTGGTCCGCGGGAAGAAGTCTTCACAAAGGAGCTTTTGCAGGAGGCGTACGGCGGTCGACTCACGGTGCTTTCGAAACTTGGCGATTTGATCGGTTCGACGGAATTCCCATTGCGTGAACCTGATTTTAAGGAAGACAAGCCGGAATAACCGTTACTTATGGACCCAATTTTCCTCAAAGTACTCCTGGGCACTATGCTGCTGGCTTCTTCAGCCGCTGTCGTCGGTGCCTTTAGCTACCTCAAGCAGCAAAGCTTGGTGGGCGATGCCATCGCCCATGCCTTGTTGCCGGGTGTAGTACTTGCGTTTATCCTTGGGGAAGGTCGTCATCCTGTTTACCTCATCTTCGGCGCCTTAGTCGCAGGACTCGTCGCTCATTATGGCATTAGCTACATCCAGCAACGCACGAAACTCAAGAGCGATACCGCTGTAAGCCTTGTACTCTCCACGTTTTTTGGTTTCGGCATCATGCTCATGTCCTACGTGCAGCGCCTGGGTCAGGGCCAGCAAGCCGGGCTCGAGCGTTATTTGCTCGGTAAAGCCGCAGCCATCACCATGCTCGATGTCTACACGTTTTCTGGATTAGCGGTACTGCTTTTAGTCGGCGTCGGACTGTTTTACAAGGGCTTCCAGCTGATGACCTTTAATGAAGATTTTGCCCATGCGATAGGACTGCCCGTCGGTGTCATTCGATTCACCTTCACAGTACTCACGGTTTTGGCGGTGACCATCGGCATTCAAACCGTGGGTGTAGTGCTCATGGCGGCCTTGTTGATCACCCCGTCTGCGGCAGCGCGCGCGTGGACAAAATCATTGCCCGCGATGCTTGGAATCGCAGCGCTGATCGCGGCTTTGTCGGCTGCGGCCGGAACGCTCATCTCGAGCAGTATCCCGAAGATGCCTACCGGTCCTTGGGTCGTGCTTGTGCTGGGTGTGTTGGGCTTCGGTTCGCTGCTGTTCGCGCCAGAGAAAGGGCTGCTGTTTAAGCGCAGAAGGGCACGTGCACACCGTGCGAAGACCTTGCGCGAAAACCTATTGAAGCTGCTGTATTCACAAGAGGAACGTCAGGAAAAAAGTGTACAGCTCAGTTTGAAAGGGATGATGGAGATCCGAGCGATGCGCGATGAAGATGTACGCCGCGGGTTGCGCGATTTGAAAAAACGATTGTGGATTGTGGAGCGTTCCTCGACTAGTGAAGCACATGGCCCTTCGTACGGTTTGACCGAGATGGGTCGCGTGGAAGGTCGAAGAGTGGTGAGGTTGCACCGCCTTTGGGAACTGTATCTGACGGAAAGGCTGGGCATGGCGGCGGATCATATTCACCCGCAGGCTGAGACGATGGAGCATGTGATTACTCCGGAGATAGAAAGTTTGTTAATTAAAGAATTGGGCACGCCAGAACGTGACCCGCATCAAAGTTTGATACCGTATGAAAATGAATAGATGGATTGCAGCAATGATGGTGCTTGTTGGCCCTTGGGCGATGGGGCAGGAATTGGTCAAGGGAGTTGAAGAGATGGATGCTATTGCAACTGATCGACCGAACATTACCGAAAGTGCGCAAATCACCCCTATAGGCTGGATTCAGTATGAGGGCGGCTACCAATTTTCCCGGTCACAGCAAACCTTTGGAGCTCAAGAGCGTCGCGATCGTCATCAGATCGAGGAAGTGCTCCGTTTTGGTATCAACGAGAAATTTGAGGTACGTGCCGTCGTTAATGCAAATACTGTCGGCATTAACAGCAATGGTATCGTAGGTCCGGTGCGCAGAACAGGTGTTGAGCCCGTTACAGTCGGGTTTAAATACAACCTCTCGAAGCAGAGTCGTGTGTTGCCAGAAGTTACTTGGCTATCTCAGGTACGTTTTCCTTGGCTAGTCGCGGGTGATTACGTGGCTCAATATGCGTCTAATATGGTTTTTCATGAGCAACGACTTCTATTGGAAAAGAGCGTTACCGACCGATTTGGTATCGGTGCAAACCTTGGCGTCTCTGGCGCTCTGTACGGATCAAACGGCTTTGTGAATGAGAGTATGGTTTCATTTTCCATGGGGTATGATTTAGGCGGCGACGTTCGTGTGTACCTCGAGTATTTTTCTGATCTCGTAGTTGCGGGTAACCAATTGTATACTACCCCCTACATCGATGGTGGGTTCACGAAACTTCTTTCGAATGACTTGCAGCTTGATGTGTACGCGGGTGTGGACCTCAGTGATCAATTGGGCGCTAGACTTCCTACTCATGGATTCTTCTTCGGAACGGGGATCAGTTACCGATTCCCATTAGCTGCCTATTTAAAATCGCTTTAATCTACTCGCTTCTATCATGAACCCCTCACTCGCCATAGCACTCACGGCCTCCTTCATCGCACTCTCGTGTGGTTTGCTAGGTGCCTTTTTGGTGCTCCGAAAAATGACCATGGTCGGCGACGCCATCTCGCACGCCGTACTTCCGGGCATTGCGGTAGCCTACTGGATTGCACAAAGCCGAGCGAGTGTCTTCATGTTTCTGGGTGCTGCGCTAGTCGGTGTTCTTGCTACGGTCCTCATAGAAGTGCTTCGCAAGCGTTTAAAAGTGCAAGGTGATGCGAGTATTGGCATGACCTTTACAACCCTTTTTGCCGCAGGTGTGGTGATGATCACCTATTGGAGCGATAGTGTAGATTTAGATCAGGAGTGTGTCCTTTACGGCGAGATTGCCTATGTGCCTTTTGATGTTTGGACCCTTGGCGGCACATCTTTGGGACCGGTCGCTTTATGGTCCTCTGGAATTTTGTTGCTCGCTGTACTAGTGTACTTATTAGTGGGTTTCAAAGGCCTGAAAATGACATCCTTTAATGAAGACTATGCTGCGGTTTTGGGAATATCGGTGGGAGTTTGGAACCTTTCCTTGATGTCTATGGTCAGCTTGACGACGGTAGTCAGCTTTGAAAGTGTAGGAGCAATTCTCGTTGTAGCCCTGCTTGTAGCCCCAGCGGCTACGGCCTATTTAGTAGTACAGAAACTCCGTCCGATGCTTATTCTTACAGCGGTGTTTTCATTGCTAGGCGCATTGGGGGGATATGGTTTGAGTAAACTACTGGAAACCAGTATTGCGGGAACCATAAGTACTGTGCTGGGTGCGGTGTTTATTGTGGTCTTACTCGGAAGTAGAATTGGAGGAAAAAAAGCAACGTCTCATGTCTTGGAAGGTTAGAAGGTTTGAAGAGTGCTCCGTGCACGAAATGTATGAGTTGCTGCGCCTGAGAAGTGAAGTGTTTGTCGTGGAGCAGGATTGCGTGTATCAGGACTTGGACGATCTAGATCAGCAGGCCATTCATCTTTGGAAAGAGGATGGGGGTAAAGCGGTGGCATGTACGCGAATTTTCCCAGCAGGTGTGTGTTATCAGGAAGCGTCTATCGGAAGAGTGATCGTTGCGAAGAATCATCGCGGCGGAGATTTAGGGGTAGAGCTGATGCGCAGGTCTGAGGAGGTGCTTTTTGGGCTCGGCGAGTGTGGTCCGATCAAGATCATGGCACAGTCGTATTTGCTTAATTGGTATGGAAAGCAAGGATATGTACCCTTCGGAGACGAGTTCTTAGAAGACGGCATTCCGCATACCAATATGATGAAAAGCCAATTTTGACGCATCTGCCAAAGGGTGATAAATGTCACGTTGCCCTTTTATATAAGGTAGTAGTTTAGAGGAAGATTCTAAACAACTAAACGTCATGCCTAAACATTTCAACATCGTTGTGATTGGCGCCGGAACAGGTGGCATCATGACCGCAGCACAAATCAAAAACGAGCGCAAAGATCTCAGCATTGCTATTGTAGATCCAGCAGACACGCATTACTACCAAGCGGCTTGGACACTTGTAGGAGCGGGTACTTACGACTTTGAGAAAACAGGTAAGCCGATGTCTTCTGTGATTCCAGCAGGTTGCGAGTGGGTAAAAGATTTTGTGACGACCATAGACGCAGACAATAATAAAATTGCCACAAAAGCTTCTGGCGAATTAAGCTATGATTACCTCGTGGCATCTCCAGGAATTCAGATTGATAAAGACGGTATTCCAGGCCTGAAAGAAGGCTTGGAGAAAGGCATCGTGTGTTCTAATTACACGGACCCAAAGAAAGTTTGGGAGAACGTTCAAAACTTCAAGGGTGGTAATGCCATCTTTACTCAGCCTACTACGCCAATCAAATGTGGTGGTGCGCCGCAAAAAATCATGTATTTAGCCGATGATTACTGGGAAAAAACCGGTATCAAGTCTAAAACGAAAGTAGTATTCCCTACTCCAGGGTCTGTAATTTTCGGGGTTCCTGAGTTTGCAAAAACACTGAACCAAGTGATTCATCGCAAAGGCATTCACTTCAAGCCGTTTTACGCGATCACTAAGATCGACGTAGATAAGAAAGAAGTGCATTTCACCAATGCAAAACCGGGTGAGAACGATTGTACGATCAATGAAGGTGAAGGCCTCGGCGAGCGTCTAGATGGTAATTCAACTTTCGTTCTTCCATTCGATTTCCTACACATGGCTCCGCCACAAAGTGCGCCAGATTTCATCAAGAATAGCCCGTTGTCAAACGGTACTCCGGGTGGATGGATTGATGTAGATATCAACACTCTTCAGCACAATAAATACCCGAATGTGTTTGCATTAGGGGATTCTGCAGCGCTTCCAACAGCGAAGACTGGTGCCGCCATCCGTAAGCAAGCCCCAGTGGTCGCAGCGAACGTTTTGGCGCACATGGAACGCAGTGTGATGAGTGACAAAAAATACGAAGGATACAGCAGCTGTCCTTTGGTAACTGGATACGGCAAAATGGTATTGGCCGAATTCAAATACAACAACGTTCGTGATTCCGACCCGTTCCTCAGCAAGTTTGTGGATACGACGAAGGAAAACTATAGCATGTGGATCCTTAAGAAGTTCGGCTTGCCGTTCATGTACTGGAACTTCATGATGAAAGGTAAAATGTGATGTTAGTCATATTTTGATGTGTTAGTTGGAATGCCCCAAGCCTCGTGTTTGGGGCTTTTTTTATGCTTAAATTCGTGAGCATGAATACACCCAATAACGACGGAGCAATTTCTCTGAAAGAAAGCATGCTCGAGGTAGAAGGCTGGAAGGCGGAATTCTACCAGAGCCAATTTGATGACTTCCTCGACCAACAGCCTTACCTCATGGGCACCCTCATGGAGGCAGACGAAGGCATGGACGAACTGGCACACAACAACATGCTGAAGGCGGTACTCGTCTTAAAGTGGTCGTTCCAGAAGATGGGATGGCGTACGACGATGCTGAGCAATGAAAAATGGCAGGGCATCATTGAAGAAAAGATGGAAATCTATGAGACGCATCAGGAAGAGAATGGTGTCGATACCGCTGCGCTGATCAAGCTCAGCAGCTCACCAAACACACTGAGCGAACTTTACCTCTACGTCGTAGAGAACTCGCCAAGCGACGCAGAAAGTGCTGGCAACCTGTTGTTCCTTTTAGATTGCGCAGTAGATGCCATGGAAATGGCGGTGCTTCAAGACAAAACTCAAGCAGACGCCTAAGATGAGTGATTCAGCACGAGACATTGTCGACCATATGATGCACAACGATGCCTTTAGCGCATGGTTGGGAATTGAGGTGCTCGAAGCGGTGCCCGGTGAGGCTCTTTTACGCATGACCGTTCGCGAGGAAATGACGAACGGCTTCGGCATCGCCCATGGCGGCATCACCTACTCTTTGGCCGACAGCGCCTTAGCCTTTGCGGCAAATGGTGGAGGTGTGCAAAGCTTGAGTGTAGAAACCAGCATTCACCACTTGGCCCCAGTTAAGGCTGGAGATCAGCTCCAGGCACGTGCAATACAGATCAGTGAAACCCGTAAAACCGGGTTGTACCAAATAGATATCACAACTACCTCAGGGGAGCGCGTAGCTTGGTTTAAAGGAACCGTGTACCGCACCTCTAAATCATGGAACCTATGAAACAGACCTATATCGTAGACGGCGTGCGTACGCCGATCGGCAAATTCAAAGGCACGCTTGCAGCAGTCCGTACGGATGATCTCGCTGCAATGGCCATCTCGAAACTCATGGAAAAGCATCCGGACTTAGATCCAGCGCTGATCGATGATGTGGTTTTGGGTTGTGCCAATCAGGCCGGAGAAGACAATAGAAACGTAGCCCGCATGGCAGCTTTGCTCGCTGGATTGCCTTGGTCGGTGCCAGGTGAAACGGTCAATAGACTTTGCGCCTCAGGGATGAGTGCCGCGATTCATGCGCACCGTGCGATCATGGCCGGAGACGGCGACTTTTTTATTGCTGGTGGCGTAGAAAATATGAGCCGTGGTCCTTATGTGGTCAGTAAAAGCCAGAGTGCCTATGGTACAGACAGTAAGATGTACGACAGCTCGTTCGGTTGGCGTTTTGTCAACCCAAAGATGAAGGAGCTCTATGGCACGCATGCGATGGGCGAGACGGCTGAAAATTTGGTGGAGAAATACGGCATTAGCCGTGAGGATCAAGATGCCTTTGCCTTCTGGTCACAGCAAAAAGCTGCTCGTGCTCAAGAGCGCGGACGTTTCCGTTTGGAAAAATTTGCCGTGGAGATCCCACAGCGCAAGAAGGATCCAATCGTTTTTGTCGAAGATGAATTTATGAAGCCAGGTACGACCCAAGAAGGCTTGGCCGGCTTGCGTGCCGCGTTTAAGAAAGACGGTTCGGTGACTGCCGGGAACAGTTCTGGTTTGAACGATGGCGCAGTTGCGCTACTCATGGCCAGTGGTGAGGCGGTTGCTCAGCACGGGCTGAAGCCACTCGCCCGTATCGTGAGCTCAGGAGTTGCTGGTGTGGAGCCTCGTATCATGGGGATTGGTCCGGTGGAAGCTTCGAAAAAAGCACTAGCAAAGGCCGGGTTAACGCTCGAGGATATGGACGTGATTGAAATGAATGAGGCGTTCGCTGCCCAAGTTTTGGCGTGTACGCGCGAGCTTGGTTTGGCGGACGACGATCCTCGTATCAACCCGAACGGTGGTGCGATAGCGCTTGGACATCCGCTAGGGGTAACGGGCGGTCGCATCCTGCACTCTGCAGCTTTGGAGTTGCAAGAGACGGGTAAAAAATACGCGCTGGTTACGATGTGTATTGGTGTCGGCCAGGGCTATGCTACCATTTTAGAGCGCGCTTAATATGGCTATTTACCAATTCCTAAATTTTATTCCCGTAGTGCACGAAACTGCCTTCGTTCACCCACAGGCAAACGTCACGGGTGATGTGGTGATCGGCCCGAAATGTTATATCGGTCCTGGCGCGGTGTTGCGTGGGGATTGGGGACGTATCGTTTTAGAAGAAGGCGTTAATGTCCAGGAGAACTGTACGGTACACATGTTTCCTGGGACGGAGACTCGACTCAAAAAGATGGCCCATGTCGGGCACGGTGCGATCATTCACGGCGGAACGCTCGAGGAGAATGTTCTGATCGGCATGAACGCTGTAGTGATGGATCATTGCACGGTGGGTGCGGGTTCGATCGTCGGAGCTTTGGCTTTTGTGCCTCAAAATACCGTGGTGCCGGAGCGTAGTATCTTCGTGGGGAACCCGGGTCGCGTAGTGAAACAGGTGAGCGATGAGATGCTGGCTTGGAAAACGGAGGGTACGGAGCTGTATATGGAATTGGCCCAGCAGTGCATAGACACTGTGAAAGAGGTGGAGCCGCTGCGCGAATTAGAGGCGGATCGACCGACACATAAAGGAACCTATCAAACGCATAAATAGATGAACACAGTTAAGAATTATATCCTTGGGAATTGGGAACAGGGGTCTGGGGTTGAATATACCGCACACCATGCCATTACTGGGGAGGCTTACGCTGAGGTCAGCTCACAAGGGCTGGATTTCGAGGCTATTTTGAACTACGGGCGCACTGTGGGTGGACCGGCCCTGCGAAAGATGACTTTTCAGGAGCGCGGACGTATGCTTAAAGCATTGGCGTTGCATTTGAACAGCATCAAACGCCAATTTTATGATGTCAGCTGGGCGACCGGTGCGACCAAAATGGACAGCTGGATCGATATCGAAGGTGGGATTGGAAACTTGTTTGCGAACGCTTCCTTACGTCGTCAGTTCCCCGATTTGCCGTATTATGTCGATGGAGAATTGGCCCGATTATCGAAAGAAGGCACGTTCATCGGACACCACATTATGGTGCCACGTCGCGGTGTAGCAGTGCATATTAATGCGTTCAATTTCCCGATCTGGGGAATGCTTGAAAAAATTGCGGTCAACCTCATGGCAGGAATGCCAGCGGTGGTGAAACCGTCAGAATATACATCGTACCTCACCGAGGTTATGGTCAAAGCGATCATCGACAGCAAGATACTTCCCGAAGGTGCCCTACAGCTCGTGAGTGGAAAAGGCCACGGCATCATCGACCATGTCGACTTCCAAGACGTAGTGACCTTCACGGGTTCAGCAGCTACCGGACAGATGCTACGCGGCTTGTCACACCTCAACCAGCGCTCAGTTCCGTTCAACCTCGAAGCAGACAGTTTGAATGCGGCAGTGTTAGGGCCAGACGTTACTCCTGAAGACCCTGAGTTTGCACTGTTCGTTCGCGAGATTGCTAGTGAGATGACGGTCAAGGCAGGGCAAAAGTGTACGGCCATTCGCCGTGCCATGGTTCCAGAACATTTACTCCCTTCCGTCCAAGATGCACTCATCGCACGTTTACAGAAAACTGTGATTGGCGATCCACAAGCAGAAGGCGTTCGCATGGGGGCACTTGCCACCCACGAACAGATCGGCCGTGTGGAGACAGAAATGAACAAGCTCAAGGTGGAGCAAGACCTCGTGTACAATCCAGAGGTCAACCCTGTGGGTGCAACGGCCGCTGGTGCGTTCTATACGCCGAAGCTCTTTGTGAACACAGATCCGATGAACAAGACTGCGGTTCATGAAGTCGAGCCCTTCGGTCCTGTAAGCACATTAATGCCGTACAAAACGATCGACGAAGCAGTGGAACTTACGGCGAAAGGCCGCGGATCGCTGGTGACTTCCTTCGTCAGCAAGAACACGTCAGACATCGTTGCCTTCACCACAGAAGCTGCGGCGTTTAACGGCCGTATTCACATCGTCAACGAGAAAATGGCGAAAGAGAGTACGGGTCACGGTTCGCCGATGCCACTGATGAAGCACGGTGGACCAGGTCGTGCCGGAGGTGGCGAAGAGATGGGCGGAAAGCGCGGAGTATTGCACTATTTGCACCGTACTGCCGTTCAGGGCCACCCGGATGACATTACCGCAATCACCTCGCAATATCAGCCAGGTGCAGCACGTCCAGAGGCAGAGCCGCATGTGTTCCGTCAGCACTTTGAAGAGTTGCAGGTCGGTGCCACAGTTTACACGGCGAAGCATACCGTTACGGAAACAGACATTACCAATTTTGCCAACGTCAGCGGCGATAACTTCTACGCTCACATGGACGCCACCTCGCTCGAAGGCACCATCTTCGAAGGGCGCGTAGCGCATGGATATTTCATCCTGAGTAAGGCTGCAGGCCTCTTTGTAGACGCTAAGAAAGGTCCAGTACTTTTGAACTACGGTATCGACGAGGCGCGCTTCACGAAACCTGTATATCCAGGTACGACGATCGGCGTTCGCTTCACGGTGAAAGAGAAGATCGATCAAGAAAAGCGCAGCGAAGACGACGTAGCGAAAGGCATCGTGAAGTTCTATGTTGAGGTCTACGATGATACGGACGAAGTGGTCGCTGTAGCCACCATTTTGACCATGGTAAAGAAAATAGATCAAGCGTAATGGATCATCAACGATTTCCCGGCGCTAAGTATGCAAACATCTTCAGTTACCTTGCTGGTAATCAGCATGAAGAATACGAGGAGTTAGGCGAACAAACCCTGGGCTTAGTGGGTGACGTTCCTGGCTATTTAGGTCACGAAAGCGTGAAGAATGATGCAGGTAGAACGATATTTATCAGCTATTGGGAATCTTTAGAAGCTGTGGATCAGTGGCGTAGAAACAATACGCATGCGCTAGCGAAATCAAAAGGGAAGGACTTTTACAAGGCGTATCACAGCATGTTGACCCGCATCGAGTACTCTTCCGAACACAATACTCAAATACTATAACAAAATATGAATCAGGCTATTAATCAAGGCGGAGTGCAAGTTGTAACGGATGACCGGGGACTTGCTACCGTTGAATTTTTTCACCCGTTGTCAAACTCCTTACCAGGGAAAGTACTCGCAAAATTGGCGGAGACGATCACAGCGTTAGGTGAAGATGAAGCTGTGAAGCTGATCGTACTGAAGAGTGCGGGTGAGCGTGCTTTTTGCGCTGGGGCATCTTTCGATGAGCTGATTGCGATTGAAGACCTCCCAACAGGTAAAGTGTTCTTTAGCGGATTTGCGAACGTGATTAACGCGATGCGTACCTGTCCGAAGCTGATCATTGGCCGTGTGCAAGGCAAGGCTGTAGGCGGCGGTGTAGGTTTAGCCTCGAGCGTAGATTACTGTTTTGCGACCAAGCATGCTGCAGTGAAACTGAGCGAGCTTGCCGTAGGTATTGGTCCTTTTGTTGTGGGTCCCGCGGTGGAACGAAAATTGGGCCTTTCTGGAATGACGGATCTTGCGATCAATGCTACAGAATGGCGCAGTGCACAGTGGGCACACGAGCGCGGTTTGTACAATGACGTATTTGATGATACGCAAGCGATGGATGCTGCGGTGGAAGCCTTAGTTTCGAAGCTGTTAAGCAGTTCTTCTGATGCTATGAGAGGATTAAAGCGTGTGTTTTGGGAAGGTACCGAACATTGGGACCAACTTTTGGCAGAGCGTGCCGCGGTGAGTGGCGAACTTATCTTGTCACAGGCTGCGAAGGATGCGATTAACGCTTTTAAATCAAAATAGCCCCTTCATTACCCACCCTTAACCTAGTATCAACAAATGAAAACATTGAATTTTTGGGCGCTCGCAGCGGCCCTACTTACTGCACCCTTATTGCACGGACAATCTACCGAAGACGTGGATGCTGAAGTTGTACCGACGCCCATCTATGTACGGACGGCCTTGTACAGCGCCTCTGGTGCATTCACAGATTTGAACAACTGGAATGCGGGGGGTGAGAACAGCGCTACTGTATCGTTTTTATTGCGTGAAAATTGGACCAAGAAAGGGGAACAATTCACGACAGTACACCTGCTCGAAGGA
>CBFHKC010000036.1:0-15324 GCA_965656315.1 uncultured Schleiferiaceae bacterium | reverse complement strand
AACCTCTTAGCTACGGCGGCGGCATGGCTCGCTTGTGGATTAGACCCTGAAAAAGTGGTGTTTTATGTTCAGAGTGATCTTCCAGAATGTACAGAGCTTACTTGGTATTTGAACTGCTTTACACCGTACCCGATGCTTGCTAACGCACACAGCTTTAAGGACAAAAGCGACAACCTCAGCGATGTAAACGCCGGGCTGTTCGACTACCCCGTTCTCATGGCTTCTGACATCTTGCTCTATGATGCTGAGATCGTACCGGTAGGAAAAGATCAAAAGCAGCATTTAGAAATCACTCGTGACCTTGCCAGCAGTTTTAACCATCGCTACGGCGATACTTTTGTCGCTCCTGAAGCTAG
The DNA here is from genome assembly GCA_965656315.1 of uncultured Schleiferiaceae bacterium. GTDB lineage: Bacteria > Bacteroidota > Bacteroidia > Flavobacteriales > Schleiferiaceae > UBA10364. The sequence continues at coordinate 14,968 of CBFHKC010000036.1, read as the reverse complement.
CATCTCTGAAGAGGTAATGACGATTCCTGGAACAGATGGACGCAAGATGAGCAAGAGCTACGGTAATGTGATCGATGTATTCTTGCCTAAAAAGCAATTAAAGAAGCAGATTATGGGCATTCAAACGGACTCAACACCGCTTGAAGACCCTAAGGATCCTGAAACGTGTAATGTGTATGCGTTGTACAAACTGCTCGCAACGGAGGAACAAACGGCTGAATTGGCAGCAAAATACCGTGGAGGAAATTTCGGATACGGACATGCCAAAACAGAGCTTTTGAATCTAATTCTAGAGCAGTTTGGTGAAGCGCGTGAACGTTTTGACCACTTCATGGAACACCCAAATGAGGTGTTTGCTGCCTTGAAGGTTGGAGCAGACAAAGCGCGTCCTGTTGCTCAGGACACCCTTCGTCGTGTTCGCGAGAAGCTTGGCTTTAGTGCCAGATAAACTTCATTTCAGATTTGTTGTCGCCGCTTTTCAGCTGAAGTAAATAGGTGCCTACAGGCGCTGTAATGCCGGTTGCAAACATGCGCTGTGCGCCAGCCTTCATTTCGTGCTCTAGAAGCAGTTTTCCCTCCATGTTGTAGACCGATACTTGAGTAACTGTGCTTTGTGCCGCATTCAGTCGAATTTCGAGATTTGATCCGCGTGAATTCGGAATGATTTGCGCCCCTAAGCCTTTCTCCGTACTGTTCTGTTCTTGTTTGATACCTACGGTCGATTTGCGGTACAAAGACACCTTGTAGATCGTAGAGCTTGCTGTGGAGCTGTTGGTCATTCCTCCGAAAAACACATTGCGGGCTGGGGAATTGATTCCTCCATAGATGTAACCCACATGAGTAGTATCTGCAGTAAGCGCATCCATGTCTATGATGTTTGCTCCTGTGAAATCGAGATCTTCATTGACGAAAAACTCAGCGCCTGCACCGAGGTAGTTTGGCATAGCCTCGTCCAATAAACGTTCATTGTAGGCTCCGTTTTGCTTCGTTACCGCTGCGATCGTGTTTACGAAAGGCACATCGTTATCGTGAACTAGAGTGCCATTTGCATCGTAATAGTATTCTGCAATACCACCGAAGAAAACAGTATGCATCGCGGCGGCAGAGTCTTCCCAAAGACTCAAGCTAGGACAATGGTAGTGGTTGAGGTATTGAGAGAAGCTCGTTACTGGTGTAGCTGTGCTGGTTGAAATTTCTACGGGATGTAAAAAGGGCAGATCAGCGCCATATTGGAATACCCCAGACCAAGCATTTATGTCTAGGTTGCTACCGTCTGTCATATAGGTGACGTTATAATCACGGCGGTGCAGTTCTACAGTGTCTACAATGGCTGTGTAGTGCTGTACGCTGAGGTTTGGAAAAGCTCCAGAAACGCTAAATCTGCGAATGGCGTTCGTATACTCTTGAACATAGGTGTTGTGGCCCATCGGGTTGTACTGTCCGTCGAAACGCTGGCCTCCGATAAGAAGGAAGGTCGTGTCGAGCTGTAGAAGTTTTCCGCCAGTGACCGCAAAATCTTCATCGGTGATGCTTTGGGTTGTAGATGCGCTAATCTGCCCTTGAGTGATGATCTGGTTCATCATTGCAGGAACGTTGATTACAGTGAGCATCGGGTGGGTGATGTGTACTGACCCTGCGGATAGACCGTATCCACCGACAACTAATAATAAGGAGTCGCGCATCGCAAAGTTGGCATTGGTGGCAGCGAGTTGTGCTTCAAGTGTATCGTTAGAGAGTCCACTCAGCGGTGCGTGGTAATAGGCCGCATTTACGGGGTCGATGACATAGACATCGCGGTTGTGGCCTGCGTCATCAAAGCTTTGCCAAGGCTGGCGCTGGTGTAAACCATCGAGTCGTCCACCGATGATGAGCCACTTGCCGTCGTATTCGGCGGCGGTGTAGGATTGAATTCCCGGTAGGGCTGAGATAGTAATTGGTTCTAGGACCACATCGAATGGAGCAGAATTTTGCGCCATCGAAAAGAGGCCAAATAGCGATAAAAAGGCGGTAAATATATGTTTCATAGGGGCTAATATAAGTACATATGAAAGCATTCATAGTGACCAAAGTCACCTCTTTAGGAGTAAGTAGTATATTTAGCGCGATGAAAAAATTGTTGAGCTACATTCACCATACCTGGTACTATTTGATTGCCTTTATCTCGATAGTCGTGTTGTTACCGGCCCTGTTGTGGACGGCTCGCCCTGGAGGGAAGTACAAGCATTTTTTCTTTGTCGGTAAAATTTGGGCGTGGATATACCTGCTTGGTATGGGAGTTTGGCCTAGACCTAAATCGTACAAGTTAAAGCATCAAGGACCCATGGTTTTGGCGGCGAACCACGCTTCTGATCTGGATATTCCTATGACCTTTTTAGCAAGCCCGACGCCGGTTGTGTTCATGGGAAAGGCGGAGTTGCTGAAATTGCCACTCTTTGGGTACTTCTTTAAGCAAACGTCAATTCCTGTAGACCGCAGTAGTTACAGTGGTAGAAAGCAAGCAATGATAGACGCTGATCAGCGCATTAAGGACGGTTATAGCGTATGTATATACCCGGAGGGTGGCATTCCGCCGCAGAAATACCTGTTGCGTGGGTTCAAGGCGGGGGCGTTTAAGCTTGCCGTGGATAACAATGTCCCTGTGGTGTTGATGAGCATTTACCAAAACAAGTTCCGTCTCGGGGATTGGGGTGAACCGTCTTCGTTGGGGCCCGTTGACAGCAAGGTGCTTGGGGAGTATTGGCCGAAATTGGACGAGGAAAATCCTTTGGAAGAGCTTTCGAACCGCTGTTATGTGGAGCTTGCGGAGGATTTAAAAAATTGGGGTCACACCGGTAAAGTTGTTTTACCTTTGAAGTCTTAATCACGCGGACATGAGCATTAGCAAAGAACAGATCAAACATTTGGCCCACTTAAGTAGACTCCAACTTTCTGATAAAGAAGTGGATGCGATGCAGGGCGACATGGAAAACATCTTGAAGTTTGTGGCACAGATCGACAAGCTCGACCTCACAGGTGTTGAGCCACTTACGCAGATGAGCGATAGTGTAGATGTGATGCGTGAAGATGAGATTCGCGATATGCTTACTAAAGAGCAAGCTTTGAAGAATGCACCAGATGCCAATTCTGACTACTTCCGCGTTCCAAAATTTGGAAAGAAGGTTTAAGAAGAACTTTCATCATACAAGCGTTGTTCCTTGTACATATTTAGTACCTAACTTATGAAAATTGCTATTATTCAAGGCAGCCCAAGAACGGCAGCCAACAGTGCTCGTGTAGCGCAATATTTTTACGATGAAATCAATCAGCGCGAAGGCCTAGAAGCCTTTGTCGTCGATGTTCGTGATTACAACGCACCAAACTTTGATGTCGGTGCAGACTTCCCCCAAAAAGAGGAATTAGGCACACTGCTTAATGATGCAGATGGATTGCTTTTTGTGGCTCCTGAATACAACGGAGGTATGCCAGGCGCGCTCAAGAACATGCTCGATTACTACCGCGCAGAGTTTAAGAAGAAGCCGATGGCGACCTGTACCATTAGCGCGGGTCCTTTCGGTGGCTTGAACGCTTTGCACGCAATGCGTGCTTGGATGTTATATGTGGAGGCAATCATTAGTCCAACGCGTTTGTTGGTGTCTAATGTAGGTCAGCTCTTTGATGAGAACGGCGTACCGCAAGACGAGATATTCAACAAGAACGCTCCTGTATTTTTAGAAGACTTTATTTGGCTTACGTCAAAACTAACTTAGAGCCTTTAGATGAGTTCGAGCGCAGCATTAGGGAGGTGTCGGCAGTGGTTCAAGGGCCAAGGTTGGACACCTTTTCCTTTTCAGCTGCAGGCTTGGAGCGCTTATATTGAAGGTGGATGTGGCCTAGTAAATGCACCGACAGGTAGTGGTAAAACCTACAGCTTGTTGCTTCCGGCAATCGCCGAAGGTATGGAACGTGCGAAGACGGATAAGCGCAGTACGGCAGGCGTGCAGCTGATCTGGATTACACCTATCCGTGCCTTGGCGAAGGAGATTGAGCAAAGTGCGCATAGAGCCGTGGCAGAATTGGGCGCAGACTGGGAAGTTGGTACCCGTACTGGAGACAGTACCCAGAAGGTGAAGCAAGCACAGAAAACAAAATTGCCCCAGATTTTGATTACTACGCCGGAGAGTATTCATGTAATGCTTTCGAATAAGGGCTACGAGAAACTCTTTCGGAATTTACGTGCGGTTGTCATCGACGAGTGGCACGAGCTGATGGGTAGCAAACGTGCGGTGCAGTGTGAACTGTTTCTCACGAAATTTCGCGCGCTCCGACCAGAGCTTCGCACTTGGGGCATATCAGCGACGATCGGAAATATGGAGGAGAGCATGGACATCCTCATGGGCACAGCACCTCCCGTGCCTCCTACGTTCATTCGTGCGAATATTGAGAAAAATTTGGTGATTGAACCGGTATTGCCAGATGAAGTGGAGACACTTCCATGGGCGGGTCATCTCGGAATCAAGTTATTAGATAAAGTGGTTCCTTTGATTCATGAAAATCAGAGCACGCTGGTCTTTACAAACACGAGGGCACAAGCAGAAATCTGGTTTCAGAAACTGCTCGAAGTGGACCCGTCGCTAGCGGGTGTGTTAGCCATGCACCACAGTGCGATTTCTAAGGAGGTGCGCGCTTGGGTAGAGCAGGCCTTGTACGACGGAAAGCTCAAGGCAGTGGTTTGTACCTCATCTCTAGATTTAGGGGTTGATTTTAGGCCGGTGGATTGTGTGATTCAGATCGGCTCTCCAAAGGGCGTTAGTCGGTTTGTGCAGCGTGCGGGCCGTTCTGGACACCGTCCAGGAGCTACTTCAAAAATTCACTTCGTTCCCACACATGCCCTAGAATTGCTGGAATGTGCCGCATTACGCAAGGCTGTGGCACTGAAGACTAACGAGGATCGAATGCCTTATATCAGAAGTCTTGATGTGCTGATCCAATACATGGTGACCCTGGCAGTAAGCGATGGATTTAGAAGCAGTGAATTACTCCGTGAGGTGCGTCAGAGTGTTAGTTTTAATAGTGTGAGTGATGAAGAGTGGGCCTGGTGTTTAGACTTCATTGTTCGTGGCGGACAGAGCCTGGAATCGTATGATGACTTTCATAAAGTTGTGGTGGAGGAAGGGCTGTACAAGGTGGTTTCTCGAAAGGTGGCGATGCGCCACAAGTTCAACATAGGCACGATCGTTAGTTCGACACTAGTTAAGGTTAAACTGCAGAGGGGTAAGTTTTTAGGTCAAGTGGAGGAGTGGTTTATCAGTAAGCTGAGCCCTGGAGATACGTTTTGGTTTGCGGGTCGGTGCTTAGAGCTCGTCCGGTTCAAAGGAGTGGAGGCAACGGTGTGTGTATCAAAGCAGAACAAAGGTCAGGTGCCCAGTTTTATGGGTGGGCGGATGCCGCTTAGTGCAGAGCTCGGGCATTTCTTAAGGGAAAAGTTGGAGGAAAGTAGCACTAGGGACAGCTTTGAGGATGTGGAATTGGCGATGATTCAACCCATCATTCGTTTGCAGAAAGAGCGCAGCATCGTTCCGTCACGGGGCCAATTTTTGATTGAATACCTAGAAGATACCGAGGGCCACCATCTGTTTGTGTACCCATTTGAGGGCCGCTTGGTCCACGAAGGACTCGCTTCCTTGCTCAGCTATAGACTTGGGCTTTTTGCCCCGCAGACCTTCTCTATTGCGATGAATGACTATGGATTTGAGCTGATGAGTGACCAGCCTATCCCTATCGAAGATGCCTTGGATAGCGATATTTTCTCGGTGGAGGATTTGCGAGTGGATCTGGTTAGTAGTTTGAACGAAAGTGAGATGATGCAACGGAGGTTCCGGGACATCGCACAGATTTCAGGTTTGGTGTTCACGGGGTATCCGGGGAAGAACATTACCACGAAACAATTGGTCAATTCTACCAAGCTGATGTATGAAGTTTTTCGAGATTACGATCCGGACAACTTGCTGTTGCGTCAGGCCGACGAAGAGGTACACGACTTTCAGCTTGAAGAAGCACGCATGCGCGCTGCACTGGACAGAATTGCGACACAAACCACGGAATTTGTACGTATCGACAAACCTACTCCGCTCTCGTTCCCAATTCTTGTGGACCGCCTTCGCGAAACCATCGGCAGTGAATCTTTAGCGGAGCGTATTAAGCGGATGCAGCTGGATTTCGGGTAATAAAAAACCCGCACCTTCATGAACGAAGATGCGGGCTGTAGGATGATTTCCTTGTATGTTTAGTTCTGGAATGCGCCAGCTGCAGCGACATAACGCTGGTAGAAGTTTTGCGTGTTTTCCTCATCAAACTGCTGAATATTTCTAAACAGCATTTGGTAGAACTGGAGATTCGTCTGCCATTCCTGCTGTGCTCTACGCTTGTCTTCTCTAGAGAATGAGGCATAGTAATTCAATTCGTCATCGAGGTGCTGCGCAAAGTTATCGGTGAGTGCGCGTGCCTTGTCCACTGCGCCAGCACGGTAGTAGGCGTCGATCACACCGAAGAGGAAGTAGTTGTAACCAAACTTCTCCGTAGGCATCTTTTCCATCGCGAAGTCAAGTACTTCCACAGCTTTCGCGTTGTTGCCTTCTGCAATGAACTCGTTCGCTAATCGGCCGAAGATCGTGCGCAAGTTGTAGCTCAATCTGCGGTTCGTTTCGTCCAAGTAAACCTCTGGAAGCTCCATATTTCCGTAGCTGAACTTGTTGATCAGGTTGTCGTACATGATCTCAGTATCGACTTTTCCATAGTCAATTCCGGATGCTCCTGATTTATGCAATATCGGTACAAAGCGGTACGCCATACCTTCGAGCTGGAAGTAGTCGTTCAACCAGAAGTAGGATTTCGGAGAATTCCCTACTGTGATCGAGAAGTAGATCGGACGTGTCCAGTCGTTGTTCGCGATCAGGTCCATCACCATCAAATCACGCTTCGTGATGACGTTACTTTTCCAATTCCAGTCGATGTAATCCACAATCTTAGCGCTGTCTGCAGCGTCAACCACACCATTCGCTAGAACGGCATCTTTGTCGATAGAGATGCGTAGATTCTTCTGTGGGTACAACGGCAATTCTTTGTTTCCACCCGTTTTGAACTTCACTTGGCTATCGTCACGCTTCGTGAATTTGATGAAGTCTTTTACATCCCAGCGGCCTTTAACGCCGAGGTCACGGTAGTACAACACATCGCGTGTTCCTTGAACGTACTGGTTCCAGTCAAAGCTGAACGGTACAGCTTCACCGTCATAAGCTGCACGGCGTTGCTGGTCAATGTACCAGTCCGTGTTCAAGAGAGATAAGTTCACTACACGTACATCGGTGCGGTAACCCTCAACTTCTTGCACGTACCACAATGGGAAGGTGTCATTATCTCCATTTGTAAATAGAATGGCATTCGGTTCACAGCTGTCGAGGTAGGCTTTTGCGATATCACGAGCCGTGTAACGGTTGCTACGATCGTGATCGTCCCAGTTTTCCGCAGCCATACGCACCGGCACAGCAAGCATAGTTACTGCAATCACGAGGTATGAGGCTACTTGTGGGTTCATTTTCGAGCGAAGCGTGTCCCAAAGACCAAGCGCACCGATACCAATCCAAATCGCAAAGGCATAGAAGGACCCTACGAATGCGTAATCGCGCTCTCTCGGCTCAAACGGTTTGTGGTTGGTGTATACAACGATCGCAAGACCTGTCAAGAGGAAGAAGAGCGTAACTGCCCAAGCGTCCTTGTTGTTCTTTTTATATTGGTACCAGAGCCCGAAAATTCCTAGAAGGAATGGCAACATAAAGTAGGTGTTGCGCGATGGATCATTTTTCATGTGTTCCGGAAGGTTTTCTTGGTTTCCGATACGCATAGCATCGATAAAACCAATTCCTGTTATCCAGTTCCCCTTACTCATCTCGTAACGGTGCTGTGCATCGTTCTGACGACCAGAGAAGTTCCACATGAAGTACCTCCAATACATTTTACCGACCTGGTATTCGAAGAAGAACTTGACGTTCTGAGCGAATGTGATTGGCTTTTTCTCATCGGTGATGCCGACAATTTTCAAATAATTTTGCTTGTATTGCGGATCGTCGTTCCATATACGTGGGAAGAATCCTTGGTATTTAGGGTCGTAATTCGGTTTGCTTGCCTTCTTATCATCGGTCATCAAATATTGTCCGTCGATCGTTAGGTTGCCGCCTTTTTCAGCCACATAGGCTTCCGCTTCATTTCTCAATTTAAAAGCAGTCACACGTTTAGGGCCTTTCATCACAGCATAACCACGCTGGTATACAGGCTTTCCATCGCTAAATGGATCACTGCGGTCGTACGGAGCATTGAAACTCTTACCATATAAAATTGGCCAATCACCATATTGCTCACGGTTGTAGTAGGCCAAAAGCGACATCGCATCTTCGGGATTATTCTCATCAATAGGAGTGTTCGCGTTAGAACGGATCGCCAAGATGATGAAGGTAGAGTACCCTAAAACGATGAGCATTACGGCTAAAATCGACTGCTGCAATAGCGGCTTGTTTTGTTTTTGAGTCCACATTAAACCAAACACTACAGCGCCAATCAAAATGACCGAAGCTGCGATTGTACCAGAGTGGAAGGGTAGACCAATGTTGTTTACAAAGACAATCTCTAAGGTGCTAAACAAGCGCAGTACCATCGGTATGATAAACGCGAAAACGATCGCTAGGATACCGATACTTGAGGCATTTGCAATAATAAACCCGTTGCGCGTCGTCGTTGGGAATTTTTTAAAGTAATAAATCATTGCAATCGCTGGGATCGTCAAGAACACCAAGATGTGTACCCCAACAGATAGACCCACTAAATAAGCGATTAATAGCAACCAGCGGTTTGCGTTTGGATCCTCATCCACGGCCTGCTCCCATTTGAGTACAGCCCAGAATGCGGCAGCGGTAAAGAAGGAACTCATCGCATATACCTCGCCTTCCACAGCAGAGAACCAGAAGCTATCACTAAAGGTGTAGGCTAAGGCACCAACCGCTCCTGCTCCTAAAACAGCAATGATGGATGCGTTGTCTAATTTTTCTTTCCCGCCTAAAATTTTCGTTGAAAGCGCCGTGATGGTCCAGAATAAAAATAAAATACTGAATGAACTACTCAGTGCGCTAAGCGCATTCACCATTAAGGCTTGGTGTTCTGGCGCACTTGCGAGTTGACCAAACAAATTACCCATCAACTGGAAGAACGGCGCACCTGGAGGGTGACCTACTTGTAATTTCACGGAAGTAGCGATGTATTCCCCACAGTCCCAGAAACTTGTAGTCGGTTCTATAGTCAAGAAATAGGTCGCTGTGGCGATGGCAAAAACCAACCATCCTACGATCGTATTGAGCTTCTTATAATTCACTGGTAAATTTTTTACGGGCCAATTTTAGCTACCAGCCCTTTCTAAACGGCTCGAAAATAAGAAAATCCATCGCCACAGCCCCTCAAAACCATGTTAAACACGAAATTTTTGCTCAACTCTTTTTTGTGTTTTCCGAATTGCCGTATATTTGCCGTCCCAAAAGGGAGAATTGTCCGATGGTGTAATGGCAACACTACGGTTTTTGGTACCGTCATTCTAGGTTCGAGTCCTAGTCGGATAACTCAGAGAAAGCCTCGTACGAAAGTGCGGGGCTTTTTTCGTTCCAAACCCCTTCAAGCTCGCTTGAAAAGGGGAGTGGAACGAAAAAAGCTCTACGCGCTGCAAGCGCGCGTGGCTTGTCTGGGGGGACAATATCTCCCGACTCCCAGGACCGCCAATCCCGCGGTAGCGGGTTGGCAATCCTAGTTCTGAATCAGTCCCGATTCACGGGGCTCGCGCTTGAAAAGGGGTACGGCCTTGAACACATATAGACATTGTTACACATTGCTATCAGCCCAATGATGGTTGAAGCCTAGAACCTTAATCTTTGGATTAACAGCTCAAAAATCCAAAGTCTTATGCATGTACTTGTCTACAAATTCAAAGTAAATAGGGGCCTTAGTCGTCTAAGGCTGTATCTAACATCAATACCTTGTATGAGCCAGGCTGGAAACCAAAAAGCCAATTTTAAGCTCGACTTGATTAGTAGAGAAAATTATCTCATCTCTTATTCCTTTTGGAGAGATGAGGATGCTATGTTGTCTTTTGAGAGAACGAATATTCATGTGAATACCCTTCGAAAATTGAACAGAATATGTGCTTTTGAAGAATTTCATTTTGAGTTTGAGACTCCGCCAAGTAAACCTGACCTAGAGCTACTACTGAATAAGGATTTGGTCGAGGAGCAAGTAAAATTATAACGTTGCCATGACCGATATGCGTTTGAAGAAATTCATTAAAGCTGTTTCGAATTTAGAGGAGCCGTTAGTGAGTATAGTAGTGCCAGTTTACAATATGGAGAAATGGTTACGGGGCTTCGTCAATGCTTGTGCCCAATTCAGAACACTCCTGCCCTATGAGCTTATTTTCGTGGACAACAACAGTACCGACGGGAGTCGCGAATTTCTTCAGGGCTTGGGCGCTCGTGTGGAAATTGAGACCAGGCAGGGCGTGAATTTTGCACGCCAAAGAGGTCTAAATGTAGCCAAAGGAACGGTCGTGATTTCGATGGATGCCGACACCGCCTACCCGGAACATTTTCTAGACGACATGGCACTACCGTTGTTTGAATCCGCGGACTGTGCACTGGTCTGGGCAACGTCGGTGGGTTGTCAGGACCCCTTTGCTCCGACGGTGGCGGACCGAATGAAATTGGTCGTGAAGAAAATCATGCACCTACGGCTGCGAGGCGGGCTGGATCAGGCGAAGCAGGCGCGTGCACATGCGATGGCGTTCCGCAAAGATTCGGGCGCATTCTACCCTGAAGATGTTCAGAATATTGCCGGTTGTGACGACGGATTAGTGGCTATACAGCTGCTGCGAATGGGTCGTGCACACCGTATCTCGACGGGTCTTTTCACCAAGCGTGGCGCTGAGGAGCGCATAGATGCGGACTCGCGCTGGCCGAAGTTTTAGACCTTTTTCTTAGCGAAGGGTGTGAGGGTGACTTGTGCCTTAGCAAAGAATTGACTTTGTGCGCCATTTCCATTAATTGCAGAAGAGGAACCGATGTAAAAGATGGTAAAGGCGCTCGGCTGATACTGCAGTAAAGGTTGCAGTTGTAGGCTGTTATCGAACGCATTGTACTGCGAGATTAACCGTGCTTGAACAAATCGGTTTGGATTGTAACGAATATTAGAGCGCCAAATCCAGCCACTGTAAATAGTACCCGATCCATCGGCTTCATAGAGCGAACTGTAGTTTCCATCAAACCCGGCTTGAAGCTTCCCTGAGAATTGAAAGTTGAGGTTGACACCAGAGTTTAATCCACGACCGATGCGCGGAGTCCCCGTATTGTAGGCGACGAATTCTCCCGGGTTGATGTAGGCGTTGACTCTAAATGTTTGCACCGGGCTCCATCCGACCCAATTCCAAGCGCGAGACATGTTGCGAAGGATGACCCCTTCAAACTCTTCCATGATCCCGTGGTTGATTCCCCCGCCAAGCGAGAAATTGCCAGCGAACTGGAAACTGTACTCGGTGTTCATTCCCGTGTTTTTCCAAACGCCTTGTGGAGTGATTGCGGCATCTCCACCTAAAAAGACGACATATTGTTTCAGGTATTTTTTGTTCGGTCGCCCGATGTAGCGCTGCCCGCCGCCGATGCTGCTGCGGTTATTCAGGGGGACAAAGCCCATGTCGGCGCGAAAGGTTTGAGAGGTGTGGTTCCAGAAAAAATTGGTTCCCCAATTCATGGTAGAACGGTTGAGTTGATGATTAAATAGATAGCCGTGAAACTGTTCGCCGTCCGTCGCAGCCGTGTATTTTCCGAAGCTCTCGTTTGAAGTGATCCAGTCCGTTTCGGGTTCCGCAGTAAAACTCCATGCATATTCACCGGCATATCGCCAGCTTTCACCGAGGTTTTCGCGAACAGTGAACGCGTTTAGGTGACCGCTTCCGCCTTCGAGATACATTCTGTTTGTGCTAAGAATCCCTATGTTTTCCCCATTTTTTCGAGGCGCTGTGAAACGTGCAACACTCGCGAAACTTTGCCCAGCGGTACCCACTACATCGCGATTTTCCCCGGGCACGAGATACGGTGAATTCAGGTCATATCCTGCAAGGGTATAGGTGCGTAGCGATTTTCCTTGGCCGAGGTATTTCATCATGCCCGCGGGATTTGCGATGGTGCGGGAGTAAAAGAGATTCATTGCCGTTGCGGTCAGATCGGCGCCTTCGTTGAAAAATGGGCGACGCTCTGGATAGAAAAGGCTGGTTGCAGAATTTACATCGACCTGAGCGGCATCACTTTCCACGGTGGAAAAGTCGGGGTTTACGGCAACTTCGATGGAGTTTTGGGAATTGATCCCATAAAAGGCGCTGAACCCGGCTTTGCCGGAGGGAGATTCGAATTGGCCACCGGAAAGAGGTACGCCACCCAAAATGTAGGGTAGAATGTCACGCCTAGTAGAGCTGCGGATGCCGTCGATAAGCAGGAAGTCGTTGAACTGGCAGTCGAAACAAGGGTTGTCGAAGTTTCGATTCATACTCACCGCCCTATGAATTTGTGGGCCGACATAGTATTCCCTGAAGAACCCGACTCGCCAGCGTTGCACATCCTTATTTTCAAATTGAAGGGAGCTGAACGGGATGCGCATTTCTAACGTCCATCCTTTTGAACCAATTTTTGTTGCCGTCTGATACGTCACATTGTACGCCATATCAAAGTCCTCGCTCTCCACCGTCGGGTTGTTGTTGCGCAGATCAAGCTGCACGCCATACGCATTCGAGGCGATGAACACCGTGTTTCGCATGTCGCCGTACAGATCGAAATTTACTCCGATAAAATCATCACCCCAGGCCTCGTCTCTTGGCTGCACGTTTGCACGAAGGTGCGTGCTATCTACTAAAGGACAATCAAAGCCGATGATCAGCTCCTCCTCTGTACGCATCACCCAGGCGCGACTCAGTACTGGTGGCGTCCCGTTTGGAGCAGGATCCATCTCGTTAAAGAGCTCAAAAGGGAGTGCGTTTTCATATTCCCCTGGGCTCAGTACCCCATCCATAACGGCGGTTTCAGGAGCAAAAGGCACAGTTAACTCTCGAAGTGGATTGAGTTCTTGCGCAAAACCAGCACAAGTGAATAGGGCAGATATTAGAAGGAGCAAACGTGTCATGGGCGGAGTATTGGGGAACACAAAGGTCTGAAAAGCAGCGCTCTCCAGACCTTTTGCTTGGCGTTAAAGTTTAGGTAAAAACAGGGTACGGGTTGTAACGCCAGTGGTGTTGGTGAGATTACAAGGCGATACCTAGGGTAACAGATCCGATGTACACTTCTTCATTAAAAGCGTCTTGTTGGAACAGCGTTCGTGCATCCAAACGACCCGTTACTTTCCACGCTTTATAGCCGACTTGCGCCTGCAGGCCGTAGCGGAAAAGGTGGGTGTTGTAGTTGTTGTTCGTACGGATTTGCATGCGTTCTCCTTCGGAATCTGAACCTAAAAGACGCGCTTCGCTGACAATACGGACACCGCCGTAACCTCCAACTCCGAGCGTGAAGCTTTCGTCTACTTTTCCTCTTTTGCTGAGGTCGATGTGGAGCATCATCGGAATTTCAAGGTAGAGTTGATCGAATCGGTTTCTACGCACATCTGATAATTCGGTAACGGGAAGAATCTCCGTAGTTGCGCCAGCATCGTTTGATGCGGGGGCAACCTTCACAATCATGTGATCGTTGTTGAAGCTAAACGTCGTGGCCTCCAGGCCTAACCCGCTCTGGAACACAAATGGACTAGCCGCTCCGCCGATCTTGCGTTTTGTTCCGAAGGAGAAGCGTGTATTTACGCTTTCCCAGCTGCTGAGTAGACGCTCAGTGTTCGTTTCGTAACCGGAGGCATCTCTAAGGCTATTTGCACCGAAATGGAATTCGAAATAGTCGAAAGAGGTCTTCGTAGATTTTTTTGGTGCTGGCGGTGGTGCCGGTGCCTCAGGCGCTTCTGGCGCATCGAAGTCGAGATCCAATTTTAGGTCGTGCTCAACCCCATCGCCGATGGCTTCATCCATTGCTTTATCATTGGACTCCCACTTCTTCCCGAACTCTTCACCCCAGGCTTCCATACGTTCTCCAAACTCTTCGCCCCACTCTTCCATGCTTTCGCCGACGTTTTCCATGCGCGACTCAAAGTCCTCGGTAAGTGCCTCTGTGCGCGCTTCGCCTTCTTCCTCGGTAAGGGTTCCGGCCTCTACGAGCGCTTGGATTTCAGCGATCTGTGCGCTGAGTTTTGTGGCTTCAGTCGTACTGATTTTCACAATCTCAGTGATGGCCTCAAGCAGCCCTGCTTCTGGGTCGATCCCGTCGATCTCCACACGCACTTCATTCGTGTCGGTAGGAGCGGTCCATGCGCCAGTCGCGCCACTCATGCTCAGTCCTAACGCGAGGTATCCGAATCCCAGTAGGGCAGTAGTTGTCTTTTTCATATCAATTGTTTTTAGAGGTTCTTTTGGTAGATAATGTGGCAAATGTTTGATTCACGGAAACCTTCGCCGATTCCCAGTTGAGGTATCCTTTACCGATAATTTTCGCTACGTTTTGTCCCAAGGTTTTTGCGCCCCCGCCCAGCGTTTTCGAAAGGATGCTAGCAGGCGCTTCGGCATAAAACACATTTTCAGCAGGCACAAAATTCACTTGCACTTTTACGGGTTCTTGCACCAATTCCGACCGGACCACATCTAGCGCTAACAGCATTTCATTCACCGCCATTTCCGCCTCATATTCTGCCAATCGTGCCTCCCAATGCGGAGCCATAACGCGTTTTTTTCGCTCATGCACCGCTACCGTTCCCGGCGCTTCCATTCCTGACTCCTCTGTTCCCGCCTCGAGAACTTTATCGAGCGTAGTTTTCTCCATTTCCTGAG
>CBFHKC010000035.1:0-16362 GCA_965656315.1 uncultured Schleiferiaceae bacterium | reverse complement strand
TTAGTCCTAGACGGTGCTATGGGTACCATGATACAGGCGTATAAGTTCGAAGAAGAAGACTATCGAGCAGAGCGATTTGCCGATTATGCGCATCCTCTCAAGGGCAATAATGACTTGTTGACGATTACCCAACCTGAGGCAATTGAAGAGATTCACCATGCGTACCTCAAGGCAGGTGCGGATATCCTAGAAACCAATACATTCAACTCTAACGCTATCTCTATGGAAGATTACTTCATGAGTGATCTTGTACGAGAATTGAACGTTGAAGCGGTTGCACGCGCAAAGTCAGCTATAGAGCGTTTCATTGCTGAAGGCGGCCAAGGACCAAAGTTCATTGCAGGGTCTGTTGGACCAACGAACAAGACGGCTTCGCTGAGTCCAGATGTAAATAATCCAGGATATCGGGCCGTCTCTTTTGATGATTTGAAGAAGAACTATTTCGAGCAGTGTCAAGCACTAGTCGAGGCAGGAGTAGATGCTTTGCTTATTGAGACTGTATTTGACACCTTGAATGCCAAGGCGGCCTTATTTGCTGCGCAAGATGCGATTGAGGCTTCCGGCAAGGAGATTGCGATCATGCTCAGTGGAACCATTACAGACGCATCAGGTCGTACCCTGAGCGGACAAACAACAGAAGCTTTCTTGATTTCTGTAAGTCATGCGCCTTTGTTAAGTGTTGGATTGAATTGTGCTTTGGGCGCGAAACAATTGATGCCATACTTGCAGACTTTAGACGCTAAAGCTCCTTTTGCAGTTAGTGCCCATCCGAATGCAGGGTTGCCGAATGCCTTTGGAGAATACGACGAGACACCCGAGCAAATGGCGGATCAAATCAAAGAATATTTAGAGTTGAACCTCATCAATGTGATCGGAGGTTGCTGTGGAACTTCACCAGCCCATATCGCTGCGATTGCCGACTTAGCTAAAAACTATACTCCACGCGCTTATGAAGGATAATCTGCCAGCTAGACCGATGATGCTTTCTGGCTTAGAGCCGTTAGTAATCACACCTGAGACCAATTTTGTCAACGTGGGTGAACGCACGAATGTCACAGGGTCACGCAAATTTTTGCGCCTGATCAAAGAGCGCGACTTTGACGCTGCCTTGGATGTTGCACGCGACCAAGTAGAAGGTGGGGCACAGATACTGGATGTGAATATGGATGAAGGGATGATCGATGGAGTAGAAGCCATGACCACCTTTTTGAATTTGATTGCAGCGGAGCCAGATATCGCACGAATTCCAATCATGATTGACTCTTCAAAGTGGGAAATCATTGAAGCAGGACTCAAATGCGTTCAAGGTAAATCGGTGGTGAATTCGATCTCACTAAAAGGCGGTGAAGCCGAGTTTATTTCGCAGGCCCAGACCATCAAGCGCTTCGGTGCTGCCGTTATCGTTATGGCGTTTGACGAAGACGGTCAAGCCGACAATTACGAACGACGCATAGAGATTTGCGAGCGTTCGTACCGCATTTTGGTAGACCACGTAGGTTTTGCTCCAGAAGACATCATTTTTGATCCGAATATCTTCCCTGTGGCGACGGGCATGGAAGAGCACAGAAAAAACGCATTAGACTTCTTCAGAGCAACAGCTTGGATTAAAGAACATCTGCCTTACGCTAAAGTAAGTGGAGGAGTTTCTAATGTAAGTTTCAGTTTCCGAGGTAATAATACCGTCCGCGAGGCGATGCACGCGTCGTTTTTATACCATGCCATCCAGAACGGCATGGATATGGGAATTGTAAACCCGACGATGCTCGAGGTATACGAAGAGGTCGAGAAGGAGCTGATGGAGCACATTGAAGATGTTCTTTTAGACCGTCGTGAAGATGCCACAGAGCGTCTTTTAGATTATGCTCAGACAGTGCAGGGAACCGTCAAAGACGAAGCTAAAGTTTTGGAATGGCGCTCAGAACCCGTTGCAAAACGTTTAGAGCACGCCTTGATCAAAGGGATCACTGAATTCATTGAAGAGGATGTTGAAGAAGCTCGTCTGGCTGCACAGAAGCCCCTTCATGTGATAGAAGGCCCCCTTATGGACGGTATGAATGTCGTTGGGGATTTGTTTGGTGCAGGGAAAATGTTTCTACCACAGGTCGTGAAAAGTGCCCGGGTCATGAAAAAGGCGGTAGCGTACCTCATGCCTTACTTGGAAGCGGAAAAGCAAGAAGGAACAAGCTCAAGTGCAGGTAAAGTTTTGCTGGCAACGGTAAAAGGTGACGTTCATGATATTGGAAAAAACATTGTCGGTGTTGTCTTGGCGTGTAACAATTTTGAGATTATCGACCTCGGAGTAATGGTACCGCCGGAGAAAATACTTGCAGCAGCGGTGGAGCATCAAGTAGACATCATCGGTCTTTCAGGTTTGATCACACCATCCTTGGATGAGATGATACATATCGCAAAGGAAATGGAGCGTATGCAGTTGCACATACCACTACTGATTGGAGGTGCGACGACCTCTAGAGCGCATACGGCAGTTAAAATTGATCCTGAATTTTCAGGGGCAGTGATGCACGTAAGCGATGCGAGTAGAGCGGTAGGCGTCAGTTCTAGATTACTTTCTAAGGAGGGCCCGTCGTATGTGTTGCAAGAAAAGACTTCGCTTGAAAAAGTTCGTGAAGGATATGCCGCACAGCGTGAACGTAAGGCGCTTGTTCCCTTTACTGTGGCTCAGCAGCGTAAGCCGAAATTGATTTTTGATCACACCACAGTACCTACACCGAAATTTGTGGGAACTCGGAAAGTGGAAGAGATTTCAATCAAAGAGGTAGTGCCTTTTATCGATTGGACACCATTTTTTCAGACTTGGCAACTCTATGGGAAGTATCCACGGATTTTGGAAGATAAGGTGGTTGGCACCGAAGCAAAGAAGTTGTTGAAGGATGCCCAGGAGATGTTGCGCAAGATTCAAAAAGAGCAATGGGTAACCCTGAAAGCCGCCTATGGTATATTTCCAGCACACAGCGAAGGTGAAGAGATCCGTTTAGGAAAAGAAGGCGAATTAGGCAGTTTCTATGCATTGCGTCAAAGCGGTGAAAAGTCGAAGTTTCAGGCACTTTCCGATTTTGTCGCTCCGAAAGGAGAACTGCAAGATTATGTGGGATGCTTTGCGGTGACGGCGGGATTGGATATAGAAGGTCCATTAAAGCGCTTTGAGGACGCCTTAGATGACTATAGTGCGCTAATGCTGAAGGCTTTAGCGGATCGATTGGCAGAAGCCTTAGCCGAGTATTTGCATTTGCGTATGCGCCGTGAGTTTTGGGGATATTCACCCGATGAGCAGTTGACTAATGAGGAGTTAATCGCGGAAAAATATCGAGGAATTCGTCCAGCTCCGGGCTATCCTGCTTGTCCAGATCATTTGGACAAAGAATTGATTTTTGATTTGCTAGATGCACCGGCAATCGGGATGTCGCTCACTGAAAGTTTGGCGATGTATCCTGCTTCTAGTGTAAGCGGATATTATTTCGCTCACCCGGATTCAAAATATTTCGCCGTTGGAAAGCTTGGCAAAGACCAAGTGGAGGCGTACGCGAAAATGAGAGGTATTGCGGTTGAATTGGCAGAGAAATGGCTTGCGCCTAACCTAAATTACTGATAAGATGAAAATTACAGATATACTTGCACACCAAAAAGATTGTCAATTCACTTTTGAGATTCTTCCGCCGCTAAAAGGGCAGAAGGCACAAGAGGTTTTTGACAATATTGATCCTTTAATGGAGTTCAAACCACCGTTTATCGATGTAACCTACCATCGAGAGGAAACGGTATACAAGCGATTGGATAACGGACTGCTACAAGAAAAGATTGTCCGTAAGCGCCCAGGAACAGTAGGGATTTGTGCTGCAATCATGCATCGTTATGACACAGAGGCGGTTCCGCATGTGCTTTGTGGTGGATTTACGAAAGAGGATACAGAAAACGTACTTATTGACTTGAACTTTCTAGGTATAGAAAATGTCGTTGCCCTACGAGGTGACCATAGAAAAGGTGAAAGCTATTTTACTCCTCAGCCTGAAGGAAATGCATTTGCCATTGATCTCGTACATCAAATTCAGGATCTTAACAACGGAAGATATTTAGATGAAGATCTTTTGAACCATACCCCTACAGATTTTTGTGTGGGTGTGGCTGGATATCCAGAAAAGCATTACGAAGCTCCTTCGATAAATATCGATATCGATCATCTGAAGGCCAAAGTTGACGCTGGTGCTGATTACATCGTTACTCAGCTCTTTTTCGATAATTCGAAGTATTTTGAGTTTGTGGATAAATGTCGTGAAGCAGGCATTACAGTACCTATCATTCCGGGCTTAAAGCCGTTGGTGACAAAACGACAGTTGAGTATTCTACCTCAGATATTTCATGTAGATATACCAGATGTGTTAGCAATCGAAGTGTTGAAGTGCAAAGACAATGCTGCAGTTCGCCAGGTAGGTATAGACTGGTGTATTCAGCAGAGTAAAGAATTACTTGCAGCGGGAGTACCGGTATTGCATTACTACAGTATGGGAAAGAGCAAGAACATCTATGAAATTGCCTCCGCTGTCTTTTAACTAAACGTCCAGATGGACGCATAAAAAAAGGGATGTAGCTTTAAAAAGTCACATCCCTTTTTTGGTGTTATAAGTACTTGGCCGCCCAGCTTTCGCGAAGTGGAATCATGCCGTTCCCACTAGCGCGGAGGGTAGGAGCGAGGGTGTTCATTACTGGAGTATCTCCATCTATCGCACCTGTTGCGATGCGGGCTTTAAGTTTAGAAGGAGGTAGCGCCTCAAAACCCGTTTCACTCATGGTGAAGACGAGTAATCGATTGAAAAAATCTAGACCGTGTTGATTTCCAAATTCTTGAAGCAAATGCACGCTTTTATCGATACTGCAACCGGTTGCTTGTTGTAGAGTTTCGTCCACAGCGATGATTAAACACTGTTTTGCAATGATGCGATACGAAGCAGCAAGCTGCGTTCCATGAGCCTTCCATTCTGCTACAAAGTTGTCCATCAGGACTTTTAGTTGCTCGGATTGTGCTTCTGTCATGGGCTTTTCAAGGCCATAGAACCACATGCGCGAGTCTGGATTCATGGTATGCATACTTAATTGGGGGTTATAGTTCTTCTGCTAAAGCAATCATTTCGGCAAGATCCAAGACTTGAACACTGTCCTCTTTTTCGCGATTTTTTACTCCATCGGTGAGCATTGTATTACAGAACGGACACCCAGCCACTACAATCTCGGAACCTGTTTCCATGGCTTCATCAGCACGAACATGGTTAATCTCTGCATCTCCTTTTTCCGCGTCTTTAAACATTTGTGCGCCACCAGCACCACAACAGAGCCCATTTTGTTTACAACGACGCATTTCCTTAAGCTCTACATCTAACTTTTCAAGAAGTGCACGAGGTGCCTCGTATTCATCATTTGCACGACCGAGGTAACACGGGTCATGGAATGTTATTTTCTTTCCTTTGAATGTACCGCCTTCAATTTTCAAGCGACCATCTTTCATGAGACTATTGAGGAATTGGCTATGGTGTTCCACTTTGTAATTCCCGCCCAATTCCGGATACTCATTCTTCATCGTATTGAAGCAGTGTGGACATGTCGTTACGATGTGTTGCACTTCATATGCATTGAGCACCTGAATGTTCATCATGGCTTGCATTTGAAAGAGAAACTCATTACCTGCGCGTTTCGCAGGATCTCCTGTACAGCCTTCTTCTGTACCTAATACAGCGAAACTCACACCGGCATGGTGCAAGATTTTCGCCATCGCTTTGGTGATTTTTTTTGCACGGTCGTCAAAACTTCCAGCACATCCTACCCAAAATAGAACCTCAGGAGCTTTTCCTTCAGCAGTCATTTGAGCGAGCGTAGGTACGGTAAAATTCATCGTTATAAGGTTTTCTGTGTGTTAGGTAACGCGGTGTAATCTAGTCTTCAAACACTTGAATGGTGGTGTTCTTATCTACGAGGTCAGTAAATTTACCGGTGTATCTCGTAGCACGCACAATGTGATTATCAACCCAATGGTAATTTCCACCGCGTGGTTTACCCATGAGTAGACCGTGCCATTTGAAGCCATGCTTTTTAAGCCACTCTTCCGTGACTTCGCGATGCTCTTCGGTGCGTGAAGTAAAGAACGTGATCACATGGCCTTCATCGTACCATTTGTTTAACGTGTCTAGCGCATCAGGGTAGACTTCTGCAGTCGCCATTCGGTGCGGTTCTTCATTGGGAATATCATCGCAGATGGTTCCATCGATGTCAATAAGGTAATTCTTAACTTCCTCTGGAAGCATAGGACTGATCAAGTGTCCATCTTCAGAGGCTTCACGTAGAAGTTTGTCAATGTGGGCGTTTGCGCTTTTTTCCATGTAATTTTTGATTGAAGCGTTATAGAATTACTGTGTGTATTTGGGTCGTTGTCTGGGTGTTATTCGTTGATCCAATTCGCACGGTCCATCTGAGAGAAGGGCCAAGGTGCGCCATTGTTTTCAACGTTACTCATCATGGCGTTAAGCTCGGCAGGAGCACTGCTCTCTTCCATAGTTGCATAGTTACGTAACTGCATGATGATATTTAGCGGGTCTATATCCACAGGACATGCTTGTACACAAGCGTTACAGCTCGTACATGCCCAAAGTTCTTCTTGAGTAATGTAATCACCAAGCAAGCTTTTTCCATCCTCTTGAAACTCGCCATTTGAAGCGATATTCTGTCCAATTTCATCGATACGATCACGTGTATCCATCATGATTTTCCTCGGACTCAATTTCTTACCTGTGATATTGGCCGGGCATTCACTAGTACATCGTCCACATTCTGTGCAAGTGTAGGCATTCAAAAGGTTGACCCAGCTCAAATCCATGGCATCTTTGGCGCCGAACCGCTCTACGGGTGCGTTCGCCTCTGGCGCTGGTGCGGCGAAAGGATCAGCATTTGGATCCATCATCATCGAGACCTCTTTGGTAACGGCCGCGTTATTGGCAAAACGGCCTTTGGCTTCAAGATTGGCGTAATACGTATTTGGAAAGGCTAAGATGATATGGAAGTGTTTGGAGTAGGGGAGATAGTTCAAAAAGGCCAGGATTCCTAGGATGTGAACCCACCAAAACCCACGTTCTGCAATAAGTAGACTGCTTTCTGAGAGCCCACTCCACAATGGAGCAATCCAAGAAGAAATCAAGAAGCTATGCGAAGCATTTGCCATGTTTTCTTCAACAGCATTCATGTTCAAGAGTGCGAACATTAAGGCTACTTCGATATAAAGAATAGTATTTGCATCCTTAAACGGCCAACCCTTCATCTCAGGTTTATGGAATCGGTCAATTTTCATGACATTGCGTCTCCACCAGAAGATTACAACAGTCACTACGGTTGCCACTGCGAGCAATTCAAAGAAAGAGATGACAATATCATAAGCGCCTCCTAAGAATCCTGCGAAGAATCGGTGGGTTCCGAATAAGCCGTCGATAATGATTTCGAGTACCTCTATGTTTATAATAAGAAAACTTGCGTAAACAACGAAGTGCAGCGCTCCTGCAACAGGCTTTGCTTGCATCTTACTTTGGCCAAAAGCCACACGCAGCATATTACTTAATCGTTCGCTTTTACGGTCCTTGCGATCAAGGTCACGTCCGAGATTGATGTTCTTTTTTATTTGACCTACATTCTTACTAAAGAACCAAATAGCTGCACCCAAGGCAAGTGCAAAAAGAATCTGCGGAATAAAAGACATAGGATTATTGGTTTTTCTGGTCGAGTTCGCGCTCTATAGCCTGAATCTCTTCTTCTGTGTATCTGGTTCTTGCTCCGAATACGCTAACGTGTAAGTATTTGTTCGGATTGTATTTTATGTCAAGTAACAATCGGTTCAAGTTTTCCGTAGCCTCAACCATGTTATTGTAGACGTCTTTATCGCTAATAAGCTTCGACGCTGTCCCTTCACCTTCCTGTAGTTCTCCAAGGAGTTGATCGAAACGTGAGGTAATACTCTCTAGGTTGTTAATCGTCTCGGTAAGCTTTGCACCTGCCAAACTATCTGAGATCGCTTCGATGTTGGTGATCGTAGAACTGATGTCATCACCTCGAGAAGCTAAGTCTTCACTTAAGCTTCTAAAATTGGTGCTGATCTCGTCAAAATTGGTCTTGTTATCATGAAGGTATGATGAGATTTCAGCGGCACTTTCCTCTACACTTTGAAACGTTTTGTTGATGCTTTCAAAAGTGGATTTAAAGTTCTGCGAGGTGCGTGCATCCAGGAATCCTGAGGCCAAACCAATTACCGTATCAAGAGTTCCTAAAAGTTGCTCGGTACGAGCTTTGATGGGCGCTAGTTGCATGTTGACTTCTTCTGTAAGATCACGCTCTGCATCACCACTAAGCGTGTCGCCGCTCACTGCAAGAGGTTCACCTGATTTGGTATGAAGTGAGACACTTTTTTCACCCATAATGCTTGAGGAATAGACCTTAGCAACGGTTCCCTTGGTGATAGGGTAGTCGGTATTGATCTGGAGGCCTACGGCAAGTCGACCTGATCCGTCTGGTAAAAATTCGATAGAGTTCACTTGTCCGATCTGATAGCCATTCACCGTCACAGGGCGTGTCTCAATGAGTCCCTCGGTATTGTCGTAGACCACGTAAAACTTGCGCTGAGTGGAAAAGATGTCTTCACCTTTTAGGTAGTTGATTCCCCAGTAAAGGAGTACAACTCCTAATACGATAGTAAACCCTATTTTAAATTCTGTCTTCAAATTGTATGGTTATGGTTGATATGCTAAAATACGTTATGGTGCGCGCTTTTTGGCTTCTTCAAGGTCAATTTTACCGCTCTTATCAAATGCAACGATGTAGGCATCAGGAAAGTGTTCTTTCGCAGTCAATTTTAACTGCTCGGCCTCATGGAAATTACTCACCTTGCCATAGAAGTATTTATACAGTCCGTATTGCTCAATCTGATAGACATTACTGAGGCCTTTGAAATTTTGAGGCACACACTCTAAGTCATTCCTAGACACTGCAATTTGGACTGAGAAATGCAGAGCAACAGGTGCTGTCACATCCACCTGGATGGGCTGTGCTTTCGGTAAGGCTTTCGATGCGGTCTCTGGCTCGAGCTGAGCTTTGACGGGAACGTTCTCTTTTTCGGATGGCGTTTCGACTGACTCAACAACAGATGTACTCTGTGCAACCGCGTCCCGTGTTTCTCGTTTGTATTTGTACGATTTGATTGCTCTGTATATGGCACTCGCAAGGAGTTCCTTGCCTTGTTTACTTTGTAAGAAATCTTCTTCTCCTGGATTGGTTAAAAAACCCAATTCTACCAAGACTGCGGGCATAGTTGAGCCACGTAGGACGGCAAGAGGTTGCTGCTTTACTCCACGATTACGACGTTTAACGCGTCCTTGAAATTGCTTCTGTATTTCATCAGCAACAGAAATACTTTGCTCGAGATACGCATCTTGATAGGCGCGTAGTGCAATCACGGCTGCCGGGTTGGACGCATCTAGTTCGGTGTAGTTGCTCTGCCAGTTGTCCTCGAGCATTCTCGATGCATTCTCCAGCTGAGCGGTCTTATTTAAGCGCTGGTCACGTTCACCCATACCTAAAACGAAGCTCTCCGTTCCGTAGGCACTTTTGTTGTCGTTGGCATTACAGTGGATCGATATGAATAAATCTGCATTTGCTCGGTTAGCAATTACTGTACGTTGATACAACTCGATGAAAGTGTCATCGTCTCGGGTGAGTATTGCTTTGGTGTTGGGAAGGTTCTCTTCGATATATTTTTTCACTAGAACACTCACGTCGTAACTCACGTGCTTCTCCCGCGACTTATATCTTCCCGTGCCCAAGTTTCCAGGATCCTTACCGCCATGTCCTGGGTCGATCACAATGATGTTAACCCCAGCATCCTCCTTGGCGAAAGGCCTTGGGTTGAATGCAGCAAGGACGGTCAGCAAGGTTGCAAGAAATGCAATACGAAATCCTTTATAACTTCGGGTTATCATACCATCTACCACGTTCATTCGTTATACCTTTGAATCTATTAATGCAAATTACGTACCCTCGTGGCTTTAAGGCTTAACGTCTTTGTTTTTTTGCTCACATTTTGTGCACCAATTTTCTCTTGGGCACAGGATGGACCGATCGAATATACCGCCGAGGATATCTTCTCGAATGTGGAGGAGGGAACCGTGGAGTTGTTTGATCATGTACACATCACTTTTGGCGAAACTCAGCTCAAGGCCGGATACGCAAAAATTTATTGGGAAGAGCAATATGTCTTTGCTCGAGGCATAAAAGATGATTCAGGAGAACTGACTCAACTACCTGAATTTGAAGAGTCTGGTAAGGTGATTTACTTAAGTGAGATCAAGTATAATTGGGAAACTGAAAAAGCGAAAATAGAAGGGCTGTTGACCCAGGAAGGTGAGAATTTCCTCAATGGAGACGCGGTAAAGAAGGTCGATTCAAACACCATGTTTATGGCTGGAACTGGATTCACAACTTGTTCACATGAAGAGCCACACTTTCAAATCAAGACGGGTAAGAGTAAGGTCGTGATGGGAGAACGAATCATTACGGGGCCAGCGCATTTTGAATTTTTTGGAATACCAACGCCGCTGGTGATTCCATATGGCTACTTCCCGACGAACGTAGAGAAGCCAGAAATTTCAGGATTGTTGATGCCCAGTTTCCAAAACTCACCCAACCAAGGACTTGGTCTGGTAAATGGGGGGTGGTATTTCCCGGTTAATGACTTTATGAATATTGAGCTTCGCGGAGATATATACCTTCGTGGATCTTGGTCGGCTCAAACTAAGGCAGTCTATCGTAAACGCTACAAATACAACGGAAGCTTTACCTACAATTACCGCTTTCAAAAGCAAGGGCTGAAAATATATGAGCCGTTCGGAGGATATCGAATCACGAAGAATTTCAGAATTGATTGGATTCACAATCAAGACCCAAAAGCGCATCCTACTCGCAAGTTCAATGCGAAGATTAATCTTCAGAATCCCAATTTCTTTAAAAACGGTGCTAACCCGGAAGACCTGTTGAACGGAACGATGACCACAGTGAACAATACTATGAATTCGGGGATCACGTACAATCAGAAATTGGGGCGTAGTAATCTTACCATATCTGGAAATCACAATCAGAACAATGGGACTCAAAATTTCACTACGACCCTCCCGAAAGCATCTTTAAATGTTCCGCGTTTCTTCCCATTTAAAACGAATGATGGCAAGGGACAGTGGTTCGATAAAGTGGGCGTAAACTACAGCTCAGTTGCGGAGGGTAGGCTTAAGGGGAATATCGAGACGATCACCACGAAGATCGATAGTGTTGCCGGTTACGGGGTGAACGAGGTGCTCAGTGAATACGGTCAATATGGGGTCAGGCACAATGCGAATATGTCCACGAATGCGAAGCTTTTGAAATACTTTACGTTCAATCCTGGAGCTAATTTTACCGAGCGTTGGTACTTCCAACAGTACGATTATGCATTCGATAGTACTCAAAATAAAGCAGTTTTAGCAGACACTATTCAAGGATTTACTGCCGTCAGAGATTTTGGGGTAAATGCTTCCATGAACACGAAAATATATGGGACCTTCTTATTCAAAAAAGGACCTGTAAAAGCGGTTCGACACATGATTACGCCTCGTGCGACCTTTAACTATCGTCCAGACTTTGGACAGCCCCACTGGGATTACTACCAAACGTTCACAGATACCCTAGGAACGAATCTGTATTACAACCGTTACAATGGCTTCATTTATGGTGCTCCCGGACGCGGGAGCAATGGTTCAATGACGTTTAATCTCGACAACAACGTAGAGGCGAAAATGGTCGTTAAAGGAGACACAACAGGGGCTACGAAGAAGGTGAAATTGTTAGAGCGATTCAATATGAGCACCAGCTACAACCTCGCTGCAACGGATGGATATAATTGGAATGTGATGCGAGTTGTGGCAGCAAGCTCTCTATTTAACAAAAAACTTCGCCTTTCATATCAAGGAAACTTTGATCCTTACGGCTATGATGCTGCGGGTGAGCGCCAAGCGATTTTAGCATACAGTTTAAACAATGCCCCACTGATTCACCGGACTTCTCAATTCTCTGCAAGTACCCAACTTAAAAGTAACCGAGAACGCAGCAGAGAGGCTGTAACTTTTGAGCAGCGCGGTGGTAGCTTTACTTCAGGGGACATCGATTATTACAATTACCCTGAGACTGTACCGCTACGACAGGATTGGGACATGCGCTTAAACTATGACTTACGCCTTGTTACGGATGTAATGGCCGCTGGGGAAGGAGAGGATGCTCCGAATTTCATGCATGAATTCACTGCGCATTCTTTGAGTATCTCAGGATCCTATCGCCCCACAGATAACTGGAGTGTAAGCTACCGGACCGGGGTTGATATTGCAAAACGTACGGTAGGGTTTACCACCATCAATGCCACTCGAAATCTGCATTGTTGGGAGATGAAAATGTCTTGGGTACCCTTTGGCTCGACCCGATCGTATATGATTGGTATAAATTTGAAGAATAACCAATTCCGTCAAGTCAAAGCCCAACGTCGCAGAACAGCCCTCGATTTCTAAACTTTATCCGTGGCTATTTAAGCAATGCGACCCAATTTGCGAGCATTTCTAAACCTTGTGCAGTAAGTATACTCTCTGGATGAAATTGGACCCCGAAAGACTTCCCATCACCGTGCTCCATAACCATCGGAGCTTCATCAGTTAGTGCTACAGCAGTGACAGTCCAGTGTGCTGGTAATGAATCACGGCGCACCGCCCAGCTGTGATATAATCCTACATTAAAATCACTAATCCCTTGGAGCAAAGTACCGGTCTGTAGTGGCGATAGGGCAACGCTTCTACCGTGCATGACCCCATCCCGGTTGTACAAAGATCCGCCGCTATGCAGTGCTAAGGCTTGCATTCCTAGGCAGACACCTAGGATAGGAATGTGACCGAAACGCGCTGAAAGGATAGTCATTAATTGGCCACTTTCCTCAGGTAATCCCGGTCCAGGACTGAGTACTAAGCCACTGTAGAGGTTCCAGTCCAACGTAGCTAAAGCAGGATCGTCGTTGCGTAAAACATCGACCTCACAGTCCAGCTTTTCTAGATAGTGGGCTAGATTGTAAGTAAAACTGTCGTAATTATCGAGTAGCAGGACCTTCATCAGTGCAAATATGGCCTATTTTAGAAGGGAACAATCAACATCCGGTGAAGGTTTTTTACTTGGATTATAATTTTTTAAACCACCATGGAAAAAAAGGCAATTGAAGGAAAGGGTTTGGCTCCCGCAATAGGACCCTATAGCGCAGGAATTCGAGCAGGAGGTATGATTTTTACTTCTGGACAAATCGCAATGAATCCACACAGCGGCGAGCTCGAACAAGGCGCAAATATTTCGGATGAAACCGACCGCGTTATGCGCAATCTTCAAGCCGTCTTACTAGCTGCAGGTTCTGATTTTAATGGAGTCGTGAAAACTTCCATCTTTTTAAGTTCGATGGACGATTTCCCGGAAGTGAACGCTGTTTATGAAAAATACTTTGACCCGCCATACCCGGCTAGAGAGACTGTTGCGGTTAAAACACTTCCTAAAAATGTCAATGTGGAGATATCCTGCATAGCAATGCATAAGGGTTAAGGTTTACGTATTAAATTGCAGCTTCATTTATAAAGACATCAGAAATGGATTTTGACGTAATAGTAGTGGGTTCCGGCCCAGGAGGATATGTGACAGCGATTAGAGCATCACAACTGGGGTTGAAAACGGCAGTGGTAGAGAAGGAAAACCTTGGTGGCGTTTGTCTAAACTGGGGCTGTATTCCTACTAAAGCGCTACTTAAAAGTGCTCAAGTTTTTGAATATGTAAAGCACGCTGATGACTTCGGTATTAAAATCAGTGAATACGATAAAGACTTCAACGCAGTAGTTAACCGTTCTCGTGACGTAGCAAACGGAATGAGCGGTGGTGTGAAGTTCTTAATGAAAAAGAATAAAATCACGGTTCTTGACGGATACGGAAAGGTTCAGCCGGGTAAAAAGGTTGCGGTCACTGATGCGGATGGTAAAGAAACTGTGTACACAGGGAATCACATCATCATTGCAACAGGTGCGCGTTCGCGTGAATTGCCAAACTTACCACAGGACGGTAAGAAAATCATCGGTTACCGTCAAGCCATGACTTTAGAGTCTCAACCTAAAAAGATGGTAGTTGTTGGTTCTGGTGCGATTGGTATTGAATTCGCATATTTCTACAACAGCATGGGTACTGAGGTAACCGTTGTAGAATACCTACCGAATATTGTACCTGTAGAAGACGAGGAAGTATCTAAGCAGCTTGAGCGTACCTTTAAAAAGTCAGGCATCAAAGTGATGACTAGCGCAGAAGTAACTGGAGTAGACACCTCTGGAGACGGATGTAAGGTTACCGTGAAGACGAAGAAAGGTGAGGAAGTATTAGATGCGGATATCGTATTATCGGCTGTAGGTATTACTCCGAACATCGAAGGCGTAGGTTTGGAAGATGTGGGGATCGCTACAGATCGCGGTCGTGTACTTATCAACGATTTCTATCAAACAAACGTACCTGGGTACTATGCGATTGGCGACATCGTAAAAGGTCCCGCTCTTGCCCACGTAGCATCAGCAGAAGGTATCTTATGTGTAGAGAAGATTGCTGGACATAACGTTGAACCATTAGATTACGGCAACATTCCTGGGTGTACTTACTGTTTCCCGGAAGTAGCCTCAGTAGGTATGACGGAAAAAGCGGCGAAAGAGGCGGGTTACGAGCTGAAAGTAGGTAAGTTCCCATTCTCAGCTTCTGGTAAGGCATCAGCTTCTGGTCATAAAGACGGATTCATTAAGGTGATTTTTGACGCTAAATATGGAGAGCTTCTTGGAGCGCACATGATCGGTTCTAACGTAACGGAAATGATTGCTGAAGCAGTGATTGCACGTAAGTTAGAAACTACAGGACACGAGATTTTAAAAACTGTTCACCCGCACCCAACCTTGAGCGAAGCGTTCATGGAAGCCACTGCGGCGGCATACGATGAAGTGATTCATTTGTAATCACGAGTTGATCACCAATAATTTTAGAACCGCTCCAACTTTGGAGCGGTTTTTTTGTTCAGTAGACTATGCAAGAACCCTTAGTAGCGTTTAAAGATCTTCAATTCTCCTACGGTGGAGATCTATTTCAATTCGGTAATGCGTCCATAATGCCAGGACAAATCGTAGTTATGGTTGGTCCAAGTGGCGCAGGAAAAAGTACCCTTATGAAATTGCTCCGTGGTGAACTGGACCCGGGCGAGGGACAGGTTTTTATAGATGGTAAACAAGTCGAAACCCGTAAGAAGAGATTGGTACTGGATGACTCAAAAGCGGGATGGGTACCACAATTGGATGACCTGCAGAGTATGCTTTCTCTAGAAGACAATATCGGTCATCACATTTTAAGGATGGATGACCAAGAGAAGCAACAGCGTATTGATGAGCTTAAAAAGGCGATGCACTTAGAGGCGTATTCAGGCCAGAAAACAAAAACACTAAGCGGTGGTCAGCGACAGCGAGTTAGCATCGCGAAAGCGATGGCAGGAAGGCCACCAGTACTACTCATGGATGAGAGTTTAGCGCAGCTTGACTTACGAACAAAATCATCGATACTTCTAGACCTGAAGGAGTTAGTAAAGCGTGAAAACTTCTGTGCGTTACTGGTATTGCACGACCCTGCAGATGCCTTATTGATTGCCGATGAGCTATGGGTTATACAAGAGGGGCGTTTGGTCCAACAAGGAAACCCCAAGTCAATTATTGAATCACCGATCAACCATCACATTGCCGGCTTGTTTGATTATATCAATGTCATACCCAAAGATTTGAATGTTCCCGGGCCTTGGCGAACAGAGGGAGGTGTGAAGTGGCTCTATGCCCATGATTTACCTCAACTCAAGGTGCAATTTGAGAAGGAGCGAATGGAAACGCCAAGCGGTGCGATTATCGTGTATGAGATAGGGGGCCAACGATTGCTTAAAAAGTAAAAGGCCCCGATCCCTAGGGGAACGAGGCCTTTTGTAAGTACTCCAAAGATTATTACTTCACCTGATCTACGATCGCTTTGAACGCTTCCGGGTGGTTCATGGCTAAATCTGCCAATACCTTACGGTTCAATTCAATGTTCGCTTTTTTCACCTTACCCATGAATTGTGAGTAAGACATACCGTGTAGACGTGCACCAGCGTTGATACGCTGAATCCACAATGCACGGAATGTGCGTTTTTTGTTTTTACGATCGCGGTAAGCATACGTGAGACCT
>CBFHKC010000034.1:14964-16400 GCA_965656315.1 uncultured Schleiferiaceae bacterium | reverse complement strand
CCGCTTCACGTGATGCTGTATGAAGCATTCGGCTGGGACTGTCCAACGTTTGCACACCTTCCGTTGCTGCTGAAACCAGACGGACCAGGTAAGTTGAGCAAGCGCGACGGTGACCGATTAGGCTTCCCCGTCTTCCCGATCGATTGGAAAAACGACGAAACCGGTGAAACGGCAAGCGGGTACCGCGAGTTTGGCTTCTACCCTAGTGCCTTTATCAACATGCTTGCACTATTGGGATGGAACCCCGGAACGGAGCAAGAAATCTTTGATTTGCAAGGTTTGATCGAGGCGTTCGACTTGTCGAAAGTTTCGAAAAGTGGTGCCAAATTTGACTTTGAAAAGGGCAAGTGGTTCAACCAATTGTACTTGCGAGGATTGAGCGAAGGGGAATTGGCCTCAGCGCTAGAAAATGAGCTGAAAAAAGAAGGCTTATCCTACGATCCAGCGCACCTAGGAACCATCGCTTCAATGATGAGTGAGCGCGCTACCTTCCCACAAGATTTACTTTCTGAAGGTCGTTTCTTGTTTGAAAGACCTGCGGAGTATGACGAAAAAACGCGTACGAAAAAGTGGAAAGAAGAAAGTGCTGGCATGATGCAGGACATCGCTACTCGATTTGAAGCGCTAGATTCGTTTGTTGCAGCTGAAATTGAAGCTTCGTTCAAAGGATACTTAGCGGAAAAAGAATTGGGCTTTGGTAAAGTAGGGCCTTCATTCCGTCTCGCAGTTACAGGAAAAGGAATGGGTCCAAGCATGTTTGTGATCTGTGAAGTTCTTGGTAAACAAGAGGTCCTTACGCGCATCGAAACCGCCATCAAAACATTGGGATAATGAGCACTGTATTGCACCAGATCGACGTTCATGGCATCCGCATTTACACCAACCACGGTTGTATGGATGAAGAAGCTGTCATCGGATCGCACTACGAGGTGAACATCAGCGTTTGGGCTGACCTCAGCGCCTCTGTGCTCTCCGATGATCTAAATGACACTGTCGATTACGTCGCGCTAAACGCTATCGCCAAGGAAGAAATGGCACAACGCGCTAAGCTTCTCGAGGTAGTGTGTCAGCGAATGATCGACCGCATCATGAGCGAACACCCTTCTGTGCAAAAAGCTTGGGTTAATGTCGCCAAACTCAACCCTCCAATCAACGGAGATGTTGAACGCGTCGCCCTGAGTTTCAGCGCCGAACGTTAACTCTTAAATTTCTGAGGGACAAACCAATTTTTTCTACTATTTTTGGCCCTCGTTAAGGTTCCGTGGCCGAGTGGCTAGGCACTGGTCTGCAAAACCAGCTACAGCGGTTCGAGTCCGCTCGGAACCTCAGAATGACAAAAGCCCTTGTACACGGATGTGTACAGGGGTTTTTTAGTTCCATCACACCCTCAAGCGTGCTTGAAGGGAAGTGATGGAACTAAAAAATCCCAGTCAGCG
>CBFHKC010000034.1:6399-14864 GCA_965656315.1 uncultured Schleiferiaceae bacterium | reverse complement strand
CGAAGCGATGACAAGGGCGTTGTTACTGACCTTAGGTGACACAGCGGTCCGCCCGAACAACGTGAGGGCAATCCGCCAACTACCCCCTCAGCACTAAAACAAACACTTAACCAACCACCCCTCAAGCAACGAAGGAAAAACTAAAAAATCCCAGTCAGCGCGAAGCGATGACAAGGGCGTTGTTACTGACCTTAGGTGACACAGCGGTCCGCCCGAACAACGTGAGGGCAATCCGCCTACAACAAATAATCCGTCGTCATCCAAGTACTCTCTCCAGACGAAATGATATTGCGAACGAGGTCCTTTTGAGTAGATCCAGTAGCGACAACAGTTCGAATAGAGAACGAGCGTAAAGCATCATGAACACTCAATGTCGCGACGGCACTATCTTTTCTACCTGTAAAAGGTAAATAGTCTGGTCCCCGCTGACAAGATGCATTGATATTTACTCGACAAACTTGGTTCACCATATGGTCTACGGCATAGGCTATTGTGAGCTCATTCTCGCTAAAAAGACTGCATTGCTGACCGTAATCAGATTTCGCAATGCACGACATTACTTCTTCAAGATCTTTGTACTCTACAATCGGTACAACAGGGCCAAACTGTTCTTCATGGAAAATTCTCATCTCGTTCGTTACTGGGAAAAGAACCGCAGGGAAGAACGCAGTATCAGACAATCGGCCGGCGTTCTGGTTGATGACACTTGCCCCTTTTGAAACAGCATCGTCGACAAAAGTTTCCATTTGTGCGACTTTGTTCAACTCAGGCAACGGGGTAAGCGGGCTATCTGTAGCCGGGTGATCCAGAGACAACGCGTCTACAGCTTTGGTAAATTTCTTGGTAAATTCTTCTGAAATCGATTGGTGTACAAAGATCAATTTTAACGCAGTACAACGCTGACCATTATAACTCAAGGAACCATTTACGCACTCTTTCACGGCGCTATCGATGTTTGCATCGTCAAACACAATGGCGGGATTCTTTGCCTCTAATCCCAGAATTTGACGCAACCTGTTCGGTTTCGGATGAAGTGCCGCAAGCGCATTCGAACTCTTTGAGTTTCCTATCAAGGCAAGCACATCAACCTCACCTGTTTTCATGATGGGACCCGCTAAAGTTCGGCCACGGCCAAACACAATGTTAACCACTCCAGGAGGGAACGCTTCTTTAAAGGCCTCTAACAAAGGTGTTAGCAGCAAAACTCCATATTTCGCTGGTTTAAAGACCACTGTATTGCCCATCATAAGAGATGGTATGAGCAAACAGAACGTCTCATTCAAAGGGTAGTTGTATGGACCCAGGCACAACACAACCCCCAAAGGTCCTCTTCGAATCTGAGAGATCATGCCGTCTTTACTTGCGATATGTGATCCTCTGCGTTGAAGCTCTTTGAACTCCTCGATCGTATCGTTTATATAGTCCACAGTACGGTCGAATTCCTTGAAGGCCGCAGAGGCATTCTTTGCAATTTCCCACATGAGCATAGTACTGACCTCTTCGCGCTTGGTCTTCATGATTTCAACGAATTTTTCCATCGCTGCAATACGAGCATCTGCACTTGCTGTGGGCCATTCGCCACGGCCATTATTGTATGCTTTTTTAGCTGCATCAAGAGCTTTTAAGCCCGTGGCTTCATCCAATGTAGGTGAAGAACCTAGGTATACTCTGCTTGAGGTTCCATCTTCATTTTTAGTCTCTATCGGACTGTATACTTTCTCCGATTCTCCTGTCCATTTATGTGTCGCTCCATCAATCAAATATTCCTGCCAATGTATCGGTTGTGGTGGTGAAAACGTTGCTGGATTAAAATCTATTTTTGAGCTTTTCATATTGTTAATCAATTGGTTATGTTCTTTTATTCAACTTAAATTCTTTGCGGTTTGTTCTAAATCTCAACCTCAAGTTCATAAATCAGCGACGCATTATTAGTGATTTATGTTACGGCCCTGCTTTTGTAACTTGCGAAAAAACCTATCACACCTATGACTTTATATCCTATCCATACTGGTAATTTCAAGCTTGATGGAGGCGCCATGTTTGGCGTGGTTCCTAAAGGCCTTTGGGAACGCACGAACCCCGCTGATGAGAAGAATTTATGTACCTGGGCGATGCGCTCGTTACTAATTCAAGAGGGGGATCGACTCATCTTAATTGACACCGGGATAGGTGACAAACAAAACGAGAAATTCTTCAGCCACTACTACTTGCACGGCAACCATAGTCTCGATGCTTCTCTAGCAAGTCACGGCTTTAACCGCAATGATATCACTGACCATGTAGGCGGAGCGGTCCAATGGAATAAGGACAGAACGGGGTACGAGCCAGCGTTTAAAAACGCGACGTATTGGACAAACGAGCGCCATTGGAAATGGGCAACGGAACCGAATGCGCGTGAGAAGGCAAGCTTCTTGAAAGAGAACATCATGCCGCTAGAAGAAAGTGGCCAATTAAAATTTATCGACGCATCGGAAGATGCCTACCGGATCGATACTGGGCTCGGCTTCGATGCCTTCGTGGTGAACGGACATACAGACGCTCAGATGTGCCCAATTCTGGAGTACAAAGGAAAAACCATCGTCTTTATGGCCGACCTCCTTCCTTCTACCGGGCATATTCCATTGCCCTATGTGATGGGGTACGATACCCGACCGCTGCTTACTTTGGACGAGCGCAAACGCATATTTACCGAAGCTGCTGAACAAGGGTACCATCTGTTTTTAGAGCACGACGCCTACAATGAAGTGTGTACCCTACAGATGACAGAAAAAGGACCTAGACTACTTGAAAACGGACGATTAGACCACTTTATACGTTAATTCTACATGAAAAAACTTCTATTACTCTTAGCCCTTTGTGGGGGAACGGCAGCACAAGCACAATACTGGCAACAGGCCGTGGAATACACCATGGATATCGACCTCGACGTGGAAAATCACACGTACGAAGGAACCTCAACGGTGGTCTACACAAATAACAGCCCAGATACCCTTCGGAACGCCTACTTCCATCTTTATTTCAATGCCTTCCAGCCGGGAAGTATGATGGACGTGCGCAGTTTGAATATCAAGGATCCTGACCGTAGAGTGCAGGACAGGATTTCAAAATTAGGCCCAGGCGAAGTGGGTTATCAGCATATTACCAGCTTACAGCAGCAAGGGTTGCCAGTTCCGTTTACGGTGCACGGTACCGTACTTAAGGCCGAGCTTGCGGAGCCATTGATGCCTGGAAAAACGACAACCTTTGATATCGTTTGGGACGCACAAGTTCCGAAGCAGATTCGCCGTTCTGGTCGCGA
Organism: uncultured Schleiferiaceae bacterium; assembly: GCA_965656315.1. GTDB lineage: Bacteria > Bacteroidota > Bacteroidia > Flavobacteriales > Schleiferiaceae > UBA10364. The sequence goes on along the minus strand of CBFHKC010000034.1, from coordinate 11,566 downwards.
CAACAAAGAAGGCGTGGAGTTTACGATGACGCAGTGGTATCCGAAATTGGCCGAATATGACCAAGATGGTTGGCATGCCGATCAGTATGTAGGACGCGAATTTTATGGTGTTTGGGGAAGTTTTGATGTTACGATTCATGCGCAGCGCGATTATGTGATTGGCGGAACAGGCTATTTGCAAAACGCTGAGGTTGTGGGCTTTGGCTATGAAGGAATCAAAAAAGGAAAACGTGTAAAGCGCAATGAAAAGCGCGAGTGGCACTTCAAGGCGGACCGCGTTCATGATTTTGCATTTGCGGCAGACCCTGATTTCATACACCAGCGTGTACAGATAGAAAATGGCCCGATGGTGCATTTGTTCTACGATCCACAGACGGCAAACGTTGAAAATTGGGAACGACTTCAGCAAGGCTATCTTCAAGGCTACTTTGATTTTATGGCGGCCCATTTCGGTAAATACCCCTACGATCAATTCTCCATTATTCAAGGAGGTGACGGCGGTATGGAGTACCCGATGTGTACCATGATTCTTGGCGGTGGGGACAACTTCGAAGGTTTTACCGGTCTGTTCATTCATGAGGCGACGCACAACTGGTACTATGGGGTGATTGGAACCAACGAAGCTATTCACCCGTGGATGGATGAAGGCTTCACCTCATACGCTGAAGAAGAATGTATGAATGTCTTGTTTGAACGCGGTGAAGAAAACCCACACAGAGGCGCTTACCGCAACTATGTATACCTCGACACTGCAGGGCTTAGAGAACCACTTTCTACGCCTGCAGATCACTTCAACTACAACATGGTCTACGGCATCAACAGCTACAGCGCTGGGGCGCTCTTTCTAAACATGCTGGAATACGTGGTCGGCGACGAAGCCTTTGCTCGTGGGATGAAGCGCTATTGGAATGCGTGGCAGTTTAAGCACCCTAGTCCGAACGATTTCATCCGCATTATGGAGCGTGAAAGCGGTCTAGAATTGGACTGGTACCTCAGTTATTACAAAGACCAAGTAAAGTCCATCGACTATAGTATTGCTGAGGTCAAATCTGTGATGAATGGAAACTCCATAACCTTGGAGCGTGTTGGGAAGTTCCCGATGCCGATCGACCTAAAGATCACCTACCAGGATGGACCGGCGGTCTACTACAACATCCCGCTTTTAAGTATGTACGGATCGAAAAGAACCCTAACTATGAATGTTGCAGAAGCTTGGCCTTGGACGCATCCTACGTATGAATTGAAGCTTCCTAGCGACGGGCGCATCATCACTAAAGTAGAGATTGATCCGAGCCTACGCTTGCTGGACATCAACCTGGAAAACAATACTTGGGAAAAGAACTAATACCGACAACGGAAACCGTTTCGTTTTTTAAGACCCTCAACAAAAAGCCCGAGCTGCACAGTGCAACTCGGGCTTTGTTTATTATTTGCGTTTGGTAGGACCAGACTTGTGTTTCTTGGCTTTATTCATGCGTTTTTTAGCACCCTTACCAAGGTTGTACTCCTTCGCGTTTTTCTCCTTTTTAGGATGGAACGACGGTCCAGGTTCATCGCTGACCCCTCCGCTTCGTGGGCTCTTCTTACTCATCGAAACTCACTACTAATTTATCGCTCGTCGCGTGTGCTTGACACGTTAAAATATAGCCATCTTTGACCTCGTCATCAACGAGCGCATAGTTCATCACCATCTCCGCAGATCCTTCGATTACTTTCGCACGACACGTACAACAAACGGCACCTTTACAGGCATAAGGAACATCTGCACCCGCATCTAATGCTGCGTCCAAAATGAATTCCTTACCCTTCATTTCAAAGTGTGTTTCTTCACCATCTAAAACAACCGTTACTGCGCTATTCGAACTGCTAGAAGTCGTTGTAGCTGTGGCCGATTTCGCATCGCTAGCCGCTGTGGTATTGAAGAGCTCAAAGTGAATCTTACCTTTCTCTGTGCCCAATTTCTCCAACGTCTCAGTAACGCTTTCGATCATTCCTAACGGGCCACATAAAAAGTGTCCTGTCGTCGTTGCTACATCAAAGAACTTCTCATTGAATGCAACGACCTTATCTCCATCGATACGCCCTTTTGTGGTGTCACTTCCCTGGTCCTCACGGCTCAATATGTGGTGCACTTCTAAACGATCGACGTATGTATTTTTCAAATCTTCCAGCTCGTTCTTGAAAATGATGCTGTTGCTGTTCTTATTTCCATAAAACAGCGTGAATGTGCTGCTTTGTGAAGATTCTAAAACGGTCTTTGCAATAGAAAGAATTGGCGTAATCCCTGAACCTGCAGCCCAGCCGACCACATGAGAATCATCAGAAGAAGGTTCCCACTTAAAATTACCCATCGGTGGCATACTCTCTAAAACATCTCCTGCCTTTAGGACGCGGTTTGCATGGGTAGAGAATTTACCTCCTTCGATCTCTTTCACGGCAACGCGCAATTCGCCATCGCTTGGTGCAGCACAAATAGAGTACGAACGACGTACTTCCTCACCACTGATTTGTGTTTTCAAGGTGAGGTACTGCCCTGGAAGGAAGGTGAATTTATCGAGGTGTTCTGCGGGTACTTCAAAAGAGATACTCACCGCATCTTCGGTCTCACGACGCACTTCATTGATGGTCAACGGGTAGAATTTAGTGTCTACAGCTTTCGCCGACGGAGCCATCAATGACGCCTTTTCTTTTTTCTTTTTTCCGAAAAACTTTAACATGCTTCTGATTTTGAATGGTAAAGGTAGCCCTCATTTTTAAACCATGACACAAGATAGCTTGTTGTGTTTTAACTTTGTAAGCAACCAAATACACAGAGACATGGGAACAAACGTATCATTAGAGGAACAGTTTCAAGCTTTTGTAGACGCCGAGAACAAGGTGGAACCTAAGAATTGGATGCCTGAAAAATACCGTAAGACCCTAATCCGCCAAATTTCTCAACACGCTCACAGTGAGGTGATTGGGATGCAACCAGAAGCGAATTGGATCACTAGAGCTCCATCTCTTCGCGCCAAACTTATCCTTCTAGCCAAAGTACAAGACGAAGCTGGACACGGACTTTATTTGTACTCTGCAGCAGAAACTTTGGGCGAACCGCGCGAGAAAATGATCGCTGATTTGCAAAGTGGAAAAGCTAAATACAGCTCCATTTTTAACTACCCAACCCCTTCATGGGCAGATATGGGAACCATTGGCTGGCTCGTAGATGGTGCTGCCATCCAAAATCAAGTAATGCTCACAAGAACCTCTTACGGACCGTACGCTCGTGCGATGGTAAAAATCTGTAAAGAGGAGAGTTTCCACCAACGTCAGGGGTACGAAGTTGTGATGAAATTGGCCCAAGGAACACCAGAACAAAAAGCGATGGCTCAAGAGAGTTTAAACCGCTGGTGGTGGCCTTCACTAATGATGTTTGGTCCTTCGGATGATAACTCCCCTAACTCTGAGCAAAGCATGAAATGGAAAATCAAGCGCAAGTCAAACGACACGCTTCGTCAGGAGTTTATCGATAAAACAGTTCCGCAAGCAGAATACCTTGGACTCACTATCCCAGATCCAGATTTGAAGTGGAATGAAGAGCGCGGAAGCTACGATTTCGGAGAGATCAATTGGAACGAATTCTATGACGTGATCAAAGGAAACGGACCTTGTAACAAAGAGCGTATCGCCAACCACGTGAAAGCACACGAAGAAGGTGCTTGGGTACGCGAGGCGGCAAATGCATTTGCCGAAAAACAAGCAGCACGTAAAAAGTCTGAATCTTCAGCAGCATAACCTACCTATTCAACCAGAAAAGAACCACCATGAGTACAGCACATTGGAAATTATGGGAAGTCTTTCTTCGCAGCAAGAACGGCCTTTCTCACAAACATGTCGGAAGCCTGCACGCTCCTGATGCAGATATGGCATTGAAAAATGCACGTGACGTTTACACACGTCGCTCAGAGGGTATCAGTATTTGGGTAGTTCCTTCTGAGGCAGTCACAGCAAGTGCTCCAGATGAAAAAGATCCCTTATTTACACCTAGTGATGACAAGGTTTATCGTCATCCAACCTTTTATGACATCCCTGATGATGTCGAGCACATGTAAGCCATGGCAGGAGGTTGGTTAAATGGTGTAAAGACAGAATTTACATCAGAAGAAGCGCTCAAGGAGTACTTCTTTTTTCTTGCAGATGACGCCCTAATCCTTGGGCAGCAGCTTAGCGCTTGGTGTTCTAAAGGACCTGTGCTTGAGCAAGATATTGCTATTATCAACACATCGCTAGATCACATCGGTCGTGCTCGATTGTTGTATCAGGAATTAGCCACGATGATCGGTGGGGATACTACTGAGGATACCCTGGCATATTTCCGTGATCATATGGAATTCCGCAATGCGCTTTTGTTGGAGCAGCCAAACGGACACTGGGGAGATACCATCGTTCGTAGCTTCTTCATCGATACCTTCAACTTTTTCCTTTTTGACCAATTACGCTCGTGCTCAAATAAAGCACTAGCAGGCATCGCAGAAAAAGCCCTCAAAGAGATTTCATACCAAGCGCAATGGAGCGCAGAGTGGGTGATTCGTCTGGGTGATGGCACCGAAGAATCGCATGAAAAAGTACAGCAAAGCGTCCATGACCTTTGGATGTGGAGTGGTGAACTTTTCGAAGATCATCCCATGTTTGATCAGCTCGATGATAGTTTCACACGCTTTTCAACACTGAAAGATAAATGGTTGGCTAAAGTAGCTGAGGTATTTAAAATAGGTACGCTTGTAATGCCCACTCCTGAGCTCTGGATGCAGACCGGTGGACGTTATGGTATTCACAGTGCACATCTAGGATATTTACTTGCAGAAATGCAAAGCCTCCCTAGAACATACCCTAACGCAACTTGGTAAACGACCAAAAGTGTCCAAATTTTCACTAAGGTTTCAAATCTTCTTAATTAATTAACACTAAAAGGTAATTGTTATAACACAACGGCACGAGATTTGCATTCGAGAAATCAGTACAAGAATGTTTGTACGTGTTTTTGTGTTAAGCGAGTGAGGGCTAAAGTGGGGACTTTAGCCCTTTTTTTTGTTCCAAAGGAACGCCCCAGCGAATAGAATAAAGCTCATCACCGCAATGCTGCCGCTGATTGACGCTTCTAACGCGTCCGAAATAAAGTACCCAAGAA
>CBFHKC010000034.1:2106-6300 GCA_965656315.1 uncultured Schleiferiaceae bacterium | reverse complement strand
TTGAGCTCACTAAACCGTGAATGAGGATTATTATCGTCATTAAAGGGAGCTTATCGGTCAGGAGATATGCCGTTGCCGCGGGTACTACTAGAAAAGCAATCACTAAGATGGCTCCTACACTCTCAAAGCTTACTACCGTTGCTACACTCGTTGCCGCCATCAAGCTGTAATGCCAAAGCACCGTACGAATTCCTACACTTTGAGCATATTCCGGATTGAACGAAGTGATTAACCAGCCCTTGTATCCCGTCCAGAAGATGATTTGGATTACCGCTAATAGCCCTAACAAGGTCCAAACAGGTGCAGGTACACCTAACCCTAAGAAAGAGGACGTTTGAAGCGGTACAAAGGCCAATTCTCCATGCAATACACAATCTGCATCGATGTCTGCCTCACCGGCAAATTTTGTGACCAATATTACACCTACAGCGAAGAGAAAGGTAAAAACTGTTCCCATAGCGGCATCGCTCTGCATCTTGCCTTTGGAAGAGAAAAATTGGATTAGAAATGTAGTCAACACCCCCATTACGATAGCACCCACAAAGAGCGGGATCGACGCGCGTGAACCGCTTATTAAATACGCCACAACAATACCTGGAAGGACCGCATGGGAAAGGGCATCACCCATCATACTCATCTTTCGAAGCAGTAGGAGATTGCCTAACATTCCCGTTGAGGAGGCAACCAAAAAACCAGTAACTATGATCCAAAATGCATCCATACTAAGCAAGCTCTGGGTCTGGTATTAATTCATGAATCTCTAGAATAGGGTTGAACCTCGAGCACAATCCCAACTCTTTCAGAATCTCTTCTTCGATCTCTGGCGTCAAAAAATGCTCCATGGTTTCCGCTTCATCGTGTACTAAATGCACACTCATTTGCATTCTTCGTTGAAGATACACCTCCCAAATTTTATGTCTTCTATCAATCTCAGCCCCATAACGGCGACCTTTTGCGCTCAACGTAAAACCAGTGTTCACCTTCTTGATGAGTCCTTTACGGGTCAGTCTTCGAACCGTTCTGATCCAAAGTTTGGTTTCAAAATATTGGCGTGTTGATATCGCTGCTCTATTAAAGAGTTTGCCTTTACCCCTAACCTCATTTTGTACCGCTGCCTTCAGGAGATTTTCCTCGTTGATTCGACGCTTGAGCATGAGTTTATTCCAACGCTGATATACCACACCACGCTTGGGTGCAAAAAGCATAGATAAAAAGGCAATGATACTTACCGCTACTATCGTCCAAGGCCCAGTAGGCATGGAGGTTTGTGAATAACTCACAAAAGCACCTAACCATCCGGCAAACCCACCAAAAACACCACTAATGAGGAGCATAGGTGTGAATCTTGAAGTCCAAAATCGAGCTGCTGTAGGTGGAATAATAAGTAAGGCACTCATCATTACAATGCCCACCGCTTTGATCCCTACTGAGATGCTTAGAATAGTGATAAAACTAATCAGACCATCCACTCGTTTTCTAGGTATTCCTATGGATTTGGCGTAGTCCGGATTAAAAATAACCGCCTTGAGTGAAAAGAAATTGGCCAAGACTAAAACCAGAACAATCATACATACCCACGCGAACGCAAGACTGTCCTCAGGACTCATTGCAGCTGCATTCCCAAAAATATAATGATCTAATCCACTCTGGTTTCCGGTGTACCTAGATTGAATCATGGTTAGCAATACAATTCCAAAACCGAAAAAGCTGGATAGCACAATCGCTAAGGCACTGTCACCTTTAATCCTAGAATGAGCGGTGATAAAATCCACCAATAGAATACTTAGCCAACCGCTTATTGCCGCCCCAGTCACTAAGACATAAGGGTTTTTTACACCACTTAGTAAGAATGCAATAAGGACACCCGGAAGCATACTGTGCGCCACGGTTTCGCCAACTAATGTCTTCTTTCTTAAAAAGTTAAAACTACCAACAGCCCCACTTACTCCACCGAGCAATACGATCGAGAGCACAACATACCGAACGTTAGGGTCGGCAAGGGTGAGGTATTTGTAGAATATATCCAATCTATTAATTTACAGCTAGATAGAATGCAATAGTACGTGCATTAAACGTCAACATTTCAGTGTAAGAATCCTGATCCTCTTCAGATCCTAATGAATCGCTTAGAAGTTCTGGGCCCAATTTAACCTCAAATCCCTTTTCAAGGCATCCGCGCTTCACACTTTCCATAGCCTGAGGGCTCACTATATTTTCCAGGAATATAGCAGGAACCTTGTATTCACATATAAAATCTACGAGCTCGGTGATCTCGCGCAATCCGAATTCACTTACTGTTGAGGCACCTTGCAACGTATTCACGCGAATGTTGAAGTTGCGTGCAAAGTAGCTCAACGCATCGTGAGTAGTGATGACAATTCTCATATTTGAATCTATGGGAGCAAGAATTTCATGAACCTCAGCAGCAGCAAGATCAATCGATGCAGCATACGTTGCAGCTTTTGCACTCATCGCTTTATTGTGCTGTGGATATACTTCAGCTATCTCACGAACAATAGTTTGTAAAGACTTTTTTACCAATTCGGTATCAAACCAATAATGTGGGTCTTGCGAAGCTGGGAAGTTAGGATCACTGATGATCTCTTCAGCAGTAAAATCTTCCGCGGCATTGATGATAACTTTACCCTCGAGTTTTTCTAAAACCTCTATGATTTTACCTTCGAGATGAACGCCGTGATAGATAATAACATCCGCGGCTCTTAAAAGATCTAAATCCTTCTTAGCAGGTTTATAGACGTGCGGATCAATTCCTTTTTTAAGTAATGGCACTACCTCAAAATCCGAAGACACCACATTACTTACCCAGTCGGTCATAATACTGGTGGTACATACGATTTTTATCTTCTGTTCTTCTGTAGACACCTCGCTAGAAGGGCCCTGTGAACAACTCGTCCACAACATGAAAGAACTGACAAGTACGAGAATATAGCGCATCTTATTTGTATTAATTCTAAATAACAAAGGTAGGTGTTGAAACAACGTGAAGAAAACGGACACATCGATTTTTTAAATAAAACAGAAGTCGTGATTTATGTTTAATTTTATACGCAACTATTATAAAAGCAGCATGTCACAATTCACACCCAAAGAAATTCTTAACGCACTGTCTCTCAAGGATAAAAATGAAGGAACAAGTACTGGATTCACCACCATGTCCTCGGACCAATGGATCACTTCATATTCACCTATCGATGGTGAAAAGCTCGGTGAAGTAAGTACTACCTCAGCGGAAGATTACCAGAAAGTCGTAGCACAATCACAGGAGGCATTCAAAGCATTACGCGCCATCCCTGGCCCAAAGCGTGGAGAACTAATTCGCCAGTTCGGAAATGCACTTCGTGAAGAGAAGGCACACCTCGGAGCATTAGTATCCTTAGAGATGGGTAAGAGCTACCAAGAGGGTTTAGGTGAGGTTCAAGAAATGATTGATATCTGTGATTTCGCAGTTGGTCTTTCTCGTCAACTATACGGTCTAACGATCAAAAGTGAACGCTCTGAACACAGCATGATGGAACAATGGCACCCGCTTGGTGTCGTGGGTGTGATCAGCGCTTTCAACTTCCCAGTTGCAGTATGGTCTTGGAACTTTGCACTTGCTGTAGTTTGTGGAAATACCGTGGTATGGAAAGGGAGTGAGAAGGCACCTCTTTGTGCTATTGCATGTCAGAATATTTGGAACAAAGTAGCTAAGGCTAACCAACTTCCAGAAGGAATTTCTTCCATCGTTACAGGTGATTACAAAATAGGTGAGTGGATGACCTCTGATGATCGTATGCCGCTTATTTCAGCAACAGGTTCTTCACGCATGGGTCGTATTGTAGGTGCCGCAGTTGCTAGTCGTTTTGGTAAGAGTATCCTAGAGTTAGGAGGTAACAATGCCATCATCATTACCCCATCGTGTGATCTAAAAATCACCGTGACTGGCGCAATTTTCGGTGCAGTTGGAACATGTGGACAGCGCTGTACTTCTACACGTCGTTTGATTATTCACGAGAGTGTTTATGAGAGTGTAAAAAATGCACTTGTACAAGCATATGGCCAATTAAAAATTGGTAACCCACTCGATGAAACAAATCACGTCGGGCCACTTATCGATCAAGACTCTGTAGATACTTTCCTAGCACGCATCGAATCCGTACAAGGAGAAGGAGGAAAAGTGTTATGTGGTGGTGA
>CBFHKC010000034.1:0-2006 GCA_965656315.1 uncultured Schleiferiaceae bacterium | reverse complement strand
CAAGACTCTGTAGATACTTTCCTAGCACGCATCGAATCCGTACAAGGAGAAGGAGGAAAAGTGTTATGTGGTGGTGAAGTACTCTCTGGAGGTATTTACGACAAGGGATACTACGTGACTCCATGTATCGTTGAGGCAGAAAACCATTACGAAAGTGTACAACATGAGACCTTTGCTCCGATCTTATACTTGATGAAATACAGTGGTGGAGTGGAAGAAGCTATTGCACTTCAAAACGATGTAAAACAAGGTTTATCAAGTGCCATCATGACCAATGATGTTCGTGAAGCTCATTTATTTATGAGTGAATTCGGCTCTGACTGTGGTATTGCAAACGTCAATATTGGAACCTCAGGTGCTGAGATTGGTGGAGCCTTTGGTGGTGAGAAAGAAACTGGTGGTGGCCGCGAAAGTGGATCCGATGCTTGGAAAGCATACATGCGTCGTCAAACCAACACAGTGAATTACGGAAGAGACTTACCTTTAGCCCAAGGAATCGAATTCAATATCTAAGATCATCTATGATCACAAGTGTTAAAGAGGGAGTCGGTCCAAGTATCGACTCCCCTTTTTTTTGCCTAGGTCTAGGCAGCTGCTTTGTAGGACACCTCGAAGAAACTTTCACTTCTTGGGATATACCCTATATCTATAACCCACTGGGAACTAGTTTTAATCCTATAAGTATTGCCCAACAATTACGTTGGATTTTTGATACAAGCTATACGCCTGAACCCATCTACCAGCATGACGGCATACACCATGCCATGTTCGCGGCGAATAAATTCCAAGATACCTCCTCAGAATTATTGAAACAAAACATTGATAATCAACGTAATAAAATAATAGATAGCACCATTAAGAGTGCTTCTAAAAACCTCATAATTATAAGTTTAGGAACAGCACATGCCTGGGAAATGAATGGGAGTATTGTCAATAATTGTCATAAATTACCAAGTGATTTATTTAATCGTAGATTACTAAAAATCAATGAGATAATAAAAGTATGGAAGGAGGTTTTACCATTAATTCCAGAACATATTGATATTATTTACACCGTGAGCCCGGTGCGCTATACTAAAATTGGTCTCCAGGAGAACTTTATAGGGAAATCCGTACTTCGTCTTGCCATCAATGAATTACTCAATCTTAGGGCCGGGAGTTACTATTTTCCTGGCTATGAAATCATCACTGATGAACTTAGAGACTACAACTACTATGAACCGAATGGCACTCATCCTAATAAAAAGGCAGTGAGTGTGGTTATGAAGCGTTTTAAGCGCTTTTTATCGCTGAAGTAACTCTGGATACATAACGGCAAGTTTAAGGACCGCAGCGACAGATATACTGTCCCTGATTTCTCCAGAAAGTACTTGTTGGTAGAGTTCACTGAAATGCAGACGCTCTAAGGCTAGATTTTCTGTTTCCTCATGCTGGGTACCTAAAAAGGTTAATCCTTTCGCTAAATACACCTCAGCACGCTCATCTGAAACGCTGTTGCTGAGGTCCATCTCAAGAAACTTCTCCCAGTGAGATGCTTGGTAACCTACCTCTTCGCGTAATTCGCGTTGCGCACTGTGCAGAGAAGACTCAATGTGAGGACCACCTCCCTCTGGAATTTCCCAACTGTAGGCATTCAATGGAAAACGAAATTGACCTACACGCCAGGTATATCCTTCACCATCGATGGGAATAATACCGATGGCAACGTTCTTAAATTTGACTTCACCATATATGCCGTCGGTGCCACCAGGAGTAATCACTTCGTGATGAACAATAGAGATCCAAGGATTCGAATACACATCTTCTGAAGACTTAATTTTCCAATCTCCTTTATATATATATGTATTCATTTTAAAAGAATTATAGTAATAATAATAGGGCGTTAGTAAGTCTGATAACTTATCTCGGGAGTGCAAGCTATGAACAAATATCGAGGTTTATCAACCACAATAGATACAATTGAGTATTTGATTAGAAAGGTTCTAATTATAGCGATTCACAATAGA
>CBFHKC010000033.1:11107-16451 GCA_965656315.1 uncultured Schleiferiaceae bacterium | reverse complement strand
GTTCCAGCTTCTGCCTCAAGATCCACCGTTTTGTAATCAAACGTTAGGTCCTTAGGCGCAGGCTTATTTAAGCTCACCTCATAAGTCAGGATGAAGTCTGTATTACCTTCTTCGATAGCAATATCTGCTCCGGAAAGTACAGGCGGTTCTTCTACCTCACAAGAGGCGAAAAGAAGCGCGGTAGCTACAATAAGGTAAGCAGACTTCAACATATCGGATTACAGTTCAGAGTAAATAGTGAAACGCCATAGACCACCACCGAAGTTTACTTCGATCTCCATGTAACGTGCAGTACCATCGTCAGTCATTGAAAGGATATCATAAGTGATGTCTGAAACAGGCGAGCTAACCTCTCCTACGTTGGTTGCCTTTGGAAGACCAATAAATGCACCTGAACCAATCAATTTTAATTGGCCCATACCAGCGACACCTGCATCCGGAATCACCTCGAAGTCGTGTACACCACTACCCCAGTCAGCTTTATCTCCTGTCAGGAAACTTTCTGGCTGACAACCGTCTGCTGCCACACCCATATAGGTTTCCGCCCATAGATCACCCTTGGTATCATAGGTGAGTTTTGCGTCTTTATCGAAGATCCACTCGTCGTTGAACAAACAAGGACGGTCTACCGGCCCTGAAGCTGGCAAGAACCACCACGTTTGTGAGCCGTCAACAGGCCCTACCCATAGACATCCTGCAATAGGTGCCATTTTCCAGGTACGCGAGGTACAATCGGTCAAGAATTCTGCCGCACCTTCACAAATCAGCGGTGCATCGCGGAAGATCTCTACGGTACCCGTAGCTACATCGTGACCACCTTGGTTAAACACCTTGTGCTCCACGTTGTACACTCCGATAGTCGAGATAAATACGTCTACCTCTTCACCTGTAAATACACCAACTCCCTCAACTTCCCATTGGTAGAGGAAAGGTTCGCCAGAGCTGTTTGAGGTGAAACGTACAGTGTTTGAGTCGATCTCAGTTACGGTGTATCCCGCTGTAGGCAATTCGCCTAATTCTGTTTTGCCAGGAACGCTTGGTTCACACGCTGTAAATGCGATGGCTGCCACCGCAAATGCAAATAGTTTTAGTGCTTTCATTAGTAACCGTCGTTTTGTGTTAATGCACCATTTGATGCGTCAATTTCATTTTGTGGAATAGGCAAATAACGTTTCGTCTCGTCCCATCCAGTTAACACCGTTGCCGCCTGTCCAGTTCTCACTAGATCATAATAACGGTGACCTTCTGTGGCCAATTCCATTCTACGCTCGTTGTAAATATCCTCTAACAACTGCGTTCCGCTCGAGCTGATCGGCTGAACACCTGCACGCACGCGAACTTGATTCACGTAAGCACGCGCAGTTCCTTCTGAACCACCACTGCGGACCAAACCTTCCGCCGCCATTAACAGGACATCAGCATAACGGATCTCACGTACATTGTTACCCCAGTTGAGCGCTGGCTCACCATCTGGAGGGAACATACTCGCTAAAGGCGCATATTTCTTCATGAAGAACCCAGTGTTCTGATAACCTGGAGAGTACTCCATAGACGCATTGTTATCTGCATCGATAATGGTTGCTTGGTAACGTGGGTCATTCGACATAAACGCCTCTAGATCTTCAGTTACTGGACAGAAACCCCATCCTGGCGTGTAGTCAGGACCGTTGTAATCGCGCATTCCACAGAATTGAACACCTACGTTACCTTCACTGTGACCTGATCCGAAACGTCCCCAATCTGAAGTAGAGTTCTCCGAGTACGTAATTTCAAATACACTTTCGGAAGACCACTCACCAGCAAGGGTAAAGAGTTCATTGTAGTCTGCAACGAGCGAGTACTCACCTGAATTGATAACCTCCTCACAAAGAGCAGCAACCTCATCCATGTACTGATCGTCATTCATCATAAGATACACACGAGCCAGTAACGCTTGTGCAGCACCTTTTGTAGCACGACCAATCTCGTTTCCAGGAACACTTGTTGGCAAATCTGCAATCGCCAATTCCAATTCCTCTACCACAAAAGCATACGTCTCAGAAGGATCCGCTTGAACCACCGAATAGTACTCAGATGGCTCCAAAGTTGATTTGATCAATGGTACACGTCCGAAGCTGCGAACAAGATCAAAGTAGAATTTCGCGCGCAAGAAGTGAACTTCTGCCTTTGCACGTGTTTTGAATGCAGCAGACGCCGCATCGATACCGTCAATCTTCTCTAGGAAAAGATTGGCTCTGTAAATTCCTTTATAGTTCTTTCTCCAGAATCCACCTTGTGGTCCTAGAGTCGGCGTCCAAGTAAAGTTGTCTGTAGCCACCCACGAAGGCTGATCTGAAGCATCGGAACCACCTGCATACGTATCATCAGAAGCTACGTTCATCAAGAAACGGTGCATGATAAATCCATACTGGTCATTCCACTGCAAAACATCATACACACTCACGAGTGCTTCAAATGCTTGTCCTTCGGTCTGGTAATAATTGATCTCAAGATCACGACCCACAGGTGTCGTAGTCAAGAAGTCGCTTGAACAACCTACTGTTGCCAAAGACGCAACCGCTACTGCGATCCATCCTTTTACTGCTGTTTTTATTTGTGCTCTCATCTTCTCTTTACTTATTTGAAGGTGACATTAATTCCAAGGCTATGTACACGTGCTTGTGGGTAGATACCACGATCTACACCGAAACCAGCACCGATCTCTGGATCAAAACCAGAGTAGTTCGTAAACGTCAACAAGTTAGACCCTGCATAGTAGATGCGCATTTTACGAAGCATCAACTTATCAGCAATGTCACCTGAGATGTTATAACCGATCTGTAGGTTCTTAATTCTAAAGAAGCTACCATCCTCTACATAAAAGTCTGAACTACGTGCAAAGTTCATGTTGTCATCCTGGAACGTCAAACGTGGGTAGCTGTTCGAAGTACCTGCTCCCGTCCAACGGTCGAGTGCTGAACCCGTCATGTTTGCAGTAGGCAAATCGTAACGGCGTGTTGCATTGTAGATGTCGTTTCCGAAGACTCCCTGTCCGAACACAGTGAAATCCCAATTCTTGTACGACATGTCGATGTTCAAACCTGCAGTGAAATCTGGCGTAGGGTTACCGATCACTGTGCGGTCTTCCGCGTCGATCACACCATCACCATTCACATCCACAAAGCGGAAGTCACCAGCTACAGCTCCAGGCTGAAGTGTATCGCCATTTTCGCCGCCAGTGTGTGCAAAGACATCATCTTGTGTTTGGAAAATACCATCGGTGCGGTATCCGTAGAAGTGACCGATCGCCTCTCCTTCAGAAATACGTGTGATTTCAAGTCCTTGAGGTCCCCAAGTTTGTCCAGTTAAGAAACCAGCTTCATTACCTAAAAGAACCACCTCGTTTTTCAAGAAACTCAAGTTTGCACTTGCACCGAAGCGGAAGTCCTTACCGAAAGTTCGATCGTAACCTAGCTCTAAATCAACACCACGGTTAAGCATGGTACCGATGTTCGCAGTAGGCGCATCATTACCGATGTAGTCTGGCAATGGAATACGTGTTTTCATGTCGTTGGTAACGCGATTAAAGAAATCTGCGTTGACCGTCAACCAATCAAAAGCACGCATTTCGATACCCACGTTGAACTGACTTACACTTTCCCAGCGTAGGTCAGGGTTCGCCACCTGAGCTGGCGCCGTTCCGTTTACTAAGACCTCGTCACGACCGAAAGTGTACGAACGACCACCGACAATGGTTGAAGCATATTCCAAAGAGCCTGCTGCATCGTTACCGTTGAGACCGTAACCGGCTTTCAGTTTTAATTGGTTTACATTATCGTATACCCAGAAGTCCTCCATGTGAATGTTCCAACCTGCTGAAAGCGATGGGAAGTACCCCCAACGGTAGTTCGAACCGAAGTTAGAAGAAGCATCCGCACGCATTACTGCTGTTGCGACATATTTGCCTTTGTAATCGTAGTTAGCACGGGCGAAGTAGGACTCGATCGCATAGCGCTCCCAATATCCTCCATACACCTGCTCACTAACCTCGTTACGAGCGTAGTCAATCGTTGCGCCATCGTAGGTAGAAACAGGCACATCACGTTTGCTACCACCGAGGTAACGTCCTTGAACTTCCTGAGCACTATGCCCAACAAGACCATCGAAATGATGATCGCCGAAGTCTTTTGTGTAAGTGATTGTTTGATCCCAAATCCAAGTGAACGCTCTATTAAAGTTGCTGAACACTAGGTTAGTATCTAAGAAGTTCGTTGCATTCAAATAGTGTGAAGGCGTAAATCCGTTAGCTCCATAGAATGCAAGATCAACCCCCATACTTGTTCTTGCTTTCAATCCTTCCGCAATCTCATACTCTGCGTAAGTGTTGTTGACAATTTTGTCAGACCAGCCATAGTTGTTGGCGATCTTATACGCTGCAACTGGGTTGATGATTTCCGAAGTCACACGGTTTGAGATACCGTAAATACCTCCCGCATCACGAACCAAATTTCCTCTTAGGCTTCCACCTGAAGTATACGGGCTTCCTGCCAATACCGTAGGGTCAGTCTCGTATAACGGCGTAAGTGGATCCATATTCAAAGCACGACCTAGTGGCGAACCGAATTCTGTATTCTCAGCTACAGTCTGGCTTTCATTGTGTGTGTAAGCCACATTCCAACCTACCGTCAAGCGATCGTTCGCTTTGGTGATGGTATTCAGACGTGCCGCTAAACGAGAAAAGTTCGACTTGCCTTCAGCTACAATACCGTCCTGGTCAAAGTAACTTATAGAAGAAAAGTACGAACCTTTATCTGATGCTCCACTAATACTAAAGTCAGTGCTGCGCATGATAGCATTTGGGTTGAACACGTGGCTTTGCCAATTCGTTCCCTCACCTAACTCTGCAGCATTTGGATAAGGAATGCTCTGCCCTGCAGCAGCTGCCATTTCATTTTGAATGGTAGCGTACTCACGCGAGTTCAATACTGGAAGTTGCTTCCATGCATTCTGAACCCCTTGGTAAGAGCTGAAGTTCACCTCCATACCTTTCGCACGAGAACCGTTCTTAGTAGTAACAATGATTACACCGTTCGCACCACGAGCACCGTAGATTGCAGCAGATGCCGCATCTTTAAGCACCTCGATAGTCTCAATATCATTTGGGTTCAAAAAGTCGATACCCCCACCAATGATCACACCATCTACTACGTATAAAGGATTCGATCCATTGATAGAAGATGTACCACGAATACGAACTACCGAAGCAGCACCTGGAGCACCAGAGTTTTGCAATACCTGAACACCCGAAGTACGTCCTTGCAGTGCCGTTTCCAAACGCGGCAATTGTAAATCTTCTAGGTCTTCT
>CBFHKC010000033.1:8592-11008 GCA_965656315.1 uncultured Schleiferiaceae bacterium | reverse complement strand
CCAACAAAGCTTACTGTGATCTCCGTTCCCTTAGGAACATCTAAGGACCAATTACCGTCCATATCCGTCATCGATGTAGTGCCGCCTTTGGCTGCTTGAACTACAGCGCCCGGAAGTGGGCTTTTGTCTGCCGCATCAATCACGATACCTTTGTATTGTGCTTGAAGGGAGCTAACCAAGAAGACCATTAAGAAGGCCCCAAATAGCTTTTGTGTGTGTTTACGCATAGGTGTTAGTTGTGTCTGTTTTTGATTAAGCGTACTTATGACACTCAAATGTGCGTCACGCAAATGCAAACCACAACTCCCACTACCGGACAAATACCGGACAGAGCTCTATATATTGTAAATACAAGGGGTTGCGAAAGATCAAGACGGTACAAAAAGATGCATTTCTACCAAAAAAACTAAGCGTCAAAAAGGCCATCAATGTCCCTCCGATCCTTCTTAGTGGGTCGACCTAACCCTTTTTGTCGGGTCACATTTCTAGCAAGTCGCAAAAACTCTTCTTTTTCAAGCTCCTCTTGAGGTGTGACGTTTTTTATGTAGTCTTCTACAAATTTTGCACTAAGCCTACTTTTCGGCAACGCTAGAACCTCAAAGACTTGGTCAAAACCGTGTCTTTTAACCGTGATCAAGTCGCCAGGCTTTACCGCCCTAGATGCCTTTACTGCTGCTTCATCCATGTATACGCGGTTCGAGCGTACTTGCTCGCCACTAAGACTGCGCGTTTTAAATAAACGCACACACCATAAGAATTTGTCTACTCGCATGTGGGCAAAATTGAAGGTTTTCTGCTAATTTCAGCCAAGAACAATCATATAATCGTTTCATGAAGAACACTACTTTAGGCACTTTGTTGCTCGCTGCACTCTTTTCTGCCTGTTCAACACCTACCCAAAACACGCCCGACACTACCACTTTATCTGTCGAAACACCTAAAAACATGCAATTTAAAAAAGGGTACCAATTGTACACTATCCGGGAACACCTAACAGATAGTGCCTCTGTTAAAAGCGCTATCGCAGAAACTGTCGCGATGGGTTATGAGCAAGTGGAAACCTTTGGCTTTGCCGAAGGAGGGTTCTTTGGCTACACCCCAGAGCACTTTCATGGAGTTCTTGGTGAATCTGCACTGAGCAGTCCTAGCGGCCACTATTTACCGATGGAAATTGTTACCCCGGAAGTAGGGCCTATTTCCACCGAAAGCATTCCCGACATGCTCGATGCTGCAGAGAAGCTTGGACAGCACTGGATCGTTATTCCTTGGATGAATGAAGCTTGGAGAACACTGGAAGGCTACCAGCATCTTGTCGTTTACCTCAGCCAGCTCGGAGAAGCGGCGCGGGAACGAGGAATGGTTGCGGCATGGCACAATCACGATTTTGAGTTTGAACCTATCGACACGAATGACCCAGAAGGAATGACGGCCTACGAATACTTGCTGAAGAGTTTGGAGGGCACGAACGTAGTCTTTGAAATGGATCTGCACTGGGTTGCATTTGCCGGTGAAGACCCTGTGACGTGGTTCGAGCAATATCCGGGAAGGTTCCCGCTGTGGCACGTAAAAGACTTTGCGGCAGACACTACCACACAGGTCCCTGTAGGACAAGGTGTGATTGACTGGGAACACATCTTCGCCCATGCAGAGCTAAGCGGTTTGGAGCACTATTTTATCGAACAAGACGTTTGTTCGGCGGACCGCGCTTTGGATTGTCTAAAAGAAAGCTTGGCTTGGACTTCAAAACAAAGCTTCATCCCTTAATTTTGACCTCGAAACCCAAAATCGGCTCTACATGTACGGAGATTTAAAAGAACACTTACGCACACAGCTTCGCGAGATTGAAGAAGCGGGATTGTTTAAACGTGAACGCATCATTACCACGCCACAAGACGCAGTGATCAAAACTACGGACGGTGAAGAGGTCTTGAACTTTTGTGCGAACAACTATTTGGGCCTGAGCTCGCACCCTAGAGTGTTGGAAGCTGCCCACAAAACTTTGGATACTCACGGATTTGGGATGAGTTCGGTACGTTTTATTTGCGGAACGCAGGACATCCATAAGGAATTGGAAACGAAGATTGCGGAGTTCTTGCACACGGAGGACACGATTTTATATGCTGCGGCTTTTGACGCAAATGGCGGGGTTTTCGAGCCGTTGCTGACTGCAGAAGATGCGATCATTTCTGATAGTTTGAACCACGCCTCAATCATTGATGGAGTACGCCTTTGTAAGGCAGCGCGTTACCGTTATGCGAACAATGATATGGCGGATCTTGAGGACCAATTAAAAGCTGCCGAAGGTGCGCGATTCAAAATCATCGTGACAGACGGAGTATTCTCTATGGACGGCTATGTGGCTCAGCTAGACAAAATCTGTGACCTTGCCGACAAATATGACGCCTTAGTCATGGTT
>CBFHKC010000033.1:6045-8493 GCA_965656315.1 uncultured Schleiferiaceae bacterium | reverse complement strand
GACGAGTGCCACGCTACCGGGTTCATCGGTAAGACGGGACGTGGAACAGTAGAGCTGAAAAATGTTCTGGGCCGTGTGGACATCATCACGGGTACTTTAGGAAAAGCGCTCGGCGGTGCGATGGGCGGATTTACCACAGGCCGCAAAGAGATCATTGAGATGTTGCGCCAGAAATCACGTCCTTATTTATTCTCAAATTCACTTGCGCCAGCGATCGTAGGAGCTTCGATCGAAGTGTTCAACGTGTTGAGCGAAAGCACAGAACTACGCGATACGCTAGAATCGAACATCAACTACTTCAAAAAAGGCGTTGCAGCGGCGGGATTTGACTACAAAGATGGCGACAGTGCGATTGTGCCAATCATGCTGTACGACGCGGCCTTGAGCCAGAAGTTTGCTGACATGCTGCTCGACGAAGGGATCTATGTGATCGGCTTCTTCTACCCTGTAGTACCGAAGGACCAAGCACGTATTCGTGTGCAGCTTAGTGCCGCTCATACCCGTGAACACCTTGACCATGCGATTGCTGCCTTTACGAAGGTCGGTAAGGCGCTCGGAGTGCTCACGGCATAAACTTTAACACCCATTTAGCGCGGAAGTGGTCGGCGGAGTAAACTCTAGTTCGACCTTCCGCGTTACTTTTGAACGCTAATACCATAGATACAGCGAGATATGCTTATTCAAATTGCCCAATTCCTACTCGGACTCTCATTGCTCATCGTACTACACGAGTTCGGGCACTTCTTACCAGCAAGAGCGTTTGGCGTCAAAGTCAGTAAATTCTATTTGTTCTTTGACTACAAGTTTTCACTCTTCAAGAAAAAAATTGGCGAAACAGAATGGGGCATCGGCTGGATTCCTTTAGGCGGCTACGTCAAAATTGAAGGTATGGTCGACGAAAGCATGGACACCGACAACCTCAGCGAAGAACCTGAGGAGTGGGAATTCCGTGCGAAACCGGCTTGGCAACGCATCATTATTTTGACCGGTGGGGTGATTATGAACTTCATAACTGCCTACTTCATTTACGTACTCCTTCTCATGAATTATGGGAAAGACTATCTGCCAAATGACGCATTGGTACACGGGATCTGGACCAACGAGCGTGGTATAGAAATGGGGCTGCAAAACGGAGATAAAGTGCTACGCATTGGCGACATGACTCCGGAGGGCTACAGCGAGTCTGCCTTGGAAATTTTACTTAGCGGCGGCTCCGACTTGATCGTAGAACGCGACGGCCGCGAGGTCGCTATCCCGATTCGCGACGAGGATATTGAGGATATGGTTAAGAACAAATCGTTCATCGGTTTGATCAAGCCACGTATGCCTTATGTCGTAGGTTGGTTTACGGAGAATTCATTAGGCGAGTCAGCGGGCATGCAGATTGGCGATTCGATCACCAGTTTGAACGGTCGTCCGATGCGCTTCTTTGACGAGTACCGCGCTGCGCTTCCAGACTACGCTGGTGAAGAAATCGCGCTGAGCTTTTACCGTGGCGGCGCGCTTGATACGGTTCGATTAACAGTTCCGGAGTCGGGTAAAATTGGCGTTGGAAACACTAGTGAGGTGTTCAATTATTACTCGATCGAAACTAAAAAATACACCTTCGCAGAAGCCTTGAGCGGTGGCGTTGATGAGGTGGGCGCTAAATTGGACGGGTATGTACGCCAATTCAAACTCATCTTCAATCCAAAAACCGAGGCCTACAAAGAGGTCGGTGGCTTCTTGACCATTCTCAAGCAGTATGATAGCGCATGGAATTGGCGCCACTTCTGGGAATTCACCGCATTCCTGAGCATTATGCTTGGCTTCTTGAACATCCTCCCTATCCCTGCACTGGACGGAGGACACGTCATCTTCACCCTCGTGGAGTGGATCACGGGCCGCAAACCTTCAATCAAAGTCCTTGAGTACGCACAGATGATCGGGTTCTTTATGCTACTCGCGTTGCTCATTTTCGCGAACGGTAATGACATCTTAAAAACCTTCTTTGGCGGATAATTTCCGTCCACAAACCCTATGGACCAGAGCAGCACGTTGTACGAACACCTTTGCCAGGTAAACGATCCGGAGATTCCGGTGCTCAGTTTACACGACATGGGCATTCTGCGAGGCGTGACGCCGCTCGATGCACAGGACTCGAGGTACCCCAAAGCGTTGGAAGAATTTCACGCCGCACACCCGGACGCTCCGAAGGAACATGAGGAATTGGTCTACCTGATCACCATAAGCCCTACCTATGTCGGATGCCCAGCGATGGACCGCATGGAGCAGGATTTGAAGGAAGCGATGTACGTGCGTCAGCTGCCTTTTGTCATCGAACAGCAGCTTCAGCCCTCTTGGACCACCGACTGGATTACTGCGGAAGGACGTCGAAAGATGGAAGAATACGGCATTGCACCACCTGTGGATGGAACCGCGGATAAAAGAACGCTCTTTGCAGAAGCT
>CBFHKC010000033.1:0-5949 GCA_965656315.1 uncultured Schleiferiaceae bacterium | reverse complement strand
TACCGCTGCCCGAAATGTAAAGACCAGAACACGAGAATGATGAGTTTACATGGCAGTACGGCCTGTAAAAGTCAATACGTATGTAATAATTGCTTGGAACCTTTCGAGTATTTCAAGTGCCTTTAAAGTGGCTTTGATGCCGTAACTTTGAGGTCCCAAACACAGAAACATGTCAAAATCGACCTCTATTCCTTACCAGAAAGCGTTTGAATTGATGGCCACCGCCAAGAGCATGGCGGAGCTGTACGAACGTGAAAAGGACACCACTTCAAAGTATGTGCATGCAACGAGCCGTGGACATGAAGCTGCGCAACTCGCTTTGGCCCTTCAGCTAGAACCTAAAGATTATGTCGCGCCGTACTACCGCGACGATAGTATTCTATTGGGAATTGGCATGAAGCCGAAGGATTTGATGTTACAGCTGCTGGCTAAAATTGACGACCCATTCTCTGGGGGACGAACCTACTACTCCCACCCTAGTCTCAAGGACGACGACAAACCGAAAATCCCCCACCAAAGCTCCGCTACCGGTATGCAAGCCATTCCAACGGCAGGAGTAGCAATGGGCATCCAATACCGTGAACAACAAGGCCTAGCAAGCGCTGAAGAACAAGGTGCCATCGCTGTATGTAGCATCGGTGACAGTGCAATGACTGAGGGAGAGATCTCGGAAGCGTTACACATGGCTGCCCTGAAACAATTCCCGCTGTTAATGTTCGTTCAAGACAACGGCTGGGACATCAGTGCCAACCGCGAAGAAGTTCACCACAGCAATGCGGTAGAATATGCCAAAGGCTTCACAGGCATCGAAACCCGCGATCTAAACGGGTCCAATTTTGAAGAATGCTACGCAGCATTGCAGGAAGTCATCACCATCATGCGTGAAGAGCGACGCCCTTTCCTCGTACGTTTGGACGTTCCACTCCTCAACCACCATACCTCCGGCGTGCGCAAAGAATGGTACCGCGATGATTTGGACGAAGCTGCAAAGCGCGATCCCTACCCTGTACTTCGCACGCAGTGCTTAGCAGCAGGGATGAGCGAATCGGAACTCACCGCCATAGAAAAACAAGCGTCAGAACGCGTTGAAAGCGACTTTAAAGAGGCGCTCGCCATGCCGGACCCTCAGCCTGAAGACCTTTTCAATCACACCTTTGCCCCGACTCCGATCACGGAAGAAAAAGGCGAACGTGCTCCTGCAGGTGCCGCACCTACCGTGATGGTAGATGCCGCACTATTTGCATTAAAAGAAATCATGACCGAGCACCCAGAATCTCTCCTCTATGGACAAGATGTGGGTGGTCGCTTGGGCGGTGTATTCCGCGAAGCAGCTACACTAGCACAAAGTTTCGGCGATGCCCGCGTGTTCAACACGCCGATCCAGGAAGCCTTCATCATTGGTTCAACCGTAGGTATGGCAGTCACTGGATTGAAACCCTTTGTTGAAGTCCAATTCGCCGATTACCTCTGGCCTGGAATGAACCAACTCTTCACCGAAGTTGCACGTTCCTACTACCTCAGCAACGGAAAGTGGGCCACCTCAGCGGTGATTCGTGTGCCGATCGGTGCCTACGGCTCTGGCGGACCGTTCCACAGCTCTTCCATAGAAAGCGTCGTAACGAACATTCGTGGAATAAAAATCGCTTATCCCTCGACTGGTGCAGATCTCAAAGGGCTGATCAAGAGTGCTTACTACGATCCTAATCCGGTGGTCATTTTCGAACACAAGGGACTGTATTGGAGTAAAATCCCTGGAACTGAAGGGGCGAAAACCCCTGAACCAAGTGCAGACTATGTCATCCCTTTCGGGAAGGCACGCATGGCTCAATCCGCTGCCACCGAAGCCATAGAAGGCGGTGAAAGCGCACTTGTGGTCACCTATGGAATGGGGGTGTATTGGGCGAAAGCAGCAGCAAAACAGCTCGACGAAGAAATTAGCATCCTCGACCTACGTACCCTCGCACCGTGGGACCGTGAACAGGTGATGAGCGAGTCGAAACGCCATGGACGCGTTCTCGTGCTTACGGAAGAGAGCAGCAGCCCTAGCTTCGCCCAAAGCGTACAAGGCGCCATCAGCGAGGAATGTTTCGAGGCGTTAGACGCCCCAGTAAAACTGCTCGGCGCAGAGAATGTACCTGCGATTCCATTGAACAGCACGCTGGAACAAACAATGCTACCGAATGCAGAAAAAGTAGCCGCTGCGCTACGTGAACTATTGGACTATTAACAAGGCGGTGAGGTTCCGAGAAAAATCGGTACTTTAGACGCTCAAAATTATAGCAAATGAACACAGTGTTTCTAGGGATCATGGGTCCCAACCAAATGATACTGATTCTTGTCGCGATATTGCTTCTTTTCGGAGGTCGCAAAATCCCTGAACTCATGCGTGGCCTAGGCCGTGGCGTGAAAGAATTCAAGGACGGCGTCTCGGAAGAAGGCGAAAATACCGAAGGAGAAAAGAAAGAATAATCACCTAATTCGCATTGGGGTATGAGCAGCACTGCACAAGCGGTAGAGACATTTCTGTCCAAAATTGAGCAAACTAAAGACCTAAACATCTTCTTGGAGGTATGGGCCGACGAGGCACGCGCCAAAGCGAAGGAGGTTGATGAGAAAATAGCCAACGGAACTGCGGGTAAGCTCGCGGGCATGGTCATCGCACTCAAAGACAACATCTGTTACAAAGACCACAAGGTCAGTGCAGCTTCGAAAATTCTTGAAGGATTCGAGAGCCAATTTTCAGCTACAGCCGTCGAACGATTACTCGCAGAAGACGCCGTATTCATCGGCCGCACCAACTGTGATGAGTTCGCGATGGGTTCCGGAAACGAAAACTCTGCTTACGGACCGGTCAAAAACCCGCTCAACCCAAGCAAGGTCCCAGGGGGTTCTTCAGGCGGTTCAGCAGCTGCAGTTGCAGCAGGTCTTTGTCACGCATCTTTAGGCTCCGACACCGGTGGTTCCATCCGCCAGCCAGCAGCCTTTACCGGTACGGTTGGTTTTAAGCCAACTTACGGCCGCGTTTCACGCCACGGATTGATCGCCTACGCGAGTAGTTTTGATCAGATCGGGCCATTCACCTCGAATGTTGCAGACGCAGCAAAAATCATGGAAGTCATCTCGGGTCCTGACCAGTATGACGCAACAGCATTACAAAGCCCTCTTCCTGCCGCAGGAAAGAAAGCTCCGAAGAAAGTAGCCTACCTAAAAACGGCAATCGACCATCCGAAAGTAGACGAGCATGCGCGCAAAGCGTTCTTAGCCCAGCTAGAATTGCTCGAAGACGCAGGTGTTCAAGTAGAACCGGTAGAGTTTGATCTCTTAGACGTTCTCGTTCCAGTATACTACATCATCACCACTGCTGAAGCAAGCTCTAACCTCGCTCGTTTCGACGGTGTTCATGCCGGATTCCGTCACGAAGAAAGCACGGATCTCGAAAGTGTCTACAAGCTCAGCCGCAGCCAAGGTTTTGGTACCGAGGTTCAGCGTAGAATCATGCTTGGAACTTTCGTACTGAGCTCGGGATATTACGACGCGTATTACGGCAAAGCGCAAAGCGTTCGTCGCATGGTAAAAGAATGGACTGATCGCACGTTGGAAGAGTACGATGCACTGTTGTGTTTAACAACGCCGTCGACTGCTTTTGACATCGGCCGTGAAGTTGCTGACCCTACTGTAAATTATCTAGAAGATATTTTCACAGTACAGGCAAACATTGCCGGTAACCCAGCAGTGAGCGTACCTATGGGCATTCACCCGAACGGAATGCCGCTAGGTTTGCATGTTATGGGCGCCTTCGGTGCTGATCTTGACGTGCTAGAAATGGCACGCTGGATCCAAACCCACTAAAACTTAACCTATGTTCCGTACTATCGCGCTTCTGATTGCCCTCACAGGCACATTCATATCCTTCGGACAAGCAAGCGATAGTCTGATCGTAGATGCAGTACAAGGAGACACCTTAGAAACGGCACAGTCTCCACAGCGCGATTTGGACTCGGCTTCCCTATGGGCACTCGACCAGCGATTAGCGATGCTTGACTCTACGCATTTGATGTATGCTACGGCTACCTACCGCACCGTGGACACGGTACATCCTTTGCCACTTAGCGACAGTATCTTCGAGTACTACATGCGCGAGTTAGATGCACGCACCCCGTTCGAAATGGCCTACAATCCTGTGGTTAAACGCTACCTCGAGCGCTATTTGAAATATGGTACCAAGCGCCTCTCTCGCATGATGGCACACGGAGAATACTACTTCCCGATGTTTGAAGAGCACTTGGACAAATACAACATGCCGCTTGAACTAAAATACCTCGCTATTGTCGAGAGTGCTCTGAACCCTAAGGCGCGTTCCTATGTCGGTGCCACGGGACTTTGGCAGTTCATGTACAGCACGGGGAAAATTTACGATCTCAAGGTCAACAGCTATGTAGACGACCGAAATGATCCGCTCAAAAGCACCGAAGCAGCTTGCCAGTACATGTTGAAAATGTACGACGTATTTGAAGATTGGAATTTAGTACTCGCTGCCTACAACAGTGGTCCTGGAAATGTGCGAAAGGCGATTCGTCGCAGCGGAGGCAAGACTTCATACTGGGAAATACGACAGTTTTTACCGAGAGAAACCTCTGCGTATGTACCGCTATTTATCGCGGCAACTTACGCGCTAGAATACGGGCACTTGTATGGGGTCGGTCCAGCTGAAATCCCGGCATATTATCAGGGTACAGACACCGTCCGCATCACGAAACAACTGCACTTCAAACAGCTTGAAGAGCGTCTAGGTGTCGATGCGAATACGCTAGAGTTTCTGAACCCGCAGTACCGTTATAAGATTATTCCCGTAGTGAACGGACAAGAGTACTTTGTCACCTTGCCGAAGGCAGATGCTGAACGATTCCGCACCACCCAAGACAGTATTTACAGCCTTGCCGACGCGTACTTCGAAGCACGTGCAAGCAGCATGCCTGACTTTACCCAGATGAACCAGCGCACCGTGCACCGTGTGAAAAGCGGTGAAACGCTGGGCCATATCGCTGGAAAATATGGCGTGGGTGTAAGTGAGGTTAAGCGGTGGAACGGCTTAAAAAGCGATATGATTCAGATTGGTCAGCGCATTGTCGTGTATCCACGAAGGTTGTAACTTCTACCAGAGGCAAGGTTGGCGCACTTTTTGTCTTTTATCTTGCACATCAAACCCAATTGTCCCATGACTTCATCCATACTAAGATTCACGGCACTCAGTCTAGCGCTCATCTTTGCCACCTCGTGTAGTAAAAAAAACGCGAACGGCACTCCAAAGAAATCACAGCGCATTTTGGTCCCTTCTAACGGAACGCACAGCGAACTATTGCTCGTGATGCCCGATCATTTGTGGCAAGGCGAAGCGGGTGAAGCATTTCGTGAACTCTACCTAGCTGATCAGGAAGGTCTGCCTCAGTCCGAGGCCTATTTTGATGTCAACCGTGTAGAGCCTAAGGACATGAACAAGATGCTTCGACATACGAAGAGCATCATGTGGTTAGAGCCGAGCGACACTTCGTTCGTGAAAATGCAAAAGGACCTTTGGGCTCGACCACAGCGCATCGTGCGTATCACGGCACCGTCAAGCAAAGCAATCACAGAGAGTATCAGAGCAAGCGCCAAGCAAATAATCGGCGCATTCAAGGAGCACGATATGGGTGTCATCCAAAGTAGGTTAAAGAAATCCTCGTATGCCTACACGCACGAAAACATGAAGAAAATGGGCATTAAAAGTATGCTCATGCACAAGGGCTTTGACCCCACGCTAGATAAGGAAGGCCTGAAAATTTTCGCAACAAAAACCGTTCGTACGATCCAGTACATCATCGTGAGCGAGCGCCCTATGACGGAGGGTTTGGTGAGTGTTGATGACGTGATTGCGCACCGAGATAGTATTGGAAAAAATTACTTTGAGGGAAC
>CBFHKC010000032.1:0-16531 GCA_965656315.1 uncultured Schleiferiaceae bacterium | reverse complement strand
AAGCACCGAATACAAGGAGACCAGCTCACCGTTGAAGATGCGCTGGCCTTGTTTGAATAGCCGATAGGATTCGAGCTACGTTATACTAAAACGACATTAATCGCTTTGTCGTCCTCAACATTGAGTTTAACACTGTCTTGTAGTGTGGTACTTAGACTAAGGCCTTTGAGGTCTGCTTTTACCGGATAACGCTTGTGGCTTCGATCTACCAAAACGGTAGTTGAGAGCTGACGCGGACGAAACTCCATGAGTTTGATTACGGCCCATAATAAAGTACGACCACTATTTAGAACATCGTCAATCAGTGCGATTTCAGCGTTTTCAGGTAGATCGAGCTTGATGTCTTCGAGCACAGGTGCGTCTTTGTCCATCTCGATGGCTTGTAGATCTATTTTTATCGAACTGATGGCAGCTAGTTTGGTTGCTAGTTGCTGTGCAAGCCAATATCCATTTTCCTTTATTCCTACAATATAAAGCTGTTCTGCACGGCTATGTCTGTCGTAGAGTTCCCAGGCAAGTCGCTGGATTTTGTGCTGGATCTCGCCAGCGTCGAGAATTTGAGTTGTCTTCATAGGTGCTGTGAAATTACGCCTTTAGCTTTAGCTGAACAACGTTTTCAATATGGTGTGTTTGTGGGAACATGTCAACCGCCTTGCTTTGAATGATCTCATACTTTTCGCTGAGCAGACCTAAATCGCGCGCTTGAGTCGCTGAGTTACAGCTGACGTAGACCATACGCGGAATCTCTAGCTTGAGTAAAAGATCGACTACATCGCCGTGCATTCCCTCGCGTGGAGGATCGGTTACAAGGACATCCGGCTTTCCGTGTTTTTTTATGAAAGATTCAGTAAAGACGTCTTTCATGTCACCAGCGTAGAACGTTGCGTTTTCGATGTTGTTGTTCTTGGCGTTGAGCTGTGCGTCTTCGATGGCTTCGGGGATAAGCTCGATACCGACCACTTCTTTTGCTTTTTCAGCCATGAAGAGTGCGATTGTACCGGTCCCAGTGTACAGGTCAAAGACGAGTTCACTCGGTTGAATCTCGGCCATATCGACGGCTACTTTGTAGAGCTCATAGGCTTGGTCTGGATTGGTTTGATAGAAGCTTTTCGGACCAATTTTAAAGCGTAATTCACCCTCTCCGCTGTATTTCGGCATCGCTTCTTCGATAAAGGATTTGCCCGAATACGTGATGATGTCTTGGTCGTAAATAGTGTCGTTTTGCTTCTCGTTGATGACGTATTGTAGCGAGGTGATTTCTGGAAATTTCGCCGCCAATTCGGCTAATAGCGCCTCTCTGTCGTCTTTGCGCTCGGTCTTGAACTGGATGAGCACGAGGACTTCGCCGGTAGAGGCGACACGAACCATCATCGTGCGCAACCAGCCTTCTTGAGAGCGAGGGTGGAAAAACGGCAGATCGCGTTCGATTGCCCAATTGCGAACAAAATTGCGAATCGCATTGGTTGGTTCAGGCTGCAAGTGACAATGTTCGATGTCTAAAATCTTGTCCCAAAATCCAGGGATGTGGAAACCTGCACCGCGGCGTTCCGGGAATTCAACACCACTTTCGAGTTGCTCCTGGGTGAGCCATTTATTATCTGTAAAGCTGAATTCCAGCTTGTTTCGGTATTCGTATTGTTTGGCGCTACCAAGGATCGGCAAATAGTTTTGCGGCTCCACGTGGCCAATTTTTTTCAAGTTCTGACGCACCTCTTTGTCCTTGTACTCGAGCTGCTTGTCGTAGCTTAAATTTTGCCACTTGCACCCACCGCAAACGCCGAAGTAGTCGCACCTGTGCTCAACACGATCGTCGCTGTATTCATGTACATGGATCACCTTTCCTTCGAGGTAGGAGCGGCGCTTTTTGGTTACCTGTACATCTACGATGTCGCCGGGTACACCGCCAGTAACGAAGACTACGCGTTCGTCGTGGCGACCGACTGCTTTTCCTTTGTTACCGATATCTGTTAATAGAACCTTCTCGAGGTTGGGGATGCGTTTTCTCTTTCTTGACATAGGTTGCAAAAGTAGGGTTTAATGGGAAGAATTGGCCAAGAAAAAAGGCGACCCCCGAAGAGATCGCCTTGTGTGATATTTCGCCCGAAAATCGGGGTGTTCTGAGCTGAATTACTGCACGATGACAGGAGTAGCGTGGGTCGTACCTTCCTTGCTTACCACGAGGAGGTAGGTACCTGGCGCGAGGTCGCTGGTAGAGATTTCAAGGCGCTGTCCGGCAGAAAGTGTCGCGGTAGGTGCTTTGATTTCTTGACCGAGCATGCTGATCAAACGTGCTGTAGCTTCACCTTCAAAGTCTGCTTCGACAAAAATGCGGTCGGTAGCAGGATTTGGGAAGATGTTTAATGAAGCAGCGAGCTCGTTTTCGAATTGGCCGATGGTGTACGAGGCGTCTGTACTTTGAAGTACTTCTTTCGTTACTGCATCTTGGATCCAAAGAATCACTCCGAGGTTGTCAAAGTCTTCAACGGTGTGCTCTGTGGCGAGGTTAATAGCATCCCCCGCGTTTGCAGGAAGGCGGTAGCTGCCGTTAAAGGTGTAGCTCAAAGTTTGCGTGATTGGCGTTCCAGCAGTCAAGCCGCTTAAGCTCTGACCAGTTGAAGAAGGCATCATCTTTTTAACTACGTGCATGAACTCGGTTTCACCGTTGGTTCCCACGTTCGCAGTATCACGCTTTGAGTAGATTACTGCGAAGAGTGCAAGGTTTGAAGACGAGTTGTCCGCAAGCGGATCGATAGTTACCGTCGTTTCGATCGTTTGTGAGAATTTGCTGAATGTAGCGCTCATCTCAACGAACGAAGGAACCGCTTGGAAATCATCAAAGATCGGCTGACTGAGGTTGTTTCCGTTTGCATTCCAACCGCCGTCGATAGCAACATTAGGAACACTGTTTACCGCGTAGTAGGTGCGACGATCGCCGCCTTCCGCGTAGTAGTAAGGATCCCCTGAACCCGGCCAGTTCATCTGGTATTTGATAGAGTTCGCCTCGCCAGGATTTGCCGCAAAGATGGCTTCCATGTTTGTGTTGGCAGGAACACACGGAGGACACGTCGAAGACGTAAAGGTTTCGTAGAGCGGGTAGCGTGTGGTGAGCGCAGGTACAACCTGCACGGTGATTCTAGCAGTGTCGTTAGAAAGGTCTGAATCTACTCCAGTACCGTTTAGGTTTGATAACCATGCTTTGATTTCATATGTGCCCGTTGCTGACGGTGTCCAAGCTGTCGTTGCCACGGCAGTACCGCTCGTTAATGAAGCGATCGAAAGATTCGACAAGGTACTGGTTTGTGCTGCACCACCGTTTACGCTGATGTTAAGGTCGGCGCCTGTGATGGTTTGAGTACCGTTGTTTACAAAGTCTGCACCAATCGTGAAAGGAGCAGAGGTTAGTGCGAGGTAAGGGGTCAGGTTCACAGAACTACCTGCCATTTCGTATTCTGGCTGTACCCCTTGAATAAAGGTGTAGTGGGTATTGTCCGTGCGGTCAGGAGCGTTGGTTGAACCGGAAGTTACACCAGTGATCTCATCGATGGTGGTTGCATCAACGCGAACACCGATGTTTAGACTACCCGCCCAGCCAGCAGTGCGCTGATCGACAATGTGTATGTTGTTTGAACCTTCTTCTAAGACGATCGACCAGTAGGTCCAATGCGATGTGCTGGTTCCAGTTGCGCTGTACGAAGCGAAGAGGATCCATTCCTGACGGTTCGGTGCGGTACCGAAGGTTTTACGAGCGATTTGATCGTTTGAACCATTACCGTTAATACCTAGAATACAGATTGAAGAATCAGGTACGGTGGAGGCGTTAAGCGCAGCAACAGCACCCGAAGAGTTGTTTGCGGGAGCAGCTATTTGGCTAAAAGTGAGGATACCGGTGTTTGATACGCGGTAAGTTGTAACCGTATCTCCGTTGAACATAAAGTCGAAAGGGATGGTTTGTGCCGGAGAATAGGTACCTGCAGTTTGTGCGGCGCCGACGATTCCAGACCAGTCGGTAGGTAAACCGCTACCCACAGGATATTCGGTGTCTTCTGTGTTTTGAGAACCTGGGTTACCAGCACCTGGGGCGGTGTGGTAGTACTGACCGTACGCTGAACCAAGGCTCAAGGCGAATACGCCTAGTGAGAGTAGAACTTTTTTCATAGGTGTTTTTGTTTAAAGCGCTTCTAAGTTATGTGAAATTGGTTCAATAAGGCCGTCTTCAAACCTTATATTTGCGAGGAATACGATTTAAATACAGCAGATATGTCACAGACTTCAGACGCATTAATGCAACTCGAAGAGCGCTACGGAGCGCATAATTATCATCCACTACCGGTCGTTTTGGACCGCGGTGAAGGCGTTTACGTTTGGGATGTCGAAGGAAAACGATACTACGATTTCTTGTCTGCATACAGTGCGGTAAACCAAGGGCATTGTCATCCAAAGATTGTAGGTGCTTTGACAACGCAGGCTCAAAAATTGACGCTGACTTCGCGTGCTTTTTACAACAGCAAGCTCGGGGAGTATGAGAAGTACATGAGTGAGACGTTTGGTTTTGACAAAGTATTGCCGATGAACTCGGGTGCTGAGGCTGTGGAAACAGCGATCAAACTTGCCCGTAAGTGGGGATATGAAAGAAAAGGTGTTGCTGAAAATGCTGGGATTATTGTTGTGTGTGAAGGGAACTTCCACGGTAGAACAACCACGATCATTTCGTTTAGTGATGATGCAGATGCGCGTGACAACTTCGGTCCATATACCTCAGGCTTTGTGAGTATCCCCTATAATGATACTGCAGCGCTCAACTTTGCCCTGATGAATGAAAATGTGGTGGGTTTCTTAGTGGAGCCGATCCAAGGTGAAGCTGGGGTAAATACGCCGGCAGATGACTTCATCCAGCAGGCTGCGGCGATGTGTAAAGAGCGCAATGTGCTGTTCATCGCAGATGAGGTACAAACTGGGATTGCGCGTACTGGATCTTTGCTTGCAGTATGTGGAAATTGTACTTGTGGCAATACGTGTGAGCGCCAGGCGACGTATGCGAAACCAGACGTGTTGATTTTAGGGAAGGCACTTTCAGGTGGTGTGTATCCGGTGAGTGCTGTACTTGCGGATGATGCAGTTATGGGAGTGATTCAGCCAGGACAGCATGGAAGTACCTTCGGTGGTAACCCGATCGCGGCAGAAGTAGCTATGGCGGCATTGGAAGTAGTGAAAGATGAAGGTTTGGCACCGCACGCGCGTGAATTGGGCCAGTATTTTAGAGATCAAATGAACGCGATTATTGCAGAGACGGAGCTCGTGACTAAAGTGCGCGGAAAAGGCTTGTTGAATGCAATCATCATCAACGATACACCAGACAGTTCGACTGCTTGGGACATTTGTGTGGCTTTGAAAGAAAACGGATTATTAGCAAAACCTACGCATGGCAATATCATTCGTTTTGCACCACCGCTCGTGATGACGAAAGAGCAAATGGATGCCTGTGTGGCGATCATTCGCAAGACGTTGCTCGAGTTTAAAAAGTAATGTCAGTGAAACACTTCTTATTCCCGTACGACCATAAAGCAGGGCACAATCCCGCGCTAGACGGTCTGCGGGGATGGGCAGTTTTACTCGTTCTCTTTGGACATGCCTTCAATCAAGGCATCGCTCCACTGGGCGCCGGGAGTTTGCTCGTTCGTGGCAAGATAGGCGTCTATTTATTTTTCATTATTTCAGCGTACTTACTGGATCGTCAGATCATTCGCGTTTGGCGTGAGGGCAGGGGCGACAAGGCGTATTGGAGGTATTACGCATCCCGTCGATTTTTGAGGATTTATCCGCCGTTCGTGTTGGCACTCTTCGTTTTCCGAGTGGCCAATTCCGTCGGCCTCCCCGTCGTTATCCATACGCCGAGTGAGATCATCGAGCACCTCTTTCTGGTGCGCGGCGACCATATTTTCTGGTCCATACCTACCGAGTTTGTCTACTATTTGCTGTCCCCGGTGATCATTGCAGGATTTGCGTTTGTACTGCGCTGGTCATCGCGTGGCATTTTTACTGCTATTGTAGTGCTGGCCCTGGGCTCCCTGGCGCTGGATTATCTGGTGGAGTTGCCGAGGCACAATACGCTGAAGTATTTGTCCGTATTTATGTTTGGTTTGGCTGCTGCGTCTGTAGAGTCGCTGTTCCCGGAGCGATTTGCTCGGTGGACTGGGCACCGCGCGATGCCTTGGCTTGCGGTGTCGGCTGTGGTCGTACTCGCCTTGTGGAGCTCGCAGGCAACTGGATTTACGGATCGAAGTGTGTTTTTGCCGGTGGGCGCGCTGCTAAGCATTGCGTTGCTTGGGTCGATGGGCACGAATTTCTTTGCCAATTTCCTGAGTTTCCCGCCCTTCCGACTCATCGGCGCATGGAGCTACAGCCTCTACCTGTTCCACATTCCAGTACTGATGTGGGTGAAGACTTGGCAGATCGGCATATGGGGCCAATTCTTAAGCTTCCTTTTTCTCTCCTTGGCGCTTGGGTTCTTGATCCATGTGTTCGTTGAGCGCCCGTTTCTCCGACCAGGCAAGCGTTCATAGACCGCTCCTATCGGGCGATAGTTTCGCTGGAAACATTATTGTCGTACCATTGTTGCACTGACACATCTGATCCTATGGAAACTACAATAGACCTAAAGAAAGCATTGCCTGAAGCGATGGCTAAAGGAATGACTTACGAAGAATACAGCGCTGAAAATAAGCTGTTTGCGAAAGAGGGCAAGACCTCGGGCCCACCGAAGGAAGCGTATGTGGAGTACACGAAGCTGGGTGCAGCGCGCTTAAGACGTTGGGAGAAAGTCTATAAACCGACTATGGAAACTTTAGAAGGTATTGCTGCGCTGGTTCAGCCGGGCGAGCAGTGGCTGGTGTTTAGCGAAACGTGGTGTGGTGATGCTGCGCATAACCTACCGTTTATTGCCAAATGGGCCGAATTTGCTGGAGTAGAATTGCGTGTGATTTACCGCGACGAGCACCCGGATTTGATGGATGAGTTTTTGACCAATGGGGGACGTTCGATCCCGAAATTGGTTCGGATGGATGCAGATTTTCAGGTAAAAGGAACTTGGGGTCCACGTCCCGCGCCATTAACGGTGGAATACGCGAAATGGCGTGCGCAGGAGGAGTTTGACTACAAGGCTTGGACGTTGTTTGCTCAGGATTGGTACAACAAAGACAAGGGCGCGAGTTTGGAGCAGGATTTTAGGGAGATGTTGGTTGGGTAAGGCCCAGAAAATCTACTTCCCGGCGTGCTCCTTCAGGTTCACGTACATCTGTTCAAAGCTCTTGTAGACCCCGTCTAAGAACGGTGTGGTGAGGGCTTCTTTGACTTCGGCAACCGCAGGGTGGGTCTCTTTCATGAATTTGAAACTTTGCTTCATGGGACCGGCTTCAAACTCGACAACATGCCAGCGTTCCATGGCGTAGATGGTGGTTTTGAATTGTTTCGTGGTCCAAGTTTCAACGATTCTCATGGCTTAAAAGTCTATGTGTGTTTTTAGATTAACCAAACGCCCGAGCATATAGTTCGGCACGGCGTATTGGCCACTGGCGCTTACGTCGCGTACCCATAAGTAGCTCACGGTGTTGCGCGCTTGCAGGAGGTTGAAAATCTCAACGCTCACCCATACTTCTTCAAATTTCTGGGTCCAATTCCCTTTCAGCACCTTAATAAACCCAATGTCCGCTCGGCGGTAGGGCGGTGCTCTGAAGGTACGTGCCTCTGGAGGGGCGATGCCGTCGCCTGGGCCGTCCGGTCCGAATGGGAATCCGCCGCCGACCATGAGCGTGAGGCTGAGGCGCGTGCTCGGGTCGTTCGGCAGGTAGTCTTGGAAGTAGACGGAGAAATTGAACCGGGTGTCTGTCGGGCGGGCGTACCACTGCTCGTCATCGAGCGGGCGTTCTTGCGCATTGAATAAGCTAAAAGTGAACCAGCTGTCCGTGCCTTTTACAAACTCTCCATTGATCCGGCTGTCGAAGCCATAGATACGGGCCACTGCTGCGTTGTCGCCTTGGTAGCGGATGCGTACATTCTCCACATCGAAAAGATTCACGCGTTGCAGCCCCTTGTAATAGGATTCTAGGCTCCAAAGGAAGGGGCGGCCCCAGAGTTGGAAATTTTTGTCTTGCCGTGCGATCAGGTGCAGGGCGCTTTGACTTTGGACGTCGGTGTTGAGGGTGCCGTCCTTGAGGCGCATCTCGCGGTAGAAGGGGAATTGGTCATAGAGGCCGGCGGAAAAGCTCCAGCGGTAGTCTTTTAGTCGTTCGCTGGTGGGTTGGAAGCGGACTTTGGCGCGTGGGGAGATGCGCGACTCACCGGAGGCGCTGGCCCACTGTACGCGTGCTCCAGCGTCGTAGCGCCAGATTCCTGCATCGGTTACGGTTTTGCCGCTGAGGTTCATCCAAGCTTTCGAACGGATGTTGATCAGCGTTTGTGTGGCGGCTACGTGGGTGAAGAGCTCGAGGCCTTCGACGGGAGTGCTGTAGAGGCGTCCGTCGATGACACTGTCGAGGGTGCTTTCACGGTGGGGAAGGCTGTAGCCGGCGCTGTCGATGCGCTGGAATTCTTTGTAACGGTCGTAGATGTTTTCGCCTTGGATTTGTGCGCCCCAAGTCAGGTCGAAAAGCCCAGCAGTGGTACTTTCTTCGTACTTCAGGTTGCCGATGTAGGCGTCGAGGAAGTTGCGACGGTAGTCTTGAAAGGCACCAACGCCGCGGATCTGGGCGATGTCGCCGAAAGAATCTGAGCCGAGGTCGTTGTTGAGTTCGCTGAGGCGGTAGTAGCCGATCACGTCGGTGATTTCGAGCTCAGTGGTATGGAATCCAGAGGCGGAGAGGGTGCGAACGCCGCCTAGGGAGGTGATTTGCTGGTATTTAGCGGCGAGGAATTGGGTATCGTAGCCGAAGCGTTCCTGGCCATCGAAGAAGACGTTTAGGCGGAGGGCTTCTTGCAAGGAGCCGAAGTTGGTTTGTCGGTTCTGGGGCACTTGGTTCATGCGGTTGTGCGCAAGGTGCGCGAAAATTTCCAAGCGTGCATGACCGTAGTCGCCTTCTGTGTTCCCAAAGTTGCGAGAGATAAGAATTTGTCCGTCGGCGTTCACGGGGCGGTATTCACTTTCGGTGTCCGTGGCGTTGAGCAGTAGGGCCTGGTTGCGGTACCGCAGTCCAGTGGCGATGTTCCAGGTCTTGGAGTTGCGCTTCATGGACCAATTCACTCCCGTCAGCGACGTTTCAAAGGTCATTTCCTTGAAATTGGCCCCGCGTGGATATTCATATTTTACGTCCAATACGGAGCTTAATTTATCGCCATATAGGGCGCCAAATCCGCCGGCACTGAAATTTATACTACTGACCAGGTGCGGGTGAACGATGCTCATCCCTTCTTGCTGTCCGGCGCGTGCGAGAAACGGGCGAAAGACTTCAAATCCGTTGATGTACACGAGGTTTTCATCGAAATTTCCGCCGCGCACATTGTACTGCGAGCTCATCTCATTGCGGCTACTCACTCCTGCGAAGGTCTTCACTACGCCTTCCACACCTCCTTCGGCGCCTGTTGTAAACTGAATGTCCTTACCCTTAACCGTGGTGCCTTCTTCGCGCGTACGCTGGCTTTCCACTTCTACCTCATCGAGGAAGGTGGTGTCCATGATTTGTGCTTGGGCACAGGTGGAGATGAGCAGAACTGCGAGAAGGGCAGCGAAGCGGTTGTACATGTCTTAGCGCTTGAGGCTTTGGAAGAGTTGGGTCCAGGCAAATGGGTTCGAGAGTGCTCCTAAGATGGCAGCGCCACCTCCTGCATTGCTATTTCCCCCGTACATGCGGCCTTGATTGTAAAGCTGCTGGTTTTGCATGGAGATCAAATAGTTGCCCATCTCGGTGGCGTCATAGCCCATGGCAAGGGCACGTGCACGGAGCTCGTCTATGGCCAGGTTGCGGTTGGCGATGTCCATCTCTGTGGTTTGCACTTCCATGGCAAGGAATTCTTCTTTAAAGTTTTCACGGGAAGGCCACGGGTAGACGATCACCGGGTCGAGCATTTCGGTGTCCCATTCTAAGGTGACACGGGAGAGAAATGCTTCACCAGAAAGCGTGTCTGCTACCCAAAGCTTTTGCAAGTGGAATCCGATGTGTTGGAAATAGACGGTATCCCCCGGCATGGCAACGAGCGAGAAGAATCCGTCGTTGTTGCTGGTGGTCATCTGTCCGCGACTTTTCACCAAAATCTGCACGTTCGGAAGCAGCTGAATCAAACTGTCGTTCGACACGACTACCCCGTGAATTTGAACTGGCTGAGGTTCTTCTTGTGCGTAGAGCGACGTGCTCAGTAGAATGGCGAATAAAACGCGCGTTAATGTTTTCATAGGGTAACTGTGTATTCTTTGACTGTGGTATTGCCGACAGCGTCGATGACAACCACTCGCAAATTATGGCTTCCTGCGCTTATTTCCTTGGGCACTACGACTTTTAACAAGTCCTTTTTATAGTCGAAATCGATGCGGGCAAAAGCACCATCAATCCTCGCACTGTAGCGATCGACCCCTGTTTTATCGTCTTCGGCTTTCAGGCGCAACTCGCGAAAGGAGCTCCCACTACGCGCTGAAGTAGTGCTTTGGAGTAAACGTACCACCGGTTTTGTCACATCCTGATCGAGTGAGTAGGTGCCGGTCGAGCGGGTGCTAAATACCATCACATTTCCTTCGCGTTCCCCCGCGATGGCGCTTTTCTTACCTCGGCGGCCTTCTTCCCAGAGGAACCATCCGACGCCAGGAATCTGCGAGGAATCCAGGGACCAATTCATTCGCATGTACGTCTGCAGCCCAGCGCCTTCGCCCACGCGGTAACGACCGCCACTGAGTGCAATGATCTCAATCTTATCGTCGTGGTACAATGCATTGGCAGGAATGCTCACTGAAAGCGGGCCTTCTTGCAGGGTATGGGCCGTGCTGCATTCCAGGAGTTTTCCTTTCGGAGCATATTCTTCAGCGCCGCGCAGATAAAAGGCGGTGTTGCTGGTGTTTCCAGCGTAGTCTTTTACTTCGATCTCGAGATGAAGCAAGCTGTCTCTAGCTGCTGAAATCCAGCCGTTTGAAGCAGTAAAGTTGGGTTCCAGAAGAGGGTGCGTGGTGGTGAGTTTTAGGGGGTTGTTTTCCAACTCGTACAGGCGGGTCCAGCGCTGTCCTGTGGCGAACCAATGCTCAAAATCTATGTGGGCATTAATGTAGCGGCTCGTGGAAAAATTGATGCGGCGGTAGCGCGCCTCAAAAGCAGTCTTGCCTTCGATTTTCATGTCGATGCTGTACACGCCATTGTTGTTGTTCGCAGCGTCTTGGCGGTCGGTGGTGAATAAGTCAATTCCGATAGGGCCATGCGCCGTCAGCGTATCGCCATCTTTGAAGGTGCCACGGTCGGACAGATCTTGCGACACCCACATCAGGCCGCGTAGGCTCGGAGCGCGGGTATCGGCGACTTTAAGACCAAATTCTAAGGGATTGAGGGGTTCCTCGGTGCGTGTGTCGCGAATCTCGAAGTGGAGGTGTGGTCCCATAGAACCACCGGTGTTGCCGGAAAAGGCGATGAACTGTTCGCGAGAAACTGGGAATTGGTCCTTGGAAGGGTAGAGGTTGCCGTCATTTTTACTGCGATCGCGGAGCTGGTTTTCCACATAGTTCTCAATCTCAGGAGAAAAGGCGTTCAGGTGGCCGTACACCGAGGTGTAGCCTTCGGGATGGCGGACGTACAAGGCGTTTCCGTAGCCGTAGGGACTCACTGCGATTCTAGCGATGTATCCGTCTGCAACGGCGCGAACTTTTAGGCCGCTTCTCCCTTGGGTTTTGATATCAATTCCGCCGTGAAAGTGGTTTCCACGCAATTCAGCGAACGTTCCACTCAAGACAATTGGAATCTCTAAGGGGTTGGAAGGAAGGAAGTTCTGTGCCTGGATATTTGGGCAAGTGAACAAAATGTATGCTACAATGAGAAATTTCTTCATAATGCAAAGCTACAAATGGTATCTTTGGTCTAAACTGTAACCTATGTCTTTAGATTTAAATTCTCATGTGCAGCGTATTGCTGGCAAGGCTGCTAAAGTAGCTGAGCTGAATGCCGCTCAGAGAATGCGAATCCAGGAATTGGAAGATCAAGTGCTTCATTTGCAGGAAAGTTTAACCGCTATGCAAGCCGAACACTTTGAACTTCAGGAGCAGTTGAAACAAAGAGATCTCGCCTTAACTGTCCACCGTGGTTCGCCCGCACGGGATACTTACAGCGAGGAGAAAATCTCGGAGTTGATACGGGAAATTGACCGTTGCATGAAATTGTTAAGTGCTTAGACTCTCGTGGAAGAGAATACACTACAGATAAAAGTGACTATAGCGAATCGCAGCTATCCGCTGACTATTAAAAGGTCAGAGGAGGAGCAGGTGAGAACCGCTGTGAAAACTATAAATGAAGCTGTTACACGCTTTGAAACCCGCTATGCTGTAAAGGATAAGCAGGATGTTTTGAGCATGTGCGCCTTACAATTGGCCTCGAAAGCAGAGCTGGCCACTAAACAAATTCATGACGTTCAGTCCCAGGCAAGCGACGTGCTTGCCTCAGTAGAAGCTGCATTAGATGCGGCCCTACAGGACGGATAAGTTTCCCGCACTTGCTGTTTTTTGTGCTAAACTCAACGAGCACGTTGTTATGTACCTGTCTCGCTATGTCTCGAGCAGGCCGCACCTTTTTAAGGGAGCTTCTTGTGAGCTCCAGCGGAAGGTCAAACCACGGCGGAAGGTACAGATCCTTATATTTAGGAGTTTAGACAACATGCGCAGCGGGTGCGGGTTTTTATGAATGATTAAACCATAGATAAGATGGTAACAAGTATTATTGCTGCAGTTGTAGGTCTCGCCATAGGATTAGGCGTGGGTTATGTACTCTGGCAGAACGCCATGAAAAAGAAAACTGCGCTCATGATTGCCGAGGCGAAAAAAGAAGCCGAGCAATACAAGAAAGACCGCGGTTTAGAGGCGAAAGAGAAGTTCTTGAACCTTAAAGAAGAACACGAACGTGCGGTTGCGAAGCGCGATCAAAAATTGGCCGAGCGTCAAAATTCGTTCCGTGAAAAGGACGAGCGTTTGAAAAAGAGCATTCAGGATTTCCAACGTGAGAAAAAAGAATTGGATCGTGAAAAGGAGACGTTAGCGAAGAAGCGCGAATCTTTGGAGGCCAAGTCCCGTGAGTTGGAGAAGCTAAAGACCAAACAGATTGCTGAGCTAGAGGCCATCACAGGGATGACTGAGGATGAGGCGAAGGAGCAGATGATTCAGGCGCTCAAGGACAAAGCGAAGCTCGATGCACAAGCCTACGTTCAAACGACTTTAGAAGAAGCGAAACTTACGGCGTCTCAAGAGGCGAAAAAGGTCGTTATTCAAAGCATCCAGCGCGTTGCTACGGAAAGCGCTATCGAGAATTCGGTGAGTGTATTCAACATCGAAAATGACGATATCAAAGGAAAGATCATCGGTCGTGAAGGACGTAATATCCGTGCGATTGAAGCGGCTACGGGCGTGGAGATTATCGTAGATGATACCCCAGAAGCTATTTTGCTCAGCTGTTTCGATCCAGTACGTCGCGAGATTGCACGTTTGTCGATGCACAAGCTCGTAAGTGATGGTCGTATCCACCCTGCTCGTATTGAGGAGGTTGTTGCGAAGACTACCAAGCAGATTGAAGAGGAGATCATACAGACCGGTAAGCGTACTGCGATTGATCTAGGTATTCACGGGTTACACCCGGAGCTGATCAAAACGGTAGGTCGTATGAAGTACCGCAGTTCGTATGGACAGAATTTGTTGCAGCACTCGCGTGAGGTAGCAAACTTGTGTGCGATCATGGCTTCAGAGCTGGGCTTGAATCCTAAGATTGCGAAGCGTGCAGGTCTCTTGCATGATATCGGTAAGGTACCGCACGAAGAAACAGATTTACCACACGCCATCTTAGGGATGCAGTGGGCAGAGAAATATGGTGAGAAGCCGGACGTATGTAATGCGATCGGAGCACACCACGATGAGATCGAGATGACTTCGATGATTTCACCGATCGTTCAGGTATGTGATGCCATCTCTGGTGCACGTCCTGGTGCACGTCGCCAGATTGCAGAGAGCTACATCCAGCGTTTGAAAGATTTAGAGAATCTTGCATACGATTTCGACGGTGTAACGAAGGCTTATGCTATTCAGGCAGGACGTGAGCTTCGTGTAATGGTGGAGAGCGAGAAGGTAAGTGATGCTATGGCGTCTCAGATCTCGTACGACATCTCACAGAAGATTCAGACAGAAATGACCTACCCGGGCCAGGTGCGCGTGACGGTGATTCGTGAATTGCGTTCTGTGAACGTTGCAAAATAATATTGAGCTGGCTGCGGCGTTATACTCGTATAACACTTGTGGTTAGATTATTTGTTTTTTTGGTTTTAGAAAGAGGGCTTCGGCCCTCTTTTTTTTATGCTGACTTTTATCAATTCATTCCCGACCAACCTCGTCTATCTTAGCTTTCTAATCAGAGATCATCGAATTATGAAAAAGCTGCTGTTTTCTTTCTTGTTAGTATTCGCCGCGGGCACGGTCTATGGCCAAAACGTGGAAGTGAAAACCAACCCGATCGGTTTTGCCTTCGGAGCAACCAACCTTAGTGTGGAAGTGCCGCTGCCTGCAAAGCGGAATGTAACCTTGAATGCTAGTGGATGGCACTACAGCAAAGAGTTGCGTGACTGGACGGATACAGAGCGTATTTGGGGTGCATCCATAGGGATTCGTCAATATGTAACTTCAAATGTGGATGAGGGTCTTTATCTGGGTATGGCCAGCCGCTATATTAATCGTACCGTGGTGGACTATTATTGGGACCAGACGACTAATATTCAATACACTGTTGAGACTCCCAGCGACTACGGTTCTTTGGGATTCACCTTGGGTTACAAGGTTCGTTTTGAAGAGCGTATCTCTATCGACTTTTTCGGTGGTGCGGGCCGCATTCTGATCAAACAAGCTGGAGGCGAGTACAACGCACCAGCGGAATGGATCGCTGGGTTCAATTTTGGGTATAGGTTTTAGGCTAGCCCACCTTCAATGAAGAGCTTGACCGATTGGAGGTCTGACAGTTGCAAGGTTCTGTATGTAGTAGGCTTACCTCTAAAACGGTCTGGATATCGACAAGCGTTTCTATTTTGAAATTGTGGGTTCCCGAAAACCAACGCGTCAATATGGATGGGGAGTTGATGTCTAATGCTGCCATTAAATCTTTTTTCTTCCAGCCTTTCGCCAACATGGCATCTTCGATTTTAGCAGCTATTAGCATTTTATGTTTGGTACGCTCAAGTTCTCGAGGTTCTTGAGTATCGAGAACTTGGTCTAAGATTGATATGCTGCTTGTTTCTTTTGGGTTATTCATAGTACGGGAGGTCAAATTCTAATTCGCCGAGTATATCAAGTCTGTTAGGACTAAAATAGATGTCTCGATCTCTTATTTTCTCGTTAATGCCTTGGGCTAACGCTCGAAGCAGATAATTTTCTTTTTTCAATTTCGGGTCATCTTGCAATGCTCGTACATTTTTCTGGCCGCCTCCGCCAAGAATTAATAGGTCAGCACCGTATCGGATTGCGTAAACCCTGAGATACTTTTCCGGTTGGTCATACAATGCTACAACCCCATCGGCTGGCCGCCCTTCCTTGTGTTTGAAAAATGAACTACGAGCTCCGGTATGGTGTCCTATCGTGTAAAGGCGTTGAATGATGTCGTTAAGCTCTAATTTGTGTTTTGATTGGTTTTCTAAAATAAATTTTTCAAAAAGTGAATGTTCTGAGTCATTTATAACAATGGAATAGACTGAGGCCTCTGTTCCACTCAATTTATCAAGTTTGATGATTTTACAATTCATAACAAAGCTACTAAATTTTACTTTAAAGTAAAATTTATTGAATTATGAACTTGTCGAGAGGTCTTCATAGCGAATAGGTTTTAGGTAGTTTCGGGGTCTAGGAAGTAACGCTGAAGTGATTAGTTTTAGTGTTCCGTACACGATATATACCCTAATAAATCGCTAGCTTGCGCCCATGAAGGAATTTGGAAGTATTGCAGTAGAATTAGTGGTTACCGGTAGAAAGCGCGAGAAGATGCTGAACCTGGGCGTGGATGCACGTGATATGGATATCGTGAAGCTTGTGCATTTCACGAAGGTGTTGCCGATCGAGACCGTGAGACAGGTGCTCGATGGGGGCATTTCGGCCTTGTTAGAGGTGCCGGGGGTCGGTTTGACGCGTGAGACGGTTCGCAAGATCCGATTGTCGCACACGAGTCAGCTGGTTGCGTCTTCTTATATTCAGGCGTCGTACAAGCGTGAGCAGGCGATTTTGGAATATGGTGAGGTCGGGAAGAAATTGGTCACGTTGCAGTATTTAGAGCACCAGCATTGTGTGTATGCCTTTGAGCTGGAGCCTTCATTTGCGAATAAGAAAAGATTTAAGGACGCGAAC
>CBFHKC010000031.1:5902-17135 GCA_965656315.1 uncultured Schleiferiaceae bacterium | reverse complement strand
TTCAGGTTGTTTGCCACCTGCAATGCGATCACCGAATACATTTTGGGGTTAGATTAGTCGTAGTGAATGTACACTAAAAACAAAAAGCCCGATGCGAATGTACCGGGCTTTGTTTGCTCCTCCTCTTGGGCTCGAACCAAGGACCCTCTGATTAACAGTCAGATGCTCTAACCAACTGAGCTAAGGAGGAATGTATGTCCCGTTTCTTTCAAATCGGGCTGCAATAATACGACAAAGACCAAATTCCTACAATACTCTAGCGGAAATTTTTCGTTTGTGCGAAACAAAAAGTATTGCCCCGAGTACAAAAGGCATCCAAGGTCCTGAAAATAAAAGCCTAAGAGAAAAGGCAAAAAAGAGCACAGCGGCAATCATTTCAATAGAAAATCCCACTTTTTTCAGCAATCGGAAGGTGATCCAAAGCTTTAAACAGGCAAAACAGGCATAGAGAATTGGGATATCTGATATTTCAGCTTCGTTAAAATGCAATACGAGAGCTGCTGGCATCGAGAGTGCCATGTAGGTAAAAATATAGCGGTAGAGATCTTTATACAGGATCATGGCAAGCGGTGTACATAACGGTTAAAGTAGGGCTGAAGTGACC
Source organism: uncultured Schleiferiaceae bacterium (assembly GCA_965656315.1). Lineage (GTDB taxonomy): Bacteria > Bacteroidota > Bacteroidia > Flavobacteriales > Schleiferiaceae > UBA10364. Next base: position 16,531 of record CBFHKC010000031.1, on the reverse strand, counting down.
ACAGCGTGATGATAGCAGCATAGATGATCGAGCCAAAGAGGTATTTGATAAAATAGAAGTAGATGTCACCGCCCATATCGCGCAGAGCGACGAGTACCCCGATGCGCAGTACGTTGAAACCTTGGATGATGATGAGGCCTACTAGTACTTGTACAAGAGTGCGCCAAGTAACCCCCGAAAACCCAATGATGAATGCGGCATAGGCAATCGCAAGCTTGAAGCCGTTGCAGCCTTCGACGACATGAATGAGTTTACCCTCTCGGCCTACGTAACACCCTTCTATGAAACAAGAGAAGGTGCAATCTGCGACGCCTAAGGCTTTGGCTAGGTAAAAAGAGAGTTCGCTAACGCTATAAGTTACCCAGTCTAAGCTGTGGGTATAGGAGGTGTATTTTAGGTACAGGAAATAGGCGAACACCAGCAACGCGTAGGTGCTGAAAAAGCGCACTAAAAAGCCGAAGAAGGCTCGTTCGTTTTGAATGAATTGGCGGATAAAAGTCCATCCACGGGGTAGGGGTAGGTTGTTTTTCATGCTTCAAATCTCCGACGAATTTTAGCAGAGCACCAAGTTTTGTGAACAACTTAAAATTACTAACAATCAGGTGATTACATCCCAGATTCTGCTTTCCTTTGCGTCAGGATTTTACCCATTTTGAGTGTGCAGGATAAAGACCATAAAGTGGTTTTTGTAATAATTGGTTCTGGGATGAAAGTAAAGTACCTTTGACCCATTAAATACAGAAACTATGAGCCTTTTAACTGTAGGTACCATGGCGTATGACGCTTTGGAAACGCCTTTTGGAAAGACCGATCGCATCCTCGGTGGAGCAGCGACATATATCGCGCTTAGTGCGAGTTACCACGTAGAGAAGAGCAACGTTGTGAGCGTTGTAGGTGCAGATTTTGAGCAGGCGCACTTAGACCTTTTAAAGAGCAAAGGCGCGGACTTGAGCGGTGTTCAAATCATCCAGGATGGCAAAACATTCTTTTGGAGTGGAAAGTACCACATGGACATGAACACGCGCGATACGATCGATACGCAGTTGAATGTTCTTGCTGACTTCAACCCTGTAGTTCCTGAGGAATTCAAGGATTGTGAGTATTTGATGCTCGGTAACCTACTTCCTTCGATCCAGCAGCAGGTATTGGACCAGCTTCCAAACCGTCCGAAACTTGTGGTGCTTGATACCATGAACTTTTGGATGGACAATTGTTGGGACGACCTCGTTGAAGCATTGAAAAATGTAGATGTATTGACCATTAACGACGAGGAAGCACGTCAGATGAGCGGCGAGTACAGCTTAGTAAAAGCGGCCAAGAAGATTAAGACTATGGGGCCTAAATACCTCATTATTAAAAAAGGTGAGCATGGTGCTTTGTTGTTCCACGGTGATAAGATATTTAGCGCTCCAGCATTGCCCTTAGAAGAAGTGTTTGACCCGACCGGTGCGGGTGATACGTTCGCAGGTGGCTTTATCGGATACTTGGCGAAAACGGGTGATTTGAGCTTCGAAAACATGAAGCGCGCAGTAATCTGGGGCTCAGCAATGGCAAGCTTCACAGTAGAGAAATTCGGTACAGAGCGTATCGCAGACTTAACCAAGGAAGAGATTAACGATCGTTTGAGAGAGTTTAAATCCCTAGTAAGTGTAGATATCGAGCTGGTATAAAGCCAACGAAATAAGCAAAAGAAAACCCCAAGTTGCATTACTGCCGCTTGGGGTTTTTTGTTGTGCGAAAACTTCGCGCGATTAACGCGTAGTGCTAAAAATATCGTTTACGTTTCCTGCAGGTTTTGCGTCTATGGTGAGAACAGGGATGTGCGCATTGTTTTCAATCATATTTTGGTCAAAGCTCCATCCAAACAGGTTGCGAATACCGTCCTCATGATGGTTTACAACAGCGATCAAATCACATTCTTTTTCTTCCGCAACGCGAACGACATGATCGTCAAAATTCTTACCTGAAGCGACAGGGTTCACTCCAAACGGGATATTATTTTCAGTAAAGTGTGCGGTGGTGAAGTTCAAGTTTCTGCGGATCGTCGCTGATAAGAATTCATCGTCATGCTCTGGGTAGATGATTTCAATACGAGCATCCAGCATTTTTGCCATAGCGGTTGCGTAGGCGAGGATTTTCTTGTCTTCCACTTCTAAGGTGAGCGGAAGTGCGATTTCCTTGATACCATCTTCACCGATCGCGATTTCATCCTGAACGATAATACAAGGACATGCCGTATGCTGGACCAATTTCACTGCGTGCGACCCAAATATTTTTTGAATACCATGTGCTCCCTTTGTTCCGAAAACGATGAAGTCAAATTTTTGCTTTTGTGTATACAAACCTACCTCGTCATAGAGATCGCCTAAAACCACATCCGTATGAATGTCGATATTGTTTGGGTTATGAATATTTCCTGCGAATGCAGAAAGAGACGATAGTGCTTCCGTAGTTTCCTCTTGCTTATCTACTACATGTAGTACATGCATTTCGCGCTGTTCGGCGTTGTTGAGTAAGTCTAAACTGTATTGCAAGGCCTGCTTTGCAGTTGCACTAAAATCTGTAATAGACAATATTTTCATAGAGCGGTTATGGATTTAATTGGTCTTTAAAAATACAAAAAACTGTATCTTTCACGGACTGCCGTCTGAATTAAACCTCCTTTAAATTTGATGATGCGAGTTTTGCTTTTCTTGTTGTTGACAACCGCCCCTCTGATTGCCACACCGTTGTTGCAAGACTCTTCTTTAACGGTGTATGCTACGCAAGAGGAGTATGAACAACTTTTGCTGGATAGCGAGAATAATCTACGGAGTCTAAGTACCAATTCTGATATTCTGGAAGAACTCTTCAAGCCTATATCAGATCAAAAGGAGCTTCTCAAGGAGCAGCTCGCTCGATCCGATCAGTTTAGACGTGCTGAAGCATTTCTTTTGGTGCTACTCGCTGTTGCTTTTCTGAGTGTTGGCTACTTGATATACGCGCTGATTCAATTGAGAAAACGAGGAGCGCAGTTAAAATTCCGAGAGAAGGAGTTTAACGCTATTTTAAGTCAAATACTTCCTAGTTCGGTGTTAGATAGAATACTGACTACGAAAGAATTCGACCCTAATATTTGGAAGGACTGTTTGGTGCTCAGTATACGGTTTGATCGCAGCGCAGCTTTTCGAGACGTGAAGCACAGAATGCATGTAATGGGTGATATTATCGAGATTTGTAATCGAAATATGGGCCAATTCGGTCTTCAGAAAATTAAATCCTCCGGTCCAAAGCTCTTGGCGGTGTTCAAGGTGAACCGAGTTACTCCTCAGCAGCAACTTCAGGGCACGATGTCATGTGTGCACAAAATCATTTCAGAGGTTGGTGAGATTGACAAAGGATGTATTGAAGTAAAAACAGGTATCGGTTACGGGGACGTGGTGAGCGGACTTGTCGGAAAAGAGCATGCGAAGTTTGACATTTGGGGCGCGGCCGTGGACGAGGCTACCAGGTTAAGCTCAGCCGCAGAACCACAGCAAATACTTGCGTCTAGAGAGGTCTCTAGAGTAGCTCCAAGCGCACGTATAAAAAATGAATTTGTAGGCGAAGAGTCCATTGAAAACATTGAAATGTACCAGCTGTCATGAGGATGCGTAGTGGAATAATCATCCTGCTCTTCCATGTGTTCTCCTGCACGATTTCGGCACAAACGGCAACTAAAAATTGGTTCGAGGAAAACCCACGCCAAGCGATAGACTCGATGTCGATGGTGGTTAGGTACCATAGTTCTTTTCCGGATCAACAAGAGGAGTACCGCGCACTTATGGACAGCATGCTTGCTGAGATAAAGAGCAGCAGATTAGATTCCGCTTGGACTTCACTGGCCTATAAAGAAGCATATAAGGTGATCTCGAAGGGAGATAAACAGACGTATTTTGGGCGTGTTAAATCCATAGCCTCGTATGCACCTAAGGACAGTGTTCATCTCAAATTTTTCTCCAACTACCTACTCGGGAATTACTTCGTGTTTTCATCGGAGTTCGATAGTGCAGCATACTACTTCAACCGAGCGCTAGACTTCGATGAGGGATATGATTTGGGTATGTACGAAGGTGCAGTTGCGGAACGTTTATCATTAATTTTTTACCAATTATCAGATTACAACAGAAGCCTTGAGTTTGCAAAACTCTCTTTACTCAATGCACGGGGTAAATTAAAGGCGGCGGTATACAATCAAATGGCAAATACATACGCCTTATTGGGCCGTTATGAGGAGGCTGCTACTGCCTATGATAGTGCCGCATTTAACTATGAAAAGATTGGAAGCCAACGTTGGTGGACCCCTATTTACAACAGCCTTACGGCTCATTTGGAATTAAAGGATTCAGTAAGCTTTAATGCGGCCTATAAGCGTATTAAAGATGTTTCATACATCAAAGGCAGCGAGCAGTTTGACCAAATAATTAATCTAACAAAGTCAGAGTTTTCACTGACGGAATGGCAACGTTCAAACATTGATGAAAATGCACAATATGGAGGTATGGTTCTTCCGCGTACAAAGGAGAATGAGCAGTTTGTTAGAAGTGTAATAAACGACCAGATAAACGCCTCTAAGGGAGAGTGGCGCAAGCAAAGGGACGCACTTTACCTCTTAAAGCGCTGGTACAGTTTATGTCAGCCGGACTCTGTCTTCTATGCGTATGAACAAATACTAGCGTTGGACCGGAATTTTGTTGATGAAGGGGGTGTATATCAATCGAGGTATGAATTGGATACAGAAAATGTTGCTGAGCTTCAGGAATTGACGGCAAGATTGAGTTACAAAATGTTAAAAAAGAGGTTGGATGAGATCTCAGATTTAAAGAAGATTTTGATTGCTGAAAGTCAAAACCTAACATTGATTTCGGTCATCATTCTAATCGTAGGTATTGGTGTATTTATTTCGCGTCGTCTTCTAAAAGAAAATGCACTTATTAATGATCAATTATCTGAAATTAACCATCGTCAAGAGTCGTTGTTAAAGCAACTATTAGCAGACCATCAATTCGAAGCTTGGCGCGATGCTTCCTCAGAACCGGCTTTCGAAGAATACGCGGATTGTGTAGTCATTTGTGGAGAAATACGAGGCTTCTCCAGCGCAGTGCTGCACTTAAGCCCAGACAATCTTATACAAGCACTTGAAGATTATTTTACGGGCATTAAGTCTATTGCGAACGAGCACCGTATGAAGCTGGTTCGCCGCGATGGCAGCAGCTTCATCATCACGGGTGGAATTAATGGAGCCCTAATCTCACCTCGGGAGGCTTTGAGTGCTGCTTCTGAGATTTATGAACGCACACAAACGGCGAGTAAAAATTGGTCTAATGACACAACCGTTATTAACCTTGGTATGAGCGTTCATCTAGGTAAGGTGCAAGCCGGTTCACCGGGAAATGACCCCGTAAATTTTGACTACTGGGGTGAAGTTTTTGAGCAGGCCCAAGTGCTCCAATATCATGCAAAACAAGGTGAGGTGATCTACTCCAAAAAGGCCTTTTATTCAGAGGTAGTAGGTGAAGTATGGCCCCATTTCACCCTCCGTGAAATTCATGGCGAGCAAGCCATCGTCTTCCAGATATAGCAACGTCTTCTTGCTGATTTATCCTTTCCAAATTTGTCAAAAATGATCATTCGGAGATCGTTGTGATAAGTTTAGGTCCGTTTTGATAAGTGTAAATAATTCTTTTCTAGTTTTTCTTTACATTTAAAGAATAACCAATAAACCAAGGCGCTTCCTGGTAGAATGAAAACCAAGTACTTATGAAACAGATGACTCGCTTACTACTTGTGTTATCGGTCTTTTTTATGACGGGCAGTCTTGTGGCGCAAAACAATGTGCCGGAATCTATGCTGGGGGTAGACTTTTCGAAGGTGGACTGGGAACGTGGCGAAATATTAGTTCGCTTTGCGGACCACTTATCGCCAAGTTTAAATACGACTAAGAGCCAAACTAAAATTGGTGCGGTAGACGCGGTTTTAGCGGACTATAGTGAAGTTCGCATGGAGCAGTTGTTCCCTGTTCAAAAGCCCATACCGGGTGGTGAGCAAGGCTTTACCACATACAGCGGCAAGTACTACGAGTATCCGAAGCTGACGAATATTTACAAGATTTCCTTCAAAGACACGGCATGGGATGGAATCTTCCCGATTATTCGAGCTTTTGAAGACTTAGGGGACGATTACATCGTGTATGCGGAGCCGAATTACAAGTTCGAGACGGATGTAACTACGACACCAACCGATCCACTTTATCAGTACCAGTACAATACGGAGCAAATGAATGCTGACTCAGCATGGCAGATCATGAATGACAGCGCTATTTCAGAGGAGGATATCATTATTGCCATCTTAGACACAGGGGTGGATACTGCTCATGTGGATTTAAAGGGTAAGAAGCACCTAAACCTCATTGAGGTCAACGGAACTCCTGGAGTAGATGACGATGGCAATGGCTATATCGACGATATCAGCGGCTGGGATTTCGTAAATCTAGACAATGGTCCTTTGGATGATAACTTACATGGTACTCACTGTGCGACAATTGCTGTAGCTAATCATGATACTATAGGTGTGGCTGGTGTGGCGCCGAATGCAAAATACATGTCTGTGAAGTGTTTGGAGAGTTCGGGTTCATCAAATTCAGCAACTATTGCACAGGCTGTTACCTATGCCGCAAATAACGGAGCGGATGTGATTAGTATGAGTTTAGGAGGCTATGGACGTTCATTGGCATTAGAAAATGCACTTGGGTATTCTTATGCCTTCGCTCTTCCTGTAGGCGCAGCTGGTAATGATGGTATTTGTATCAGAAATGATGGAAGACTATGTCCTGACGGAACTCCTCCGGCACCCATGTACCCTGGTGCCTACACATTTGTATTGGGCGTTCAGGCCACCATGGAGAACGCGGGATGGAATGGCTATCGTGTAGGCTTTTCAAATTATGATTTTGATGGACCTGCTTTTACAGACTATACCGACGATTTAAATTACGAGGTATATGCCCCAGGTACGAATATCATGGGAGGACTTCCAAACAATGGATTTACATATTTGAGCGGAACCTCTATGGCAACCCCTGCGGTTGCAGGTGCCGTAGCTATTTATAAGGCGTTTCGTCCAAATCACACGAATGATAGAACTTTTGTTGACTTTATAAAAAGTTGGTATGACCCATCAGGTCTGTTTAATAAAGGCCAGGGTTATCCATATCATTCAATGGATGTTGTTAAAGCCATATACCCTGAAATTGGACCGATGATGTGGATGGATGACTTTACCGTTGTTGATTCTGTATGGGGAGACGGCGATGGTGTTTTAGACGCAGGAGAACTCGTTCAAATCAGAGTTGATATGAAGAATGTGGGACACTACACAGATTCGGCGATTGTCGGTATTCGAATGAGTCAATATGAAGATAAGACGATTATTGATTTTCAAGACTCTGTTTCCTTTATTGGTTCGATAAGTTCCTATGCTACAGTCTCTAATAATACAGCATTGTTTAAGTTGAGAGTAGATAGCGGAGTAGTCAACGGAAGGAATATCAACTTTAACGTTTATACTTTTTATCCTGATCAGCAGGATACGACCTCCCAAGATCATTGGGTGCAGGCTCAAAGTGGTTGCGAGTATAATGGGATATACAGCGGGAAAACAGTTTGGAGTCCTGATTGTGGTGTTATTGTCACTGGAAACTCACTGTTTGACACACTTGTCATTCTCCCTGGCACGTACATACAAATAGATCCATTATTTGGAATTGCATATAATCACTTGGTATGTCATGGTAAACCGGATTCAATGATTGTCTTTACCAAGAACATTAATGATTATGGTCTGTGGTCCGGTCTGGAGTCATTTAGGGACAAGGCGACGATAAAGTATACAATTTTTGAGTATGCATCTCCAGTTAATAGAACAGCACTAGTGGGCCCAAGAAATAAAGTATCTTTTGAAGATTGTATTTTCCGTTTCAATCATTTAGGATTTACGGGAAATAATCTTATTGGACTTCGGGACAGCACTTCTATGAAAAGATGTTTAATTCAGGGAAATTATGCAATGAGTCGTTGGTTAGTTGAGTTGGACGATAGAGGAAATCAAAATCACCCGTTTTCAGGAGAGGTCTCAAATAACATTTTCGTTAACAATTACACGGAACATCCAAATGAGGTATTTCCTGTGGTTACAGTCTATGACACCACTCAAACCTCAAGAGTAACCTCAAACTCATTTCTTACAAATACCTATAAACTTAATAATATTGAAAGAGAAGGTATTGGTATTGGCACTTGGTATTATAATGATTTTCCAAAGTTTCAAATTAGTCATTTAGCTAGTAATTACTTTGGCACAACTGACCAAAGTGCGATTGAGGATGATGTTTTTGATTTTACAGAGGATGCCACCCTACCAGCAATTAATGCCTCTGATAACGCAATGAATAAGCCAAGTCCTCATGCACACGGCCATGTTTGGAAAATAGAATTGGACGGAACTGTTATTAACATCCTGAATGATCCTATTCATAAACAAATCGGTTTAGGCACGCATAAAGTCGACGTTTACTTTAATAGACCTATGGATATTTCCGTCAATCCGTTCGTCACTTTCGGGGTGCGCAAGCCTTACACACAAAACATCGTAGGGTATGAGAGTATTTGGTCAGCCGACTCGATGGTTTGGACAGGAAATTTTGAGGTTACTCAATTAACATCATCTGATGGTTACAATATTATTAGTGTTCGGAACGCCGTAGATAATGAAGGGTTTCCAATGCCCATTGAGGACTATAGGTTTGAGTTTAGACTAGATGTTTCAACTTCGCTTTCCAATGGATTTACGGCATATGGAGATTCCTCTCAAATCAACATGTTCTGGAAAGGTCCAGATTCGATCGTTGATCTGATTGGCTACAACATTTACAGACGTGATACCACAAATGGTAATGGTGATACCGTTTTGATAAACGCCACATTGATTCAGGATACGGTCTTTGCTGATGAAAATGTTATTGGAGGAAATTGGTATCAATATTTCTACACGTCTTTACGTAGTAATTTCTCAGAAAGCCAGATCTCAAAAGGCGTATGGGCGACTCCGTATGCGTCTAAACCACGCGTAGAGACCTTAAAAGCCGAACAGCCTAGTAATTCCGGTATAACGTTCAAAGCGAATATTGACCCCAATTTTATTGCGACGGATGGTAGGTTTGTGTATGGAACAAGCAAGACTACGATGACTAACTCTACGTCTTGGGAATATGTGAGTTCAGACTACAAGGCGACCAGTTATTCCAAAAGTATTCCTTCTATTTTAGAGGGAAGAGTTTATTACTATCAGGTCCAAGCGAAAAATGCTTTAGGGACGACTCAAGGTAAAATTGATTCTATCTTGACGAAATCTTCACCGATAATTACCATTACAGGATCGGCTTCTATATGCAGTGGCGACTCGTTACTATTATCTGCGCAAGTACCAAGTTTAGATTCGACCCTCAGCCTAACTTGGTTCTTGGACGGCGATGTGATTGGTTCAGGAATGTCTATCGCGTATTTGCCCTCCCAGTCTGGCACATTTACCGTTACAGCAACTACTACTGGCGATTATACAAGAAACACTTCTGAGTCCATCACTTTAGAGGTGCTATCACCGCAATCAACTACCGTAGCTGTTAACTATACAGGTTCGACACAGCTGTGTGAAGGGGAGGCACTCACCCTAGACATACCAAGTGGCTACACAGATATCGTATGGAACACAGGGGATACCACAGCAACGTTAACTGTAGACTCAACGGGTACCTATTCAGCAACTTTGATGAGTACAACCTCGACGTGTCCATTTACTTCTACTGCTGTGAACGTAAGTGTGTCGCCTTTACCTAGCGCAACCCTTTCGGGACCAGCCACGAATGCGTTCTGTGATGGCGAAACAGTAACACTTACCGCCTCGGGAGGTACTGGATATGTGTGGTTCGAGAACGGAACTCAAATATCTGGAGCTACAGGTTCAACGTTGCAGGTATCAGCCGCGGGTAATTATACTGTGGAAGCCTCAAATTCAGCAGGCTGTTCTGATCTAAGCACAATATTCGCGCTTACCTCAAATCCGCTTCCAATAGGCGCTATTTCAAATGCGTCATCCTTAGAGTTCTGCCAAGGGGACAGTGTGGTACTTTCAGCTCCTTCTGGAATGGATTACTCTTGGTCCACAGGCGATACAACCGCTTCGATAAGCGTTTCTACGACGCAAGCTGTGGATGTTGAGATCACGGATGCTAATGGCTGTTCCACGACCTTGCCAGCAGTGAGTGTGGTGTCCAATTTTGTGCCTACACTAGCGCTTACTTCGAGCGGGTCTACTGCATTTTGTGCAGGCTCTTCGGTCAATTTATTGGCTTCAGGCGGATTTACTTCGTACAGCTGGAACAATGGAGCATCAACCCAAAGCTTAACGGCGAACACGGCCGGCACCTACACCGTAACGGGAACCACGGCAGACGGCTGTACGGCCACCGCATCAGAAACAGTCACGGTAAACCCGACACCAGTGGCAACGGTAACGAACTCTGGAAACAGCACGTTGTGTTCAGGCGACAGTACAACG
>CBFHKC010000031.1:0-5802 GCA_965656315.1 uncultured Schleiferiaceae bacterium | reverse complement strand
CTCACGGCCCCTGCGGGTATGAGCAGTTACTTGTGGAGTGACGGCTCTACGACGCAGAGCATTACGACACCAAACGCTGGAAATTATGCGGTAACGGTAACCAACGCGGACGGATGTAGCGCTACGAGTGCGGCTGTGGGGATTACCACGAGTAATATCAGCACGCCTACTATTACGGCGAGTGGATCGACGAGCATCTGTTCGGGATCGAGTGTGACGTTGAGTGTACCTACGGGATATGCGAGTTACACTTGGAGTGATGGATCGACTACGAATAGCATCAGTCCTAATGCAACGGGCAACTACAGCGTGACGGTAACCAATGCGGATGGTTGTAGTACGACTACTACGGCTACTTCTGTCTCGGTGAATACCCCACCAACGGCAAGTATTACATCTACGGGAACTGGATCTATCTGTACAGGAGCTTCAGAGACGTTGAGCGGTCCGACGGGCATGAGCAGCTACCAGTGGTATTTAGGCGGAAACGCAATTAGTGGAGCGACATCATCGAGCTACACGGCAAGTAGTGTAGGAAACTACAGCTTGAGTGTTGTGGACGCTAATGGCTGTAGCGCAAGCAGTACATTATATAGCCTTAGCGCTGCAGTACCTCCGGTTGCAACGGTAACGAACTCTGGAAACAGCACGTTGTGTTCAGGCGACAGTACAACGCTCACGGCCCCTGCGGGTATGAGCAGTTACTTGTGGAGTGACGGCTCTACGACGCAGAGCATTACGACACCAAACGCGGGAAATTATGCGGTAACGGTAACCAATGCGGACGGATGTAGCGCTACGAGCGCGGCCACGACTATTACCACGAGCCAAATCACGGCACCGAGCATTACGGCAAGTGGTGTATTGGAGTTCTGTGACGGCGGTTCGGTAACCTTAGGGGTACCTATGGGCTATGCGAGTTATGCTTGGAACACCAATGCGAATAGTACGCAGCTAACTGCGAATCAAAGTGGAGACTACTATGTGTCGGTGACCAACTCGGGCGGTTGTTCGATCACTTCGGATACCGTCACAGTCGTAGTGAACCCACTGCCTGCTACGCCAACGATCACGTACACGGCGAACGATACGCTGATGATCTCTAGTGCAACACAGGGGAACCAGTGGTACTTCAACGGAGTTAGCATGTCCGGTGAGACAAACGATACGTTACGTCCATACAACTTCGGGAACTACAGCGTGATGACGATGGATGCGAACGGCTGTGAGAGTAGTATGAGTGCGATGCAGTTCTACAACAGCATCGGTGCTATGGAAGATCTGATGAGCCAGTTGAGCATGTATCCGAACCCGACTACGGGTTCAGTGACGCTGCGCTTTGGCACTTTAGAGGTGGAACAGGTGACGGTACAAGACGCTCTAGGTCGAGTGATCACGACACTGTATCCTGAGGACGCGGAGCTACGCATCAGCTTGGAAGAGCAGCCCGCAGGAATGTACATGATACGTGTACGCACTGCTACGGGTCAGGTGTTGAATCTGAATGTTGCCAAGCAGTAGAGAAGAGGAATAAAAGATAGAACATTAGAAAAACCAAGTACTTATGAAACAGATGACTCGCTTACTATTTGTGTTATCGGTCTTTTTTACGACTGGCAGTCTTACGGCGCAAAACAATGTGCCAGAATCTATGCTCGGTGTAGACTTCTCAATGGTGGACTGGGAGCGTGGCGAAATATTAGTTCGCTTTGCGGACCACTTATCGCCAAGTTTAAATACAACCAAGAGCCAAACGAAAATTGGTGCGGTAGACGCGGTTTTAGCTGACTATAGTGAAGTTCGCATGGAGCAGTTGTTCCCTGTCCAAAAGCCCATACCGGGCGGTGAGCAAGGCTTCACCACATACAGCGGTAAGTACTACGAGTATCCTAAGCTGACGAATATTTATAAGATTTCCTTCAAAGACACGGCATGGGATGGAATCTTCCCGATTATTCGAGCGTTTGAAGCTTTAGGGGACGATTACATCGTGTATGCGGAGCCGAATTATCATTTTGAATCCCTCTCTGCTGCCCCTTTGACCAATGACGCTAAATTAAATCAACAATGGTCTTTTGCAGCAACCAAATCGGACAGTATCCGTAAAGAGTTTACGACAAACACCGAAAGTGACTCAAGCATTGTTATTGCTGTTTTGGATTCGGGTGTTGATACGCTTCACCTAGATTTACGCAATAAAATACATAAAAACCCACTTGAATTAAATGGTAGTCCTGGAGTAGATGATGATGGCAATGGATATATCGATGACATTTGGGGATGGGATTTTGTAAATGGAGATAACCAGCCTCTGGATAATCTCGGTCACGGAACGCATTGTGCTTCTATCGCAGCTGCTGAAAACGACAACTCTATCGGTATTGCTGGTATAGCGCAGGATGCCAAGGTTACTTCATATCAGGTTCTAGAAAGTAATAATGGCGGAACTTCTTCGAATATTGCCCAGGGAGTAGCTCTTGCGGCGATGAGTGGATCAGATATCTTGAGCATGAGCCTTGGCGGCTATGGGAGATCTCTTGCTTTAGAGAATGCGCTTCAATATGCTTATGGATTTAGTTTTCTAGTAGCCAGCGCAGGAAATGATGGAATTTGTATTCGAGCTGATGGCCAAAAGTGTCCCGATGGAGCGTTACCTATGCCTTCTTATCCAGCAGCTTATAGTTTTGTTTTGGGAGTTCAGGCTACTAAGCCGTGGAACTATCAGGGGTTTCGAGTTAGCTGGTCCAATTACGACTATACCGGACCATATTGGAGTGACTATCCGGATAAGTTTAATTATGAGGTAAACGCTCCGGGTTATCAGATTCTCGGGGCTTTAGCAGCAGGTAATTCGGGTAACTACAATCGTTATGCATCTTGGAACGGAACCTCCATGGCCGCTCCTGTTGTTTCAGGAATGGTGAGTTTGTTCAAAACAAGATTTCCTTCGGCTACAAATGAAGAAATCTTTGTGAAGTTTATAAATAGCTGGTATTACACAGATTCCGTTTACACCAAGGGTAACGGTTATCCATATAATCACCTTGATTTAGTGGAAGCTTTCTATGGTGAGGAACCTGCAACGCCATTTATGGTCGATTTTGACATTATAGATACTATTCAAGGAAATAATGATGGTAATCCGGATGGAGGGGAAATAATCTCTCTTATACCAACGATAAAGAATGTAGGTGGATTTGCAGACTCTATTTGGGTTAAGTTGACCGTAGGGAAGTTTGAAGACTCAACTATGATAGACGCGATGATGGACAGTGTCTTTATTGGATCATTATCAGAATTTGGTCAAATTAGAACAGATTTCAATCCATTGACATTTCAGATTGATTCCAATATTGCCAATTACCGGAATCTACGTTTGCGTTTAGTTTTTAATTCTTCAGATGATAGAGAGACAGATCAAGAATTTAATATTCGTGTGACCAATGGCAGAAAGTTTAATGCAGGTCTATACAGTGGAACAACAACCTTGTATCCAAAAGACTTGAATATAATTGATGGTAACGTTGTATTTGATACATTGGTTATAAAGCCGGGAGCTATTGTTCGTTTCGCTCCTCAGAAATCACTCTCATTCAACTATATCACCTGTGAAGGAACTAAAGATTCCATCATCACATTCACGAAATATGGAAACGCATACGGTAAGTGGGGTTTTATCAGAAGTAATCTAAATAACTACATTCCAGAGTTTAAATATTGTCGGTTCGAATATGCTCAACCTTTTGGTAGTTATGCAGCCCTAATTAAAGCACCTCAGGCAAGTTCTGGCGGTGGATTCGTTTTAGAGGATTGTATTATTGAAAATTGCGATGATACAGACTTTGGAATTTTTTGGCAATTAGATGAGTTGTCACGTATCGAGCGTTGTGTATTTATGAATAATTTCCCTTCAAGGGCGGTTATTTCCAATGTAAAGGGCGAATTAGTCGATAACCTTTTTGCGGATAATTTTACCGGAGGATGTCCAAGTTATGGAGGGGCCAATCACGGAGCCATAGAACTTGGTGGATTCGATTACAATAATAATTTAGTCCAAGGCTATCCTAAGATAAGAGGTAATTCAATTTTTGGTAATAGACAGATATGCGATTATTACGGCTCACAAACTAAATATCAAGTTGTTGCCCATGAATACAGTGCAATAAATGTTTTTACGGTTTCAAAACTGTCTCCCAATTATTATGGATTTGCAAATGCTGACTCCATCGAAGCAGGGGTACTTGACAATGGAGAATTTCCTTTTTTTGGTGTCGTAGAAGCATCAGATAGTGCCATGAACGCACCTTCCGCTAGCTCACACGGACATATTTGGAAAATTGAAATAGACAGCTTGTTGACATCATATAACGATGTCAACACGCCTTTCGTTAATGGTGGAGATCATACTATTAAGGTTTATTTCAATAGACCTATGGATATATCAAAGACTCCTATTGTGAAATACGGACCTGTTTTTCCTCACAATACTTACACTCTTTTGGACTCTACCTATTGGTCGGAAGACTCGACGATTTTCTACTCGAAATTTAATCTTGACCCGACGAGCGTTATCAATGGAACTATGGGTATAAGCGTTTCGGATTATATTGATAACGAAAACTTCCCTGGCCCGAGAGAGACCGATAGATTCAAATTCAACATCAGCACTTATGGTGCATTGTCTTTTGGGTTTAACGCTTCGGGGGATACATCATCTATACATTTAGATTGGCGCACACCTATTGGTGAGTTCACAATTATAGGGTACGATTTGTTTAGATATGACTCAACTTCAAGTCCAGTAGATACGATTCGTCTAAACTCTTCGCCAATCTTAGACACCATTTACACTGATTATAGTGTAGCAGGCGGTATCGATTATTATTACTATTTCAAAGCCATAAAAACATCACTTGAGTATACAGACGCATCGGGAGTAGTAAGTGCTCGTTCACTAACCGCTAAGCCAATTATTCAGAACCTTACAGTAAGCAGTACGACTAATAGTTCCGCTTTTTTAAGTGCAGAGATTAATGCAAAGGATCTACAGACCACTTACTCTTGGATACTTATCGACCCAACAGGTTCGGCGATTAATAGTTTGACAAACACCCTTCCATTAGAGGACATGACTTTTCAGCAAGTCGTTAAAAGCTATTCCGGGCTGAGTTCAGGCTTGTCCTACAGTGTGCTTTTGAAGGCTGAGAACACCAATGGTATAACCTATAGTGATACGGTAGATGTCATTACCAAAAGTACACCAACACTAACGATTACAGGAGCAAATCAAATCTGTTTAGGAGACAGTGTAGCTTTGTCCGTACAATCCGTAACCCCGGATACTACCATGTCTTTGGAGTGGAGGTACAACGGATCTGTAATAGGTCAAGGAACCTCGGTGAAGTATTTTCCAACGAGCCAAGGCACATACAGCATAGAACTAGTGGCCGAAGGTTCATACACTACAACGACAAATGAAACCTATGATGTTTCGGTGGTAAGCGGGGTTTCAAACAATGTAACTATTGCATATACGGGCTCAACCCAGCTTTGTCAAGGCGATGCCTTGACGCTTGCTTTGCCATCAGGTTACACAGATATCGTTTGGAATACAGGTGATACTACATCTACGATTACAGCCAGTCAAACAGGCACATATTCAGCGACGATGAAAACTAGTGGTGTTGGTTGTAGCTTCTCTTCGAACACGGTCAATGTGACGGTAGCTGCAAACCCTAGTGCGACAGTTTCCAGCACATCAGGTAACAGTATTTGTGACGGTGCTATCACAGACTTAACGGC
>CBFHKC010000030.1:16143-18402 GCA_965656315.1 uncultured Schleiferiaceae bacterium | reverse complement strand
TGCTCTGCGAAAAATGAAAAGTCCGCAGTAGAAGCGCCCTTGTCCATCGTATAGCCTTCCCATCCCGGTACGAGGTAGACATCCCCAAAATCCCCACCGAGCACATTAGAATGAATCTCATCATAGCGTAGGTTATACCCTAAACTACTTTGGTGCTCCACATTCCAACGGTGTGTTGCTACAATATTCTGATTAAAAACTAGCGTTTGGTGAAAATTGGGGCCACTGTACCAAGAAGCCGCTGTATCACCGTCAGCAGCGCGGTAATAGCGACCATTTGCGAGCTTCGTATACTGCACATCACTCGCATCGAATCCGGCTAAACCAGCGGTTTCACGATAGAGCTCGAAGCGGTCGGTTCCGGTGACGAAATTCATATTGAACGTGACATCTGTAGACTGACCTATCGTTTCGTCCAATTTCAATCCAAAGATACGCGTAGAGATCGCCTCGAATTGATCCGGGAAGGTCGTAGAGTAATAGTTCTGCGCGCCAAAAGCCTTCTGATTCTCGGCATAAAAAAGGGAGATATTGCCATTCTCCTTACCAAGGGTGAATTCCCGTTCGAGGTTGACAAAAAGCTTGCTGCTCTGAAAATCCGTGTTAGAAATGTAGCCAGAGGTTTTTTGCGACTGCTGACCGAACTGCACTCCCCATTTACCTATCTTTTTTCCAACATAAAAGCTGTTATTCCACAAATCGTGGGCACCGGTAGTTACTGCATATCCGGCATTGAATTTCTTAGGGGCATTGCGCAACACAATATTAACCACACCTGTCATGGCTCCAATCCCGTGCGCATTCGTCGCTCCACCTTGAATCACTTCAATGCGCTCGATCATTTGTAGAGGCACCGGCAAATTCATGTTATGATGGCCCGTTTGAGGGTTGTTCATACGCACGCCGTTCACAAGGACTAGCGTTTGGTCGAAAGTACCGCCACGAACGCCGAGATCCCCCTGAACATCGAGCGGTCCACGCTGGCGCATGTCAACTCCAGCGAGGTAGTCCAGTAGTTCGTTAATGTTATTTACCGGTAATTCCTGAATCTCTTTCGCGGTTAGGATCATAACCTGTCGCGTAGCCTTTGCGTAGGTTTCCTTGGAGAGTGAAGTGCGGACCTCTACCTCGTTGAGTTCTATGGTGGGGTTCTTTTTTGCAACAATCCCGCGTATGCCTTTGCGCTGACCAAACTCTTGGGCTTGTGCAGTGGCAAAGAGGCCAATTAAGGCCGCAACGAGTAGTGAATTCTTCATGTTCTGATTGTGTTAGGAGGGCAAATATAGGGACAAAAAAATCCCCGCTATCCTAATGGATAACGGGGATTCGAATCGTTTATTTCTTACGAGGATTAGCTCGCTAGTACAGAGATCGTATTGTTCTTACACTCTAACACGCCGCCCTTTACACTCACGGTGCAAAGCTTGTCGTCTGAAGTGTCAAGAATCACCTGCGAGCTCAAATGATCGAGCGTCTTTGTATCGTCTGCAACGCGAATACTCACGGTGCCGGCAGCAAGGGTCGCAACTAACGGTGCGTGGTCATTCAGGATTTGAAACAATCCGTCTTTTCCTGGCAACTGTACGCTACTTACTTGGCCTTTAAACAATACCTCTTCAGGTGTGATAACTTCTAAATACATGAGGCTATTTATTAAGCTTCAGCTAACATCTTCTCACCAGCTTCGATCACCTCTTCGATGTTACCTTTCAAGTTGAAGGCAGCTTCTGGATATTGATCTAGCTCTCCATCGAGAATCATATTGAAACCTTTGATAGTGTCTTTGATGTCTACCAAAACTCCTTCCAAACCAGTAAACTGCTCGGCTACGTGGAATGGCTGAGAAAGGAAACGAGCAACACGACGTGCACGCGATACAACTAGTTTATCTTCTTCAGAAAGCTCTTCCATACCTAAGATGGCGATGATATCCTGAAGCTCTTTGTAACGCTGAAGTGTTTCTTTCACACGCTGTGCAGTATCATAGTGCTCTGGACCTACAATCTCAGCAGTCAAAATACGTGAAGTAGAATCTAGTGGATCAACCGCTGGGTAGATACCTTGCTCAGCAATCTTACGTGACAATACTGTAGTCGCATCCAAGTGAGCAAACGTTGTTGCAGGAGCTGGATCGGTAAGGTCATCCGCAGGTACGTAAACCGCCTGTACAGATGTAATAGAACCATTTTTCGTAGAAGTAATACGCTCTTGCATCGCACCCATTTCAGAAGCTAGCGTTGGCTGGTAACCTACTGCAGA
>CBFHKC010000030.1:0-16044 GCA_965656315.1 uncultured Schleiferiaceae bacterium | reverse complement strand
AGGCATACGACCAAGAAGTGCTGATACCTCAGAACCTGCTTGAGTAAAGCGGAAGATGTTATCAACGAAGAATAGGATATCCTTACCCTGTCCGTCGCCTTCACCGTCACGGAAGTATTCTGCAAGTGTCAAACCTGACAATGCAACACGAGCACGTGCACCTGGAGGCTCATTCATCTGACCGAATACGAACGTCGCTTTAGAAGTTTTCATCAACTCCTTGTCCACTTTGCTCAAATCCCATCCGCCATTTTCCATAGCGTGCATGAAATCGTCACCGTAGTTGATAATGCCAGACTCAAGCATCTCACGCATAAGGTCATTCCCTTCACGTGTACGCTCACCAACACCAGCAAATACAGAAAGACCACCGTGTCCTTTTGCAATGTTGTTGATCAATTCCTGGATCAATACAGTTTTACCAACACCGGCACCACCGAATAGACCAATTTTACCCCCTTTAGAGTAAGGCTCGATAAGGTCAATTACTTTGATACCTGTGAAAAGAACTTCAGTAGAAGTACTTAGATCCTCAAAAGCTGGAGCTTGACGGTGGATTGGCAATCCTTTCGAACGGTCAATACCGCCGATACCATCGATATCCTCACCTACTACGTTAAATACACGACCGTAGATCTGGTCACCGATAGGCATTGTGATTGCGTTCCCTTGTGCACGAACTTCTTGCCCTCTCTGACATCCGTCCAAAGAATCCATAGATACCGCACGAACAGTGTCTTGCCCTACGTGCTTTTGCACCTCAAGGATAACGATCTGGCCGCTTGATTTTGTAACTTCAAGAGCTTCGTAAATCTTAGGAAGCACACCTTCTGTAGTCTCAAATTTAACGTCCACTACAGGGCCGATAATCTGAGCAATTTTTCCAACTAATTGAGACATGTTGTATTCTTGTTTTATAACTGGGGCAAAACTACGTCACTTATGCAACGAATGCAACTCGCCAAAGCCGAAACTACGGTCACTAACAATAGTTATCAACACGTTATTAACAATTTCGTTTATATAACACTACTCAGTTTTCTCAGTCTGATCAGTTGCCGTTCTGTAAGCATAGATTCTGAACCTACTTTAAGCGCTTTACTAGCAGAGGAGAAAAAGCAGCAGGGCAACGAAGCCTATCTGCATTCTAAGACGTTCACGTCGGGTACAAAAGCATACTGCATTGGATTTCAAGACGGTACTTTCCCCGACATGGGATGGCACATCGAAGGGGAAATGGGCGGATTTTGGACACATCCCATTAAAGTTTTGGATGGATTTACTGCGCATGTCGTCGTTGACGGAGCATTCACAGCGCTGGATACCGCATCAACATATATCATAGCCCCCACTGGAAATACATTCGTCTATCAGAAAGGGGATCTGACCGTTACTAGGAGCCAATTCATTCCTGACGGTTCCAGGTCCATGGTGGTGGAATTTACGATTAACGGTGCGCCTAATGGCGCGGAATTGTTCTTTGACCCCCGGGTAGATTTGAGACCTACGTGGCTGGGTGAGCGCACGGGAATGATCGATGGACCAGACTCTATTTCTGCGGGTCCGAACTGGAAAGCGCAAGACGTACGCAATGGCTGGACAGCAATTATAGTTGCTGAAGAAAATGCAACTTACGCGAAAGACAGAATACGAAGCCGATCTGGGGAAGTCCACCGTTTTTATATCGCCGGTGGACGGACCGCTGAGGAGGCTGAAATGGAATTGGCCGCGGTGAAAGACTGGAGAATCGCTTATGATGAGAAATCTAAGCGCCACGAAAAGTTGGGGAAGCGAAGTTCGTTCATCGCCTCCGAGGATAAGGAAATTGAGACTGTTTTTAGTTGGCTAAAACACAATACTATATGGCTGGAAATGGATGCCGATTCATTGGGCTACGGTTTTGCTGCCGGCATGGAAGACTATCCTTGGTTCTTTGGATGCGATGCAGAATTTAGCGTGCTCGGATTAAATGCGGTAGGTCGGTACGATTTAAGCAAGAGCATGTTGCGATTACTCGCAAAGGCCTCGGAAGGGGCAAACGGAAACGGACGCATTATTCATGAAATGTCCACCAATGGCGCTGTGTTTAATCCGGGTAATTTGAATGAAACGCCACAGTTCGTGACGGCAGTGTGGGACACATATAGATGGAGTGGAGATCTTGATTTTTTGAAGGAGATGTATCCTTTAATGGTCAAATCTATGCGGTGGTTGCAAGAGCAAGATGCCGATGGCAACGGGATTCCAGACGGGTACGGGATGATGGAAATTCATGGGATGAATGGCGAAATGATCGACGTTGCCGCCTATACCGTTCAGGCCTGGAACGCATTAGAAAAAGCTGCCTTTAGGATGGATAATGACGCAAGTATTGCGGAGTGGTCCGGAAAGAATGCAGCACGACTGAGTGCATTCATCAACCAGGAGTACTGGGTTGAGAGCGCAGATGCGTACGCTGATGTTCGAGGAACGCCACAACAAGCGATTGAATTGATCGAGGATGCGATAGCGCGGGCTGATGGATTAGACAAGCCATGGGCAGTGGAGGAATTGAAAGCTGTGAAAAAATTGGCGTTAAAGCATACCCTCGAGAGTATGCCTGATGCAGAAGAAGTAGTTTCGGAACCTAGGTTATATCCGTACAGCGTGCATCACAATTGGATCGTGAACACCCCGATGGAAGTCGGGTTTGCACCAAAAGAACGGGCACTGCGTGCATTGAATAAAGCGGCCCAGTACACCAACCCGTTTGGGACATTTGTTACCGGGATTGACCGGGATGAAAGCGCAGGTACCGATACTGACGGCTTTGCAAAGCGCAAAAAAATATTCTCTTATGTCGGCGCCGTCATGACATTGCCTACGGGCGTATCTGCGGTGGCTGAGAACAATTACGGCCGACCAGACCGAGCATTGGACTACCTCAAACGCATGTCCGAAAGCTGGAGTTACGCTCATCCGGGCAGCATGTATGAAGTCAGTCCAGATTTCGGAATGATGTGCCAAGCATGGAACATCTACAGTTTCGCCTTCCCGATTGTTCGCCAATTTTTTGGCGTCGAGCCCGACCCTACTGCTCGTACCATTCACATCGATCCAAACTTTCCCACGACCTGGAAGCAACCGCAACTTAACAATCTACTGATCGGCGAGGGCAGCAACGCCACCAACTTAGATATTGCGTTTATCCGGGGTGAGGCGGGGAAGAAAAATACATTGTCGATCCATCAGCGCGCCGAGGAGCTGTGGAGCATTTCCCTAAGTGTGCCAGAAGGTGCTGAGCTTGAGGTGAACGGTGCTGCTCAAAACCTCATACAAAGCTCGGAGCAGTGGGTTGAAATCATCGGAAAAAACATCGTTCTTCGTTGGTAGAAATTTCGCACCCTTACACATGAATATTGCATCTATAATCGGCATCGCCGCCGCGGTATTAACGACCGCCGCCTTTGTTCCACAAGCTTGGAAAATCATCCGTCTAAAACAGGTCAAAGACTTGAGCCTCACGATGTACATCATGATGTTCAGTGGCCAATTATGCTGGCTCGGCTATGGCCTATTTCTCAGTGACGTTCCTCTGATCCTCGCAAACGTGATCGGGGGCTCCTTGAGCGGTACGATTCTCGCTTATAAAATTTTTCTACGATAGAAAATAGAGCGAGGCTAATTGGCACATTATTTGAGTATTGCGTGGAACAAAAACATACGTTTTTGACTTATATACGTTGTTAAACCACCGCAACATGAAAAAATGGATTGCCCTATTCGGGATCATCTTTAGCACCACGGCATTTGCTCAAAACGTCACCATAAGTGGCTATATCAGAGATGCTGCCTCAGGAGAAGAGCTTATCAACGCTTCTATTGTCAACGAAAAGAATCAAGGAACTGTTACTAATATCTACGGTTTCTATTCACTCACTTTGCCCGCCGGCAAATACAATTTCACCATCAGCTACATCGGCTACGAGAACATCGAACGTACGATCGATCTAAGCGAAAGTACGAGTCTTAATTTCGAGTTAAAAGAAGCTACCAATCAGCTTGCCGAGGTAGAGGTTACCGCCAAGAAATTGGACGAAAACCTGAACCGTGCAGAAATGTCGACCACGCAGCTCACGGCCAAGCAGATCAAAACCATTCCTCAATTTTTAGGGGAATTTGACGTGATTCGATCCATTACTTTACTCCCTGGTGTGACTACGGTAGGTGAAGGCGCGAGCGGATTTAACGTGCGCGGTGGAAAAACCGATCAAAACCTGATTCTACTAGATCAAGCACCTGTCTACAACAGCTCACACATTTTCGGTTTCTTCTCGGTATTTAACGGTGACGCCGTTCGTGATTTGAAACTATATAAAGGTGGTATTCCAGCACCGTTCGGAGGTCGTCTTTCATCCGTTCTTGACGTGCACCAAAAAGAAGGGAATATGAAAGAGTACGGAGGAACTATGGGCCTTGGTCTTCTTTCTTCTCGCTTGATGTTCGAAGGACCCCTTGTGAAAGATAAAGCGAGTTTCATGGTCGCCGGACGCCGTTCGTACCAAGATGTATTGCTCAAGCTCAGTCCGAATGACGATCTCAACAGCATCATTGCGAACTTCTATGACTTTAATGCGAAAGTCAATTACAAATTCAACGACAAGAGCCGCTTGTTCTTAAGCGCCTACTACGGTAAAGATGCCTTTGGCGTTCCTGGACTAGTGAAGTTTAACTGGGGAAACTTAGGCTTAACGGGTAGATGGAATTATTTGATCACCGATAAGCTGTTCATGAATGTCAGTACGGTGTATTCTGATTACGATTACGCGATCGGTTTTGATTTCCCGCAGGCGAAAATTGACAACATCGCCTATATCAAAAACCAAACGAATAAAATTGGCTTTAGCTGGTTCCCGAGTGCTAAGCATCAGGTCAACTACGGGGCGGAAGCAACCATCTACGACTTCGAACCGTTCTCCACGGTATTCGATTACGTCGACACTAACCTCACAGACATCAATATCGAACTGCAAAACGAATATGCAGTAGAACCCGCATTGTACATTGAGGACAACTGGAAAATTAATAGTCGACTCACCATGCGTGGTGGCTTGCGCTACAGCTCGTTCTACAACCTCGGTGCGCGTGACGTCGTGAATTACACGCCTACCTCGAATGGAACAGTTCGTAACGATCTAATCACCGATACCACGAGCTATGGTTCACGCGAAGTGATCGAATCATTTAATGGACTTCAAGGCCTTGAACCACGACTTGGAATCAACTACAAGGCTACTGAGAACACGGCAATCAAGACGAGCTACAATAGAATGCGTCAGTACATTCACCTCATCTCGAATACGACCTCTTCATTACCGATCGACACTTGGCGCCCAGCGGGCCGATATATCGACCCGGGAACAGCGGATCAGATCGCTTTGGGTTGGAACCGCAACTTCAAGGACGGTGAATGGCAGTTGAGCGTAGAGACCTACTATAAGTCTATGCGTGACCTTGTTGACTTTAAAAATGGTGCTCAACCTACGGGAGTTGACAACATCGAAGTTGCACTGATGACCGGCCGCGGAAGAAGCTATGGCGTAGAGATGCAGCTGGACAAGAAAGTAGGACAGCTTACCGGTTGGATCGCTTACACCTACAGCCGCTCAGAGCTTCAAGTAGATTTAGGGGCAACGCCTGACGAGTGGATCAACCTTGGTGAGTGGTATTCTGCAGCACAAGATAAACCGCACGACATCGCGATTGTTGCTGCGTATGCTTGGAAGCCGAACATCAGCTTCTCAGGTTCGTTCATCTACCAGACGGGTAAGCCGTACACGTATCCTGAGGCGCGCAGTGAGTTTGAAGGTATTATCTACCCGTTCGCACTGAGTAGAAACAACAGCCGCACACCAGCCTACCACAGATTGGATCTGAGTATGGACATTTCTATACCGAACAAAAAAGACCGTGACTGGAAAGGCAGCTGGAATGTTGGTGTTTACAATGCGTATGCTCGCAAGAATGCCTTTAGCATATTCTTTGAAGAGGAATTGGACGATAACGGCGTAGCTACGGGTCAGACCAAGGCGACGCAACTTTCCATCTTCGCTACCGCCATCCCTACGATCACTTACAACCTAGACTTCTAAATCATGAAGAAATTTATAGCATTTAGCCTACTCAGCGTCGCCTTTACTTCGTGTGAGATTGATGTAACCGATAAAGTAAAAACTGACGCTTACGATGGAGCCGCTTTGGTTTCCGCAAGTGGAGCAGTAACTGATTTGCCAGGAACAGGAACTTATTTGGACCTAGCCATCAGCTCCCCCTACTTAGCTACTGAAGCTGCCACGTTGATCACAGGCGCCCAAGTAGAAGTATTCAAAAACGACAGCCTCGTGGCTTTGCTCCCTGAGGTCAGCCCTGGCCGCTATGAAGACACCACCCTACTGGCTGAAGTAGGCCAAGGATATAGCTTGATCATCGATGTACCTACTGGATACGGAGATGCTACGGGTGTTTGGGAAAGTACTCTAGATGTAGTGAACGCACCATTTAGCTTTCTCTCACCAATGTTTCCTATTCTCGAAGACGACAGCAGTTGGGTGGATTTCAGAACAGGTGACTCTGTGTTTTATGCAGATGCCGATTCCGCATATTACAGTCCTTACGCACTTTGGAATGATCCAGCGGGCGTTGGAAACGCATATTGGGTAAAGAACTACTGGACCACAAAAATATATGCACCGCAAGGACCTTTTGGACCGCAAACTCCACAGGAAACGGAGATGAGCCTAAATTCCAGCATTAATATTTTTAACGATGAACAGTTTATCCAAGGGCCACAAATCAGCCGATTTAACTTCATCGGACCTCCATACACCGTATTCCGTGACACGCTTATCAATCTTGCTTTCGAAACAAGAACTGTGAGCGAAGGCATGTACGACTACCTTACGATCATGGGCAATAACATCGGCGGCGGCGGATTATTTAGCGTGCCTTACAGCCCACAAATTGGTAACATTAGAAGACAAGATGACACGACTGTGTACGGATTAGGGTATTTTTATGCAACTTCAATTAGATTTGACAGCATAACCCTATTTCACCCGTACTAATGGATCAAATGCATTGGGCCAGCGATTGGTTGCGCCAACAACATGTTTCTGAATACTGGATCGAATGGATCGTTCTGGGTATCGATATCTTCTTACTAGCACTGATTTCGTTACTGGCCGATTTTCTTTCCCGCAAAATCCTCGTTCGTGTTATCCACACTGCCGTAAAACGCACCAAGGCGACTTGGGACGATTACTTCTTTGAGCAGAATGTTTTCAAGAACTTGGCGCATCTAGTTCCCGCAGGGATCGTGTACCAAAGTTTACCCTTCGTTTTTAATGATGTTCCGAAGGTTATTCCAGTAATCGAAAAGATGATCGTGCTCTACACGATTGTACTTGGTGTGAGCTTGATCAATCGCACGTTGCGTGCACTTGAGAATTGGCTCAGTCAAAACGATAAATACACGAACACTCCAGTACGTACCATTAGTCAAGTGGTGCGCTTACTAGCGTTTTTTGCGGCGGCCATAGCCGTACTGAGCTTACTGACAGGAACCTCAGCCGGTGCGATTCTCGGTGCATTTGCCGGAACCACGGCCATTTTGATCTTGGTATTCCAAGACAGTATCAAAGGCCTGCTTGCCAATTTTCAGATTCACATGTACGACCTAGTGAAAGTCGGCGATTGGATTACTTTTTCGCAGTACGGAGTGGACGGAGATGTACTCAGCATCGATCTCACAACCGTGAAGGTTAAAAACTTCGACAAGACCATTAGCACAGTGCCTGCTACGGCATTTGTAAGCGATAGTTTCGTGAATTGGCGTGGTATGGCAGACACGGGTGCACGACGCATCAAGCGCAACATTCACATCGACATCACTTCAATCCGTCACCTCGATGAGGGACTTAAGGACAGTTTGCAAGAGATTGATCTGATTTCTGGATTCATGGCCGCACGCCAGCAGGAGATCGACGAAACGAACGGCGCTAAGGTGATTCAAGGCGCGAGTCTACTCAATGGCCGTCGTCAAACAAACATAGGTTTATACCGCAAATACATCGAGTTTTATCTAAAAAATCACCCGAGCATCAACACGGAGCACACCCTTATGGTGCGTCAACTCCAACCTACCACCGAAGGTATTCCTGTCGAGGTATATTGTTTTACCAGCACCACAGATTGGGCGATTTACGAAGGTATTATGGCTGATATTTTCGATCACCTCTATGCCGCAACACGACACTTTGATCTAGAGCTCTTCCAAAAGCCAACTGGCGCAGATATTCGAGAAATTGGTGCTTAGAGGCAGCACAACTTATCAATAAGGATCCAACGTTAAAAAAAACACCCCCTGAAAGAAGCTCTTTCAGGGGGTGTTGTATGTTCAAACGATTCTTAGAGACTATGCCTCCGCCGTTTCCATGTAGCTTTCTATCGGTTCACAAGTACAAACTAGGTTGCGGTCCCCGTACGCATCATCAACGCGACGTACAGTAGGCCAGAACTTGTTATCACTCACAAACGGCAATGGGAAACCAGCTTTCGAACGGGTGTATGGGAAGTCCCAAGCATCGCCACAAATCATGTATTGTGTATGTGGAGCGTTCTTTAAGACGTTGTTTTTCTCGTCTACACTTTCATTCTCAATCTCGAGAATCTCTTCACGAATGCTCAGCATGGCCTCGCAGAAACGATCCAGCTCAGACAAACCTTCCGATTCAGTCGGCTCAACCATCACGGTACCCGCTACTGGGAAACTCACAGTAGGCGCATGGAATCCGTAATCCATCAAACGCTTAGCGATGTCCGTTACTTCGATGCCCGCATCACGCTTGAATGGACGACAATCCAAGATCATCTCATGTGCACAACGACCGTTTTCACCGGTATAGAGCACGTCAAATTTCCCTGCAAGACGCTCCTTGATGTAGTTCGCATTAAGGATGGCATATTTCGTGCTGTCCGTCAATCCTTCACTACCTAGCATCTTGATGTAAGCATAAGAGATCAACAAGATCAATGCAGAACCCCATGGCGCTGCAGAAATGCTTGAGATGCCTTGCTCACCGCCCATATCAATGACAGTATGCTTAGGAAGGAATGGTGCAAGGTGTGCCTTACAACAGATCGGTCCCATACCAGGACCACCACCTCCGTGAGGAATTGCAAAGGTCTTGTGCAGGTTCAAGTGACACACATCGGCGCCGATCAGCCCTGGTGAGGTTAGACCTACCTGTGCATTCATGTTGGCACCGTCCATGTATACTTGACCACCGTGCTCGTGGATGATAGATGTGATTTCCTTAACGCTTGCTTCGAATACTCCATGTGTAGATGGATACGTAATCATAAGCGATGCAAGTGTTTCACTGTACTGCTCTGCCTTAGCACGCAAGTCATCTACGTCGATGTTACCATTCTCATCACAAGCTACAACGACCACTTTCATTCCTGCCATTACTGCAGAAGCTGGGTTTGTTCCGTGCGCTGATGAAGGAATCAATGCTATATTTCTGTGGTGATCACCATTAGCCTGGTGGTAAGCGCGAATGACCATAAGTCCCGCGTACTCTCCTTGTGCACCAGAGTTTGGCTGAAGCGATGTAGCATCAAAGCCTGTGATTTCCGAAAGATCCTTTTCGAGGTCCTTGATTACCTCCATATAACCCGCGGCCTGCTCAACAGGAACGAATGGGTGCAAGTTGTTCCAAGAACCGCTCGACAATGGGATCATTTCTGAGGCAGCATTTAGCTTCATCGTACAAGAGCCTAAAGAAATCATGCTATGATTTAAAGCAAGATCCTTACGCTCTAGTGACTTCAAATAACGCATCATTTCCGTCTCACTTCTATAGCTGTGGAATACTTCGTTTGTCATGAAAGCTGAACTACGAACCAATTCACTCGGAATGTACGTTCCTAAATCTCCCATCTCAATCGTATCCACCTGCTCTGCAGCGGCTAAAACAGCGACAATTTCAGCAACATCCTCATCAGTAGTGGTCTCGTTCAAAGAAATACCGATGGTTTTCTCGTCGAAGTAACGGAAATTGATCTCAGCATCTTCGCTTAACGATTTCAACGTCGCACTATTACTCGCCTTCAAGCTGATCTTCAACGTATCGAAGAAGGAAGCATTGTGCTGAGTAAGCCCCATACCCTTAACCGCCTCATTCAATGTGCCGGTTTTCGTATGAATAGCCTCGGCGATATCCATGAGACCTTCCGGCCCGTGGTAAACTCCGTATGCTCCTGCCATCACCGCAAGTAATACTTGGGCTGTACAGATGTTTGAGGTTGCTTTGTCTCTCTTAATATGTTGCTCGCGAGTTTGAAGCGCCATACGTAACGCTGGATTTCCATCTGTATCGATCGTACGTCCGATGATACGCCCAGGAATGTGACGCTTGTACGATTCCTTCGTAGCGAAAAACGCTGCGTGTGGACCGCCGTAACCTAATGGAATACCGAAGCGCTGAGTGGTACCAACAACGGCATCTGCTCCCCATTCTCCTGGGGGCGTCAACAAGACTAACGACATGATATCTGCAGCAACTACGAGCTGTACTTCAGCCGCATTACATGCTGCACCGAAAGCTCGGTAATCTTCTACTGAACCATCTGCATTTGGGTATTGTACAAGTGCTCCAAAAAATTCATCAGTAGGTTCAAAGTCGCGGTAATCTCCTAAAACTAATTCAACCCCGATCGGCTCAGTTCTTGTCTTCAACAAGTCTAAACTCTGCGGGAACGTATTTTGATCTACGAAGAACTTATTCGCACCTGCTTTCTTTTTCGCTCTTGGCATACCGCCGTAGAACATCGACATTGCCTCTGCAACAGCTGTGGCTTCATCTAACAAAGAGGCATTCGCCAATTCCATTCCAGTCAAATCAACCACCATAGTTTGGTAGTTCATCAGCGCTTCAAGACGACCTTGAGCGATCTCTGCCTGATACGGAGTGTACGCGGTGTACCATCCCGGATTCTCCAAAATGTTACGCTGGATCACGCCTGGAAGTACCGTCGGATGGTAGCCCATACCGATGTATGTTTTGAACACGCTATTCATTTCGCCTAGCGCACCGATGTGCGTTGCGAATTCAGCTTCGGTCATGGCGGGGGCTAGGTCCAGTTCCTTTTCAGCACGAATAGCTGAGGGTACTGTTTGGTCGATGAGCGTGTCGATCGAATCTACTCCGATAGTAGAGAGCATTTGATCAACATCTACTGCTTTGGGACCAATGTGTCTGTAAGCAAATGAATTGCGCTTCATAGTGAGATTCTCTTTAAGTTCTGCAAAATTACATCAGAGTTGGCTAATGTGATGTATTTTTAACACCTGAGAATGGAGAGAAGTTTCAACCCTTTTATTAACACCTTGCTCGGCGTAGTCCGACTCATGGTTTATACCAATTTTTGGGTGGCCGGTGCCGTCTATGCTCTTACACGAGTCACCGAAATTCTGCTCGAGTCCACCACCCCATCACTTGCAGTACTCAACGCCTCTGGAACCCTTGTGGTCTATGGATTTGCGCGATTCTTCGAAGGTCCTTCACAGGTGGATTCTGCTTCAAAAATCACTACTTGGCGCAAGCGCATGCCTAAAATAAGTTGGATGAGCATGGTGCTCGGAGCGGGTATTGCGTTGTTTGAAATAGTGCGGTTATTTTCTGTAAATCTTGTCGGATTGTACCTATTTGCAGCCGGTATTGCCGTGCTATATCCCCTTCCTTTCTTGCTTAAAAAGCGCGGCGGCGGCCTTCGGTCAGTTCCGGGTCTCAAACTGTTTTTGATTGCATTTACTTGGGCCTTTACGACTGCCTTTATCCCCGCATACCTCGCCGGTCATTCGCCTCTATTCCCATTTTTAGAACGCTTTTTATGGACCGCAGCGCTGACCATTCCCTTTGACGTTAGGGATTCAAGTATCGACAGTAGCGCCATCAAAACACTTCCACACATCGTCGGACCGAGAAACAGCATTTTCATTGCCCACGCATTGCTGTGGCTGAGCTTCTTAGTCCTAGTATCTATGTTCGGTTTAGCGCCGCTACCTACATTGCTCACTTTCGTCTTTTTCGCGACCATCATTATTATTGCCCACCCAAGATTCGGCGACTTGTATTACAGCTTGCTGATCGAAGGGCTCCCATGGATACTTTTAGGAGTCGTTTGGGTTATGCCCTACCTTTAGCATCCCAAAACAACACAGCACTATGAACGTACTCTCCCCAGACTATGCGAAGCAGCTCGATCAAGCAGACCCGCTAAGTGAATTCCGGAACGAATTCCATATTCCAGTCATCGATGGCAAACAGACACTCTACTTTACGGGAAACTCTCTTGGGTTGATGCCTAAAGGCGCTCAGTCGTATTTGAATGAAGAATTAGAGGACTGGAAAAATTGGGGAGTAGAAGGACATTTTCATGCCCGCCGTCCATGGATGCCTTACCACGAGTTTTTCTCTGAGAGCCTATCTAAAGTAGTCGGTGCAAAGCCTGAAGAAGTGGTCGTGATGGGAACCCTTACGAATAACCTGCACCTGTTGATGGTGAGCTTTTTCCGCCCACAGGGCAAGCGCACTAAAATTTTATGTGAAGCAAAAGCCTTCCCTTCGGACCAGTATGCGCTTGCATCACAGCTGCGTTTTCACGGTTTAGACCCTAAGGAACATCTTGTAGAAGTGGGACCGCGAGAAGGGGAACACCACATTCATACTGAAGATTTTAAAGCAGCGATCGACGCTCATGGCGACGAGATTGCCATGATGATGATCGGTGGGGTGAATTACTATACCGGCCAGGTCATGGCTATGGAAGAATTGACGGCCTATGCACAGGCCAAAGGCATCATTGTGGGTTGGGATTTAGCACACGCAGCAGGAAATGTAGAGCTCAAGTTGCACGAATGGAATGTAGATTTTGCTGCTTGGTGTCACTACAAATATTTGAATTCAGGTCCAGGTGCAACGGCCGGTTACTTCGTACATGAACGCCACCATGGACTCAGCGATATCCCTCGTTTTGAAGGTTGGTGGGGACATGAGAAGGCTACACGCTTTGAGATGCCTGAGACTTTTGTGCCCATTCCTACGGCGGAGGCTTGGCAGCTTTCGAACGTACCTGTGATGGCAATGGCGCCGATACGCGCGAGCTTGGACCTTGTGGATCGTGCCGGTGGTGAAGCGCTGCGCACGAAGAGTACCGCATTGACGGCTTATTTACAGGAGGTGCTCGATCATGTAGCGACAGTTTCAGGCAAATCACTGGAGATCATCACGCCGATGGAAGCACGCGGTGCTCAGATTTCAGTGCATGTGCACGGCTACGGTCGTCCGTTGTTTGATTATTTGATGGAACAAGGTGTGATTACCGACTGGCGAGAACCGAATGTGATTCGCATGGCGCCCGTTCCCTTGTACAATTCGTTCGAAGATATTCGCGGGTTTGGCGAGATTTTGTTGAACTATTTACAGAACCACTAAGCAATCTCCTATGAAGCATATTGTATTAATTGGCGCGGGATTAGCAGGGTCATACATGGCCTATGCGTTAGGAAAAAAGGGCTATTCAGTAGAGGTATTCGAGAAACGCCCGGACCCCAGAAAGGCGGAATACGGCAGCGGACGCTCGATCAACCTCGTGGTAAGTCATCGCGGATGGACGGCCTTTAAATATGCAGGTATCGAGGAAGAAATTCGTAAGATTGTGGTTCCTGCACACGGCCGTCAAATTCATGATTTAGAGGGGAATGAGACCTTCTTTCCCTACAGCATCGACCAGCAAGCTATACACAGTATTTCAAGAAGTGAACTCAACGAGACGTTGCTGAATCTGGCAGAAGCGCAAACAAACGTACGCGTTCACTTTGACCACATTTGTGAGCGCATCGATACTGAATCGGGTAACGTTTATTTAAGTCACCACGGAGAACCGGTGAATGTTACTGGCGATTTGATTGTGGGCGCAGATGGTGCTGGATCAGCGGTTCGTCGCACGCTTATGGGCAAACCGCGCTTTAATTTTTCTCAGAATTTCATCGACAGCGGCTACAAGGAAGTTCATATTCCTGCTGGAGAAGATGGTGCACCACAGCTCAATATTGACGCCCTGCACATCTGGCCGCGTCGCGAGTTCATGTTGATGGGTCTAGCAAATACAGACAATGGATTTACAGGAACCGTTTTTGCACCTTTCACAGGCGAGTATGGCTTAGACCAGCTCACCACAGGGAAAGATGGATTGCGCTATTTCGAAAAATACTTCAAAGATGCGATCCCGCTCATCCCGAATCTTGAGGAGCAGTGGGAAAACAACCCGACTTCTGCCCTAGCTTGCATTCGTTGCCATCCTTATCATTGGGGCAGCAACACAATGCTGATCGGTGATGCAGCGCATGCCACGGTGCCGTTCTACGGTGAAGGGATGAATGGATCTCTCGAAGACGTTCGCGTGTTCCTGGAACTCTTAGATGAGCACGGGGATAGCGACATGAAATTGGTTTTGGATAGGTATACGGAGCTTCGTGAGCCTGCAGGAAATGCCTTGGTAGACCTCAGCTTGCGCAACTTTATCGAGATGCGTGACCTAGTGGCCGACCCTGCGTTCCAGTTGCGTAAAAAGATCGAGCGCAACGTGCAGAAAAACCATCCTGACAAATGGACGCCGCTGTACTCTTTAGTGAAATTCACGAATATTCCTTACCAAGACGCAAAGGCCGAAGGGGAGCGCCACGATGAGATCATGGCTGATATTTTAGCCCTCGAGAACATCGAAGCGCGCTGGGACAGCAAAGAGGTGGAAGAGATGATTCTTCAGCGACTGTAACGGATCCGTTATTCGAAGTCGCCACTGAGGTTGAATCCGCCGGTGTGGAGCAATACCACGGTTCCTGAGAGATTTGTTCGAAGCAAATATTCCAGCGCTTTTGGGGTGTAATTCCTGTTGAGCGGTATGCCCGTTTGCTGGGTAAATCTAGTGCTGATTTGACCAATTTTTTCCGGAATCCGGCCAAAGCCGCCGTGCGGGTCGTCCTGGAAAACACAGCGAATATTGCGCTGGGTTGCCGCTGTTAAAATCCGATCTCTTTCGCGATTAGCCCCCTTTACCGCACTGACCACATGAAGTATGGTGGAAGCCCCCTCTGGCATTGCATTCAATACACCTAAGGCCGTTGCACCCGTTCCGGACGGCAGAATAAAATGATCGATCTGCTCCTGCTGAAGCTCCGCCCAGATGTGCGCGCAACCTGAGAGCACTTCAGCTCCGAAGCCCCCTTCGGGAATAACGAGCGCGTCCGATGATGTTTCGACATCTGAAAGTAGCGACATAGACCAATCTTCCGCACGTAAATTCTTGTAGGTCGCGCGGGAAATAAAGGTCAGCTGCATTCCCAGTGAGGCGCAGTAGCGCAGCGAAGGGCTGCTTTGAGCGTTCAACTCTTCACCTCGGATGAAAAATTTGCCGGGACGCTTCATTTCTGACAGTACACAGGCCAGGGCAGGTAAGTGGTTGCTGTGTGCTCCGCCGAAAGAGATGACCTCCGAGGAACCTTCGATGGACGGACGCCAACCCTGGAGTTTGCGCCACTTGTTGCCGCAAATCACCGGATGAAGTAGATCATCGCGCTTGATTCGGAACGTGCGTCCTTCAAAAGTGACCGTTTCTAACGGCGTCGGTCCCGAGAGTTTGTCCATATGCAAATATACATTT
Source organism: uncultured Schleiferiaceae bacterium (assembly GCA_965656315.1). Lineage (GTDB taxonomy): Bacteria > Bacteroidota > Bacteroidia > Flavobacteriales > Schleiferiaceae > UBA10364. The sequence continues at coordinate 279 of CBFHKC010000030.1, read as the reverse complement.
CAGCGGCCGTGGCAAGGGGATGTGGCAATGCGGGATTTGTGGTGCGGTGGCCTCGTGGCGATTTCCGGGATTGATGGACCCGGGCAGGATATTATTCCAACATCGATAGTAACTTTACGAACCTAAATAAGACAATGGATGTTTAATAAGGAATTGGATCCGGAGGATTTTTATAGAAGTCCCGAAGGGTTTATCGTATTTACGGAAAAATACCACCTCAAGCGCGGCTATTGCTGCCAGAGCGGGTGCAAGCACTGTCCGTATGGATACGACAAAGGA
>CBFHKC010000029.1:15264-21086 GCA_965656315.1 uncultured Schleiferiaceae bacterium | reverse complement strand
TTAAAACGAACCTCAACCCAATCGAATGGTTTTTCTGTTGAGGGTAATTCCATATTTGAAAGCCAATCAAAGACTGGCAACTTATTGCATCCTCCAGTTCCACATGATCCGTTGCTTTTACAACCTTTTGGAACTCCACCACCACTGCTACAATTACTGCATCCCATGGTCGTTATTATTTTGCATTACAAACCCGCACCTCGATGGTACGAATTAAAGTACTAAGGTCGTAAATTGAAGCCATGTTTAGACAGCTCCGCAAATTTTTTATCTACGGACTATGGGTCGTCCTAGCAACGGCGGCACCTAGCACAGTTATCGCCCAAAATTCCGATGCTTCCTCATTGGAAATCAGCGGATTCAATTCTTGGATTGACCACCTCCCCTACAACACATTCAGCCACGTCGAGCCCCTCGATCCCTATGTCTTTTGTGCCTCTGAAAACAACCTTATTGTCATCGACGGCAACTCAGACGAATACACACGCTACTCGAGAATTAACGGTCTATCGGGCACCAGCATCACAGCATTGCGTACAGACCCTGCCTCTCAAACGGTGTGGATCGGCTATGCCAGTGGACGGATCGACGTATGGCAAAACGGCACGTTCCGCCCTATTGTTGCGATCGAAGAAACTCCATCATACACTGGTCTCAAGCAGGTCAATGGCTTTGCTTTTTACAATGGACGCGCCTATGCCGCCACAGATTTCGGCCTGGTGGAATTCGAGATTGACTCACGACTTGCCCAGCGCACCTTGCTGCTTGGCGACAACTACACGCCCATTGCGATTGAGAGCTTTGATGTGAGCAGCGACGGCGAGGTTTGCGCCTTTTCTCCTAACCGGGATGACGTGCTTTTGATGGGCAACTTAAATGAAAATCTTCCAAGCTGGACGGGTATAGACTACGCCGGCATCTCAGGACTGTTCGGCCCGCAACACATCCGCTGGTTTGAGGTGGATGAGCGCTTTGTGCTGGCTGCGGAAGACCTGACTTCGGGCACCCAGATGTTGGGCGTAGAGCTGGACGGGTCTGGCGTGTGGCAAACTGCAGCATACAACGGCCCTTATTCCGGCACCAATTTCGGCAACCAAGGCATCCGGGACATTTCGGTCATCGGAAATTGGCTCGTGGTATCTCGCGATTTCAATGTGCTCGCAAAAAAATTGGACCAAAAAAACACTCCCAGCGACTCCATTAACATCTCAGGTGCATTGTTCCAACCAGGTGTTCTCGCGCCCCTTGCCGCTACCCGCATTCCGGGTCAGCAGGCCTTCTACATCGGCAATTACCAGACGGGCATCATTCGGGTCAAAGACGGAAACACCGTCAAGCGCATCCTGCCGAGCAGCCCGTACAGCAACAAAGCATACCGCCTAGTTCCCTACGGAAAAGGCCGAAACAACGATCCGAACGGACCCTCTACTAACCCTTACGCAGACCCCTACCGAGGAAATACGGGCGGAATTATTAACCTGCCAGGAGCATTGACCGACCTCTGGACGAAAGCGTTCTCCAGCGACGGAGTCGGCCGTTACAGCAAGCAGGCGTGGACGCATTGGCCGAAACAAACGTTGTACGGCTTGACCGATTTCATCAGTGCAGCACACCGCTTTACAGAAACTGGCGAGCAGCTCTATCTCAGCAGCTGGGGCGGCGGCATCGTGGAACTTACCGACGGCGACACCACGGCATGGTTCAACACCACAAACACCGACGGGGTGCTGGAAGGCGTGAATGGCAATGCAAATGACCTGCGTACAGGTGGTATCGCTTTTGACGACGATGGAAATTTATGGGGCGTGCAGAGCTTGGTATCCGAGCCGCTATTTCGAAGAGATGTAGACGGAAATTGGTCACGGTTTGCCCTTTCCCCAGGCGCAGATGCAGTAGCCTTAAAAGACCTTGTGATTCGCGATGGAATGATCTTCATTCAAAGCCGCACGAACGGACTGTACGCGTACAAAGAAAAAGACGGCGCCGCACTCCGCAGGCAAGTAAGCACAGGGGTTGGCTCTGGAAATCTCCCTTCAGACAAAGTGCTCTGCATGACTTTTGACAACGACGGCGAGTTGTGGATCGGTACGGACGAGGGACTCGTAGTGCTGTACAGCCCAAACAATGTATTTGACGGCTCCGGGAACAGGGACGCACGACCCATTCTTTTTGAAGAGGACGGCGTCGTGCAGAAATTGCTTGGCGACAATCCGATAACGTCCATTTTCGTGGACGGTGGCAACCGCAAATGGATTGGAACCCGTGGTGCGGGTGTCTTTTTAGTCAGTCCGGACGGCTTGCAAACGATCCACCAATTCACCGCCACCAACAGCCCCCTCTTTTCCAACAGCATCACCGATATCGCTGTAGACCCCACCTCTGGTGAAGTACTCATCGCTACTGACCAGGGACTGATCGGCTACCGAAGCTCCGCCACTCCAGGCTACAGTGGCACGGAACCCGAACTACACGTCTACCCTAACCCTGTTCGCCCCGGCTACGATGGTACCGTATTTATCCAAGGCAACACGGAAAATGCCCGAATAAAAATCACCGATGTCACCGGTGGATTGGTCTATGAAACGCTCGCTGCAGGCGGTGGTGCAAGATGGGAGGGCACGTTCTTAGACGGAAATAAGGTCCCTTCAGGAGTTTATTTAATCTATGCGCTGGATGAATTGGGCGAAATCACTGCACAAGGAAAAGTTCTCATTGTACGTTAACAAAGGGATACCGCAATATTCTATTTTTGAAGTATGGCTAAGAAATCTGAAACACCCGCAAAGCGTCGCTCCTTCACTAAACAAATCATCTTAACCCTGCTCATCGTGACAGGGCCTGTATGGGGACTGGGATTGTTACTCACATTGACTTCGATGGGGGTGTTTGGTGCACTGCCTAGTGTAGAGCAGATTTCGAATCCAGAAACTAAATTGGCGACAGAAATCATTACCGAAGACGGAGAGATCCTAGGTACTTTTTTCCGTGAAAACCGCACCCCAGCAAACTTTGACGAGATCTCACCTAACCTGATCAATGCTTTAGTTGCCACCGAAGATGAACGCTTTTTTGAGCACAGCGGAATCGACGCAAGAGCTTTGGCACGTGCGATTTACGGTTTAGGGAGCAAAGGTGGTGGGTCGACCCTGACGCAGCAGCTTGCGAAAATGCAATTCAACGATCCTGCGCGAAACATCGTGCAGCGAATTGGCCAAAAATTAGGGGAATGGATCATCGCCGCCCAACTCGAACGCTTGTACACCAAAGAGGAAATCATCGCCCTCTACCTGAACCAATTCGACTTCCTCTACCAAGCCGTCGGTATCAACTCTGCGGCCCGTGTCTATTTCAACAAAAAACCCATCGACCTCCAGTTAGAAGAAGCTGCTGTCTTAGTCGCCATGGCGAAAAACCCATCGCTCTACAACCCACGTCGCTACCCGGAACGCTCGCTAACACGCCGCAACCAAGTCTTCGTACAAATGGTGAAAAACGGCATGCTTACAGAAACGGAAAAGGACAGTCTACAAGCCCTACCGCTGCAACTAGAATTCCGCCCCCAAAGCCATACCGCAGGTCTTGCACCGTACTTCCGCGAATACCTCCGTGGCTACATGAAAGGCTGGATCAAAAACTACAAAAAGCAAACCGGCAACGACATCGACCTCTATACCGGTGGTTTGAAGATCTATACTACGATCAATGCTGAAATGCAGAAGAATGCTGAGGAAGCGGTAACCGAGCACATGAGCAACTTGCAGCGCATCTTCAACATCGTCAAAGAAGACCGCAAATACGGACCGTTCTATTTCGACCAAGACCCTGCGGGAAATGTGCGCAAGATTCTAAACTCAGCAATGCGCCGCACCCAGCGCTACCGCGGTCTTAAGAAAAGTGGAGCGAGCAAAGACAGCATTAACGAAGTATTCAACACTCCGATCCCAATGACCGTCTTTACTTGGCAAGGAGATAAAGACACGCTCATGAGCCCTATGGACAGCATCATGTATTACAAGGGACTTTACCAAGTAGGGATGATGTCTATGGAGCCCCAAACCGGTCATGTCAAAGCTTGGGTCGGAGGAAACGACTACCAGTACTTTAAATACGACCACGTGAAACAAGGAAAGCGCCAGGTCGGCTCCACCTTCAAACCCTTCGTTTACGCCTCAGCAATCATTGAGAAGAACTACAGCCCATGTATGGAGGTGCCGAACGCCAAAATCTGTATCGAAAAGGGAGAATATGGTCTTATCGAAGACTGGTGTCCGTCCAATTCTGACGATGAATACGGCGGCACAAAATCCCTCAAACACGCCTTGGCGAATTCTATGAACACGGTCACGACCTTCCTAATGAAGCAGATCGGACCGCGCCCTGTCATCAACCTTGCACGCAAGATGGGTATCACTGGCGATATTCCAGAGGTTCCTTCTATCGCCCTAGGAACTGTCGACCTCAGCGTCTACGAAATGGTCGGCTCCTACACCACCTTTGCAAACAAAGGACGCTACGTAGAACCCATTATGATCACACGTATAGAGGACAAAAACGGCGTCGTCTTGGAAGAATTCACACCAGAAACTCGCCAAGTGATCGGCGAAAAAGACGCCTACGCTGTTCTCAAACTCCTTATGGGTGTTACCGAAGACGGTACCGGTGTTCGCTTGCGTCACAACCTCGGGAAAAACTTCTACCGCAACAAAGCCGTCACGGGCTACCCGTACGAATTCAAAAACGAGATCGCCGGAAAGACAGGCACCACACAGAACAACTCTGACGGTTGGTTCATGGGTGTTGTCCCAAATCTAATCACCGGTGTTTGGACCGGTTGTGAAGACCGCGCAGCACACTTCGGCGGTGGCTGGGGAACCTACTACGGACAAGGAGCCACGGCAGCACTACCGATCTGGGCGGTATACATGAAAAAGAACTACGCAAATCCCGAGCTTGGAATCTCCCAAGAACCATTTGAAAGGCCCGTAGGAAAGCTCGACATTGACGTAGACTGCGAAGGCATCAGTACCGGTGGCGGCGCAGATGACTTTGATGAAGAAGAGTTTTAACTCCTTATCATGGTTTTAGATTAGGCACGTACTCCTCTGGTATTCCCATCGGGAAGCGGCACTGTGCACGAATCTGTTCGATGGAAAGCGTTTCCATTTCTAGTTTGTAGGCGTGTCGCTCTGAATAGGCGTTCACACCCGAAGTCACCCAGGTCAATGGCACTGTGACCAAGCCGAACCATCCATGTGTAAAAAACAACAAGGGTGACGTCGGCACAGACCACTTTGCTGTAGTTGTCTTAGGACGCAGGATATGCAGGTCGTAATTTTTGTAGCGTATTGGGTCTTCCGTGCGAATACGTCCTTCCTTATTCTCTAGGGAAATCACCCCATCATCATCAATATAGAGGAGTTCCCCTAACATATTATCGAACGGATTGCTATCCTCTGGATTCACGATTAACGCTCCACGACTGTGATAAAGGGCATGTTTGGTCCCGGCTTTAGGGAGGTTAAACCAAGATGCTTCTTGGCGCACTCCACAGCTTGAAACAAATACCGCCACGGCGGCTATAGCTAAGATCTTATTTCTCATGGCTGGTAAGGATAGGGTTTTGAATTTTAGAAGCCCAAAATTTAGCTTCCATCTCTGCTTCATAGGCCTTGTAGACCGGAGCTTCATCACGTAAATACTGACGTGGATGTAGCAGCATTTTGCGCAATGCGCGCGGATTTCCTTCGTCGTTCCAAGCTGTACGCGTCCACTCTAAATAAAACCCTTTAGAGGCAAGGAAAACATGTGAAGGAGCCGCGAGT
>CBFHKC010000029.1:13596-15166 GCA_965656315.1 uncultured Schleiferiaceae bacterium | reverse complement strand
GTTCAAAAAACAACTCGCGCGTGTCGCCAGGCATACTTACCAAATGTTTCGAGTCGTTGTGCATGAGGGCCACCTCTTCCGGGCGGTCACGCTGATCTCTGACAATCCGAGTAACGCTATGCAGCGTCGGCTCCACACGTTCTTTGATTTTAACAATCTCCAGTGCATCGATCCGCCACAATCCCTGGGTAAGCTCAATCTGAAGTTGACCATCGTTTTCACCGATCGGCAAGAGCTGAGTGTTCACCGCAATAGGTCCGGTTTCTGAAAAGGCGCCTAGAAGGTTCCCTTGTGCATCCTTTACTTCAATCGAACCGAGGTGTTGCATGATTCCTCCTTCAAGTAACCAATGTTTTTGCTTATCGCTGTGGTTCATGATGGCCATACGACGTCCATAATCGGCGCCCATATTTTCTAACGTACCATAGAAAAGGAAGGTAGACATGAGGGTCTGGCGGTAAACAAGCTTCACTCCATATTGCGTTCCAGGCTCGGCTTGGAACTGAACTGATAGCTGGGTTTTAGCAGCTAAATCTTCCTCATTGGCCAATTCAAACCATTCAACTTCATCTCTTTCCGCAACCAAATCCAACAATTGGCCCGCCTTCGAAACCTGAGCAACAGGACCTTTCTCAACGCGCAGGAAACCGTCGTCTACGGTATGCATTACTTCACTGCCAGGCTCCGTAGGAAGAGCGAAAAGTACGACCTCATTAATATTATGAGTCTCTAGTGCTTCATTCTTCATTACAATGTGCTCCTCACCCGGCCGCATCACCGCTGGCAAAGCGTCGATATCGCGATGCTCGAGAGACGGTAAAATGGCGTTTGTAAACCCCTCCGCATCGCTCTTAAAGAGATGATCCGAAGCATTCTGATAGAAGGTAGGACATGAGCCAAAGCACACTTTTGGATTGATCAAACAAGCAATTTCAACACCAATATCAACACTAGCTAATAAAATCGTGCCGCCAAAGAATGCACGTTCGTTTGCTCTGAGATTCCGAGAAGTTCTCCATAGCTCTATACCAGCCACATCAATCTCGTTGAGCGTAAATTCATCAGAAACTGGCTTTCCTAATGCATTAAATCTACGCATAGTACCGATGATCGTACTGTCTTCGGTTACTCGCCAGTCGGGTTTAAAAACCACCGACGCTCCGTCGGCATAATAGCCCTGTAAGGTTACGGGATTTCCACGGTGAATAATTTGTTCAGTTACTGCGAGCTCAAGATCCGTGTGGATCTTTCTAGTGAGCTCGGCGTGATTCCAGGTCGTACATCCTGTAAGCGCTAGAATCAGACTTAGGCTGAGTAGTAAGTTTTTCATACTATAAATATAAAAGCACATCCGAAAAATGCACAAAACCAGTGATGTTTCGGCACATAGTTGAATATTTCTTTGAAACCATTAGGCTTGCAGGACCTCAATCATCACATTATGAGACACTTTTGATTGCGGTACACACAAATAAAATAAGTATAAACGCTTGTCTTTAAGGAGATGTCTAATCTTATGTGCCATGATTATTCCTTGGAAAGTTATCTTTTTGCTTCATCAACTGACTTG
>CBFHKC010000029.1:0-13496 GCA_965656315.1 uncultured Schleiferiaceae bacterium | reverse complement strand
TCTTTAAGGAGATGTCTAATCTTATGTGCCATGATTATTCCTTGGAAAGTTATCTTTTTGCTTCATCAACTGACTTGGTCAACGTATAAGAAAACCAGCGATGTACTGCTATCGCCATTAACCTATTATGGTTCACTTGTAGACCTTGCAAGAAATAAAGAACTAACCGCGCCATGGACATTCAACCTGAAGACTGGTAGCACCGTGAACATCAGGCACTTCATGTCCAGCTACATCTTCCGTGAAATCTTTATCGATGAGTGTATGATGAAGCACTGCAGTCCATCACTACCGACTTTCCCTACATCCTTGAGATCGGTGGTAACACGGGGGTTTTTGCACTACGTGCGAAGACATTGTACCCAAAGGCACACATTCATAGTTTCGAACCAGAAGCGTAAAACTACTCGGCGTTTAAGTCATTGATTCAGGAGAATGAGCTTGAGGATGCCCACGTTTATAAAGACGCTGTAGGGAGTGAAAGCGTTTAGAACATTTCCATGTCCATTCCGCCGGCTCCTGAACCTCCGCGTTCCATACGGCGGCGACGACGCTGCACCTCACCGAAGTTGTAGGTAAGACCGAATTCCACAACACGAGACATCCAGCGGAATTGGCCTTCGGAGGCGAAGTTCGGTCCGGCTGTTTCATAGTTCCATCCCATGGTGTTGAAGATGTCACGACAGTTGATAGAGAAGTTCAGACGATCGTCGAGCAAGCCTTGTTTGAAACCACCTCCTACGAAGTAAAAGGGTTTGCCTATTCCTTGTGCCATGACGCGCTTACTGCGGTAATTGGCCATGATTTGGAGACTTGCGTTTTTCCATAGCGGAGTACTGTACATCGTGTTTAAACCAAATCCTGAACCTTGGTTGATCCAGCCTGTGCCGTTGATCTCACCGGATACTTGGCTGTAGAAGTAGTTTCCACTGAGCGATAAAAATGCACCTTTGTCGCCAATCTTGCCTCGGAAATTCATGTCTAAACCTACGTCCTCTCCACTATTCAAATTCTGGTGCGTAGTAAGATTCACTCCGTTTGAATCGACTTCACTGTACCACGTGATGAGGTTACTGTGATCTCGGAAATACACGTTTGCACTCACCGTCGATCCCTTTTTCATGATTTGCGTATAGCCCACTTCGTAAGCACCTGTGAACGCAGGGAGGAGGTATGGATTTCCAGCCCTTAAGTTGAACGGATCACTGTAATCTATGAATGGATTCAGCTGACGACCACCCGGGCGTTGCACTCTGCGGCTGTAACTAAAGTTCAATTCTTTTCCACGAGCAATCTCGTAAGTCACGAACGCGCTAGGATATACTTGGAAATAGTTGTTGTAAAAAGTGCTGTCCTGAGTGATTTGAGTTGCAGTAATATTTGCTTGCTCTGCACGGAGCCCGAGCTGGTACCCCCACTTTCCACTCTTGAATCCGTAGTTCATATACGCTGCGAAGATGTCTTCTTCATATAAGAACTCATTGATCGATAAGCTGTCAAGCGTACTGAGGCCTGAGGTGATGTCAATATTGGTTCGATTAAAACCGTCTAAATCATCTCTAGAGATCACCTTCGCGCCTGCCTCCAGCTTGCGGTCGTCGTTCCATTTTTTCGTGTAATCTACAATGCCGTTAAACTCCCACTGTTCGCCGAAGCTGTTCGTGTTGTACTCCATCGAAGGTGCCTTCACTCCGCTTAAAAGCAAGGTGTCTTGCGCGAACAACAGCACGTCGTCTCTTGAACCGTCCGTATAGCTGAAACGTACGTTCAACTCTTCTCCTTTCTTCGGTTTGTAATCATAGATGAGGTCTGCACTACTGTTGAGACGTACACCCGTTCTGTCACTGAGCTGTTGTATCGTGTAATCGCCGTAGGGGGTGGTCCAGTCCGTATTGTTCTCGCTGTATCGAGGACGTAGACCTTGGTTGATCGTTCCCTGCACAGTGAAAGAGTGTCGCTTGCTTGGGTTCCAATCGAAACCCGTTTTGATGTTGTTCCCGTTACGACCGCCATAGCCGTCTACAACTTGGTAAAAGGTGAGTGTGTCTAGACCGAGGTAATTTTCACGACGTGCCCAGCTTGAACGTGGGTAATCCCCTGAACTGTGTCCCGCATTAAAGAAGAAGTTTACATCGTCGACTTTGTAGTTCAGATTAAGACCAGCGCGTACGCGGTTTGCACCAGAGTATGATGCATTTACAGAGCCATTCAACCCTTGTAATGCCGATTTCTTCAAGACAATATTGATCATCCCAGCTGTTCCGTCCGGATCATATTTCGCGCTCGGGTTGGTCATAACCTCAATTTTCTCAACGCTGTTTCCCGGGAGACTTTGCAGCAAGGCAGAAAGATCCTCTCCGGTGAATCTCGATGGGCGACCGTCAATCATGATGCGTACTGCCGAAGAACCGCGCAGCGTGATGTTTCCTTCAAGATCGAGCTCTACAGAAGGAATATTTTCTAAGATGTCCGTTGCGGAACCCGTTTTGCTTAAAATGAGTTTCGATGGATCGTAGACTTTGCGATCGATTTCGTTAGTCATGAACTCGCGTTCAGCATTTACGACAACCTCCTCCAGCTCCACGCCAGAGCTTTGAAGACCTACTTTACCCAAGTCTTGTTCGATATTCCCGCGACTGAAGCGGATTTCTTGGGTCTTTGTTTTATAGCCTACGTAAGCGAATTCCACCGTGTTCGGCCCGAGGGAGATGCCCTCGATATTGAATCGGCCCTTTGCATTGGTCATGCCGCCTGTGACAAGCTCTTCACTCATCTTGTGTACCACCTTGATTGCGGCGTACGGGAGCGCTTCACCGGTTTCTGCATCTACGAGCGTTCCGCTGAGCACACCAATTTTTGGAAGTTTAGTGGGGTCCATGTTTCCTCTAGCGCCGGGCTGCTGGCCGAATAGCGCGATGGTGAGGAATGTAAACGCAAGCGTGTATAGGGTGTGTAGGTTTCTTTTCATGCCTGTTAGATGCATCTGTGGTGGATGGTTTAATCGTACACGGTTGATTGTGCACGAATTGGACACGAAAATAAGGGAAGGTGGCCAATTTTAATGTTGGCAACTTGTGAAAACGCCTTTAGCGTAAGGGAACGCCCAAACTGCTGCGCACCTTGACGCGGCTTAGGGCAATCTGGATGAGAAGGAAATTGAGCAAGGCCGCCAGCTCGAAGAACAACACGTGGAGGTAGGGAAATTCGGTGCTGCTGACTATCAGTGGATTGTCGACGATCGGAGGGGTCATCAGATACATGTAGTTTCCGCCTGTAAATAGATTGACCACCAAAGCGATCAGTGCCATGATCTGGATGCGACCAAAGCTCCGAATCCACGCAAAAGGTTGGAGCGGCTTTTTGTGAACGAGAATGATGTACAATCCGATGCCGACGATCGAAGCATGGTTGAAGTAATAGTCCGTGACGTAAAGCGGGTGCAATCCGTGCGTGAACTCTGGTGTGAGTAAGCTCTGCAAGCCGCCCGCAAGGCCTGTGAACGTGACTAATTCTCCCATCCATTTTTTACGCGTAAAAAGGTAACCGATCATGAGCAGACGAGAGAATCCGCACATGTGGAACAAAAGACTTGTGCCCCAGCTCGCCTCGCCTCGAAGCATCGACATTCCGGTCATTGCCACGTAGGAAGCGATCAATAGAAAGGCCCAGGTTTTTTCAAATTTCTTGCGCGACTGGATACTGAGTTTTGGTGCGAACCAAATCGGAAATATGATGATAAAAAGCGCGGTAAGCCAGCCGATCGTATACAGCGGGTCTGAGGAACTGAGTGCGACGTGTAAGTCCATGAGCGGCGAGTGTTTTGTGTTTAAAGGCGCATAGGTTTGTCGGCTTGGGGTCTGGTTTTGAGGGTGTAAAATAAAAAAAGACGGCCACATGGACCGTCTTCTTGTAAAAATCATTGCAACGCTGGGCGCTGTACCTAGGGATTTTAGTTGTTCCCGAGGATTAATGGAAGGCCACCCTCGCCACCGCCGATAACGATTACTTTCGTATTGTTACTTTCAGAAAGACGTACCGTTGCTTCGATACCCTTGTCTTGCAAGACCTTCTCCGTTAGAGACTGGCTCAAGATGCGGTTCGCTGCTGCTTTACCCTCTGCTTCGATTCGCTGGCGCTCGGCTTCTTGCTGGGCACGTGAAATACGGAACTCGTATTCTAGTGAGCTCTGCTCCTGCTCTAGTTTACGCTCGATCGCTTGCTTTAGTTTTTCTGGTAGACCTACGTCACGGATCAGTACCGCGTCGAGCTCGATGTTCTTTTCACGGATGCGGTCCGCGGCAAGGTCAAAGATTTCAGTCTGGATGCTGTCGCGCTTTGAGCTGTAGAGCTCTTCTGGCAAATACTTACCGATCACCTCGCGGGTCGCAGAACGAATTTCTGGGATGACGATGCGCTCGTGGTAGTTTTCACCGACGTTGTTGTGCAAGTACCCGATTTTTTCTTCGATCGGACGGTAGCGGTATGAAAGCTCTGTGCGGATCGTTAGACCGTTTGCAGAAAGAACTTCCATAACAGAACGATCTTCTTGAATACGCGTGCTGTATACGAACATTTTGTTCCAAGGTGCGATAATTTTCAACCCTTGGTCGAAGACTTTATCCTCCTTCAAACCAGCGAATAGATCGTATTGAACTCCGGCTTCACCGGCGTCAATTTTCACGAACAAACGCGATGAGAATACGACCAAAAATAGGAAGGCCGCGAAGGCTGGAATAAGCCATTTAGGAAATGATGGATTCATGTATAATAGGGAATTAGTTATGGTGTTAAAATAGCAAATTCCTGTCCAAAAGCCGGAAATATGTCAGTTTGACCGATTTTTTCCGCTAGAAGATCACTCTAAGGACATCTAGGCTCTTGAATGCGCCAAATCCGTCAAGGTGGATGTTCATATAGCGGGTGAGGCCATCTAGTAAATCGTTGCGGCCCTGTTTGGTGATTTGTATCGGCGTGTAGAAATCCCATTGGAGGGCACGGAGCAGGAACTCGGAGGTAGGCTGGTCGAGGTAGGGATGGAGCAAGGACGGGTGGGAAAGAAATTGGCCATCCTGAAGGTCGAAGTACGATCCGGGTACAGCGTCTTCGACATTGGGTGAAAAACCGAGATAGAGCGTCAGCTTGGCCCACACTGCGAGGTGAAACGATGGCGGTATTTCATCGAGCGTGTCGAGTGCGAGACAGGCGCTGCGGATGAAGTCAAATTTCTCCAGATTGCTCTGCTCCTCTCGGAGCACCTTGCCGAAAAGTTCAGCAAGGAACAAGGCGATGGCATTGCGCACCGCGTCGTATGGAATCTTCGTGTACGTGAGATCCATCTTCGATTCCTTAATGCGATCGAGTTTGCCTTTTCCGTTGTGGGTGTGGACAATTTCTACCAGAGATAGCGGGAGCATCATCGAGGCGCGCATCGCTGCACTTTTGCCTTTGACGGAGTTGAGGAGGACGGAAATTAGACCGAATTGGTCCGTGTATAGACGCACAATACGGCTGTTATCACCGTATTTCACCGTTCCTAAAACTACTGCTCGACTGCTGTGGTAATTTGCCATTCTCGTTCTCTGGTGTACAAATAAAACGGCCGCCGAATTGACGTGTCCAATTTTTAATCTCTAAACGCAGCTTTGCGATTTTTTTTCGAAAAGGACTACTTCGTGCCGTCCAGCGATTTGATTCTTAGGTTGCGGAACCATACGTTGTCGCCGTGGTCTTGCAATGCAAATCCTCCCGTCGAGTACGTCCCGTAGCCTGGGAATTCGTGGAATTTAGACCCTGCAACATCTGCTGCCCACTGCTCGTCAAACAAGTCGCGTTCCACGGTGATGATGCCGTTGAGCTTTTGGATGAGATGGCCGTCTTGCACGATGATGTCTACTTGGTTCCATTCGCCCGCGAGCTTGACTGCAGAGGACGGGCCTTCGTTAATGTCGTAGAGATCGCCAGCTCTATGTTTTTGAATCGATGCATCTGGGTGGCCTTCCGTGCTGTCGGTTCCGTTGTCGAGCACTTGCATCTCAAGTCCTGTCATCCACGGGTAAGGATAGGTCGCTGTGTCTTCATGCACGAAATAGATGATCCCAGAGTTGCCCTTACTTGCAATTTTCCATTCTGCTTTGAAGTGGAAATTTGTGAATTCACGTAGCGAGCCGTCGATGTCTTGGTAGACGATGTCTCCGCCGTCTTGTACTTGCCAATTTTCCTTGTTGCTCGCATCTAAATGAATCGCCTCATCGTCAATAATCCATGCCGCACCGATCGCCGTGTCGCCGTACTTACGCCAATTGCCCAAGCACTGACCGTCAAACATCAGCTCCCATCCGTCGATGATTTCTGCCTCCGTAATGTTGTTGTGAAGCTTTGTGGGTGCCTCCATTGTGGTGACTTCCGCGGATTCGCTGGCCGTGTCTTTCGGGGCGCTATTGCACGCAAATAAGGTGAGTGCTGAGAGTACTAGAGTTGCTGTTTTCATGCTGTTTGAGAGTGTTGTATAGAGTTAACGTTTTGTTTTTAATCGAGGCCTAACGCCTTTTTGTTCGCTGCGTGGTCGATGCCCGTCGCTGCAAAGTCGTCGAATGCGCGTGAGGCCACCGGGATGATCCAATCTGCGATGCGCTCGGCGCCTTCTTTGGCACCAGCGGCGCTGTCCTTAAGGCAACATTCCCATTCGAGGACCGCCCAACCGTCGTAGTCGTATTGCGCGAGTTTGGCGAAGATTGCCGGGAAGTCGATGGTTCCGTCACCGACGCTTCGGAATCGGCCAGCGCGCTCTATCCAAGGAAGGTAGCCGCCGTATGCTCCGGTGCGGGCATTCGGTTTGAATTCTGCGTCTTTCACATGGAAGGCCTTGATGCGCTCGTGATACAGATCGATGTAGCCGAGGTAGTCCATGCCTTGCAACACGAGGTGGGACGGGTCGTAGAGCATGTTCGCACGCTTGTGCTGGTTGACTTCGTCGAGGAAACGCTCGAAGGTCGCGCCGTCGTGCAGGTCTTCGCCGGGGTGAATCTCATACGCAAGGTCCAGGCCGCATTCGTCGAAGTGGTCGAGGATGGGGGTCCAGCGCTTGCCGAGCTCCTTAAAAGCCTCTTCGACCAGACCTGCCGGGCGCTGTGGCCATGGGTAGAAGTAGGGCCATGCGAGTGCACCGCTGAAGGTGGGGTGTGCAGTGAGGCCGAGGCGCTGAGAGGCGAGGGCGGCGAGTTTTACTTGGTGAATGGCCCACTCCGTACGAGCGGCCGGGTTGCCTTGCACCTCCTTCGGGGCGAAGGCATCGAACTGTGCGTCAAAAGCCGGGTGTACAGCAACCAGCTGGCCTTGCAAATGCGTGCTCAGCTCGGTGATCGCGATGCCATGTGTTGCAGCGATACCCTTGAGCTCGTCTGCCGCTGTTTGGCTGTTTGCGACTAGTTCTAAGTCGATGAATCGTTTGTCCCAAGTCGGGATTTGAATGCCTTTGTAGCCTAAGCTGGCTGCCCATTCACAAATACTCGCCCAAGAGTTGAAGGGGGCGTGGTCGTCTGCGAATTGGGCCACGAAAATCGCGGGTCCTTTCATCGTTTTCATAGCTCTGTGTATTTTTCATTTCCAGCGCTGTTTGCGACAATCGCCTCAATAAATTTCATACCGCGAACGCCGTCCTCAATCCCTGGGTAGTCCAGCAATGCGTCCTGTGGCTTGTTTTGGTTTTTTGCGTGAATGTGCGCTGCGAAGTTTTTGTACAAGTTTGCAAACGCTTCGAGGTACCCTTCCGGATGGCCCGGTGGCACGCGGTGGTTTGCCAAACTGAAGTCCGAAGTGCCTGGGCCGCCAGTTCTGAGCTTTTGTACGGGTTGATCCAACGGCATCACCGTGAGGGTGTTGTTGTCAGATTGTTCCCAGCACAAACCGCCCTTCTCACCGAAGACGCGGATTTTGAGGTTGTTTTCCTCGCCCGCCGCAATCTGAGTGGCCATCAATACACCCGTCGCACCGCTTTCTGTGGTAAACATCACTGCACCGTCGTCGTCTAATGCGCGGCCTTGCACCACGGTGTTGAGCTGTGCACAAACCGATTTGATTTTTTCCCCGCTGACATATTCCGCCAGGTTAAACGCATGTGTGCCAATGTCGCCCATCGCACCCACTTTCCCTGATTTCGTCGGGTCCGTACGCCAAGAAGCTTGGGTCTGGCCTTCGCCTTCTAAGAAAGTGCTCAACCAGCCCTGCGGATATTCCACGTAGATTTTTCTGGTACGTCCTAAGGCGCCTTTTGCGATCAGTTGTTTTGCCTCTTTCACCATAGGATAGCCCGTGTAGGTGTGGGTTAGGCAAAATAAGCCTTTTGCGTTTTCTACCGCTTTCGCGATCGCTTCTGCCTCCTCCATCGAGGTGCAAAGCGGCTTGTCTAGTACGACGTTGAAGCCTGCTTCTAATGCTGCGATCGTTGGGCCTGCATGCACGTGATTTGGCGTGGTGATCATGATGACTTCAACACGCTGGTCTTCTGGTAATGCTTGTTCTTTTTCGATCAATTCCGCCCAGCTTCCATATGCTCTTTCTACACCAATTCCCAATTCCTTCGCCGTCTCCAGACATTTCTCCGGCTTCGAACTAAACGCACCAGCAACCAGCTCGTACGCATCATCTATTCTTGCCGCGATTCTATGCACCGCACCGATAAAACTTCCCGGTCCGCCGCCAATCATCGCCGCTCTCAATCTTCTATTCATCTATTCTGAAATTTCTACCCCCAAAGTACTACAAAATGTCCAAGAGACACTTATAGCCTGCCCTGCCTTTTCAGCAATGCCCATTTTTCCCAGTCCATCTTCGCTCCTCGTTCCATCTGATCCGCAAATCGCTGCGCCTGATAGGTATTCCTCCCCTCCGCAATTTTCAACTTGTATGCCGCTGTCCGGCGAAAGTCCAGCGCCGACAAACCAAATTTCGGACGCACCGCTACCACCAATTCACACTCAATGCTCTTCGCCATTTTTGCTATCGTATCCAGTCGCATCGCCCACCGCGACTCCCGCTCGAGCATCCCCTCAATCGCCTGCCGACTTACCCCATAGCAAAGTGCCAGGTCACGCGCTGTCATACCCAAACCCTTCATCAATTGCCTAAAATTCGCTCTTGGCTCATACTCCCGCCACCCACTGTGCTGCAACGAATAAAACGCGTCATACTCCCTCGTCCACCCCACCTGCCGCTTCTTGCGCACATCCCACGCATGTCTAAACACCGGATCCCTCACCGGCTTCTCCTCCAACGTCCGCTGACTCCACCCCTGATTCACCAGCGCCATTCTCAAATGCTTCACTTCTTCCTCCGCCTTCACCAATTTTTCTTTCACCCTCGTCAACTCTGCCGCCAATTCTGCCTTTGTCCCTTTTTCCATCATTTTTTCCTCTTTACTAGCGCTTTCCGCCAACCTCCAAGTTGCACTATTTAGTTACCTAATACATTGATTATCAATCATGATTAATTTCAAACGTCCGGAATTGGTCCGCAACTATCTGAGTCTAGCTAGAACTTTGAATTTGGGCTCACTAGCTCGAGGTTGCATACTGTTTTAGACCTATACATTGGAATTTTTCTTTGATCGAAATTGTTGATCAAAATCCGTTTAGGAATTCCATGGTGCTGTGTTCACTTTTACAGTTCGCAACGTCCAGGTTTGTTTTTGAAATCATGCACTTCTCTTGACGCCCAGGAGGGGCGGTTTCGTATGGACTGTGAAGAAGTTATTGTTGTTCACAGTATAGTTTTTGTAGAAGTGTCGGGCTCTGGGGCTTTTGAGTTAATAGATGATTGGAAATGAACGAATTGGATACAGGAAGGCAGATGTTTAGGGGCTGTTTTTGATTGGGATTGGGTGTGTATTGGTGATTTGATAACGTGTCGAATGTGCAACGTGGAGGTTGGCGGAAAGCCCTAGTGAGCAGAAATTTTTTAGTCCATTTTGGATTAAAGTGTATATTGTACACTTGTTAAGATTAGAATTGTAAACCATGGAGAATAGAAGAGCGCTGTTTGTGGCGAGTTGTGCGAGTTTGTTAGTGACGAGTCTGAGTTTTGGGATTCGGGCTGGGATTCTGGGAGACCTAGGCGTGGAGTTTGGGTTGAGCACGGCGGAGTTGAGTCAGATTGCGGCGACGGCGTTTTGGGGTTTTCCCGTGGCGATGGTGCTGGGAGGTGCTATTGTGGATAAGGTTGGGATGAAGAATTTGATGCGATTGGCTTATGTTGGGCATTTTGCGGGGATTCTGCTGACGATTTTTGCGGGGGGATTTTGGTCGCTATGGGCCTCGACGCTGTTGATTGGTCTGGCGAATGGTATGGTTGAAGCGGTTTGTAACCCGCTGGTGGCGAGCATTTATCCGGAAGAGAAGACGACGAAGTTGAATCAATTTCATTTGTGGTTCCCGGGTGGGATCGTGATTGGGAGCTTGGTTGCGTTTGGTTTTGGGGAACTGGGACTGAATTGGCAACTGATGATGGCGGTAATGATTGTGCCGACGGTGTGGTATGCCGTGCAGATGGAACGGATGGATTTTCCGGTGACGGAGCGTGTGAAGAATGAGGTGAGCGATGGGGAGATGTACCGTGAGCTGCTAAATCCGCTTTTTATTTTGATTGGAATTGCGATGCTAGGGACGGCGACTTCGGAGTTGTTTATCAACCAATGGGTCGACGTTTTGCTGCGGAGTGTGAGTGATAATAGTATTTTGATATTGCTGATCACGGCGGGTGTGATGACTCTGGGAAGGGGATTTGCGGCGCCGGTGGTGAGTCGATTTTCCACGACGGGAATGCTGCTGTTTAGTGCGGTGTTTACGACGGTGGGATTGTTTATGATGTCGACGGTGGATGGATCAATGCTCTTTGTGAGTGCGGTGGTGTTTGGCGTGGGCGTGACGTATTTCTGGCCGACGATGCTGGGTTTTGTGGCGACGTATTTGCCGAAGACTGGAGCGGTAGGATTGGCTGTGGTGGGCGCTGCGGGGATGTTCGCGGTGTCGATTTACACGCAGCTGATGGGCGGATATTACGATGGACTAGTAGCTGATTTGAGCGAGGTTGAGGCTGGGCGTGCGGTGATTCGTACGACGCTGTATATACCTGTGGCGCTGATTGGCATTTTTGCGGGTTTGCATGTTTGGATGAAAAAGCAAGCAAAGTCGTAGGGCGCTGAGCGGCTCGTGTGGCGATGGAGGCGGTGGCTGTGAAAGGTGCCGGGTGAAGTGCGCTGGACGGGTGGAAGTGAAGACGCTTCGTGTGGCGATGGAGGCGGTGGCTGTGAAAGGTGCCGGGTGAAGTGCGCTGGGCGAGTGGAAGTGAAATTGAAATTGAACAACGTTAACTCTCAATAATAATGGCACAAGACAAAATGCACTATGACGCGATCGTGGTCGGCTCCGGAATCTCAGGAGGTATGGCTGCGAAAGAGCTCACAGAGAAGGGACTGAAGGTTCTGATGCTGGAGCGTGGGCGGAATATCGAGCACATTAAGGATTATACCACGACGAATATGGATCCGTGGGAATTTAAGCATCGTGGGAAACCGACGACAGCACAGAAGGATCGGAATCCGGTGTTGAGGAGGGATTACCCGCTGAATGAATTGAACCCGGATTTTTGGGTGGATGATACGGACAACCCGTACACGGAGAAGAAGCGCTTTGATTGGTACCGTGGGTATCATGTTGGAGGGCGTTCGCTGATGTGGGGTCGCCAGAGTTACCGCTGGAATCGTGAGGATTTTTTGGCGAATGAGAAAGAGGGTGTTGGAACGCCGTGGCCTATAGGTTATGACGATTTGGCGCCTTGGTATGAGAAGGTCGAGAAGTTTGTGGGGCTGAGTGGCTCACATGAGGATTTAGATGTGTTGCCAGACAGTGTGTATTTGCATGCGATGGAGCTGAATTGTGTGGAAGAGACCGCAGCGGCGAAGTTGCGCGAGCATTATAAAGAACAACGTAGGCTGATTATCGGGCGTACGTCGAATATTGCTGTGCCGCATAAAGGCAGAGCAGGATGTCAGTATAGAAACAAGTGCTGGCTGGGGTGTCCCTATGGCGGCTATATGAGTACGCAGAGTTCGACGTTGCCGGCAGCTATGGCGACGGGGAATTTGACATTGCGACCACATAGCATCGTGAAGGAATTGATTTACGATAAGGACAAGAAGCGCGTGAAAGGCGTGGAAGTGCTGGATGCGGAGACCAATATGACGTATGAGTTTACGGCGCCGATTGTGTTTTTGAATGCATCGACGTTGAATTCGACGTGGGTGCTAATGAACAGTGCGACGGACGTTTGGGACGGCGGATTGGGATCTAGCTCAGGGCAGTTGGGACACAATCTGATGGACCACCACTTTAGAGTGGGTGCGAGCGGTACTTGGGAAGGCGATCAGGACAAGTATTACTTTGGGGGTCGACCGACCGGATTTTACATCCCTCGTTTCAGAAACTGGGGCGACGACAAGCGTGATTATTTGCGTGGGTTCGGGTACCAGGGAAGCGCGAGCCGTGCGGATTGGAAACGTGGTGTTGCAGAGATGGGCCTCGGGGCCAATTTCAAAGACTCCATCTCCAAACCGGGTCCTTGGAAGATCGGTATGACCGCATTCGGTGAGGTGTTGCCTTATCACGAAAATAAAATTGGTTTGGATCCGAATAAGACGGATAAATGGGGGCTTCCTGTGCTCCAGATCGATGCGGAAATCAAAGAAAATGAGATTAAAATGCGCGAAGACATGAAGAAAGATGCGATCGAGATGCTCGAGGTGGCTGGCTTCAAAGACGTGTATGGCTATGACGGTGAATATGCCTTGGGGATGGGGATTCATGAGATGGGAACGGCCCGTATGGGAACTGATCCGTCAAACTCTGTGCTGAATGGCATGAACCAAGTTTGGGATGCGAAAAATGTGTTTGTGACCGACGGTGCGGCGATGGCTTCGGCTTCGTGTGTGAATCCGTCGCTGACATATATGGCGATGACGGCGCGCAGTGCTGATTTTGCCGTGAAAGAATTGAAAAAAGGCAACCTCTAAACCTCTTCTAGCTATGGAACAGAAATTATCAAGAAGACAGATGGTGCAGCGCATGGCGATGGCTATAGGCGGCACCTTAGTGGCTCCAACCGTATTGTTTGAGAGCTGCTCTTTTGACCCAGATACTTCGACCGCAGGACCTGAGCGCTTGGCGGTGTTAGATGCGATTGCAGAGACGATCATTCCTCGAACGAAAACCGCTGGGGCGCGAGATGCGCAGATCGGCGCGTTTATCGATGTGATGATTCGCGATTGCTACTACCCGGATATGCAAGAAAAACTGAATGCAGGGATCCAGGAGATTGCTGTGGAAGGGAAAAAGGAATTGGGCACAGCGTTTGAAGAGGCGTCGCAACGTGATCGTGAAGCCTTCCTAACGACGTATGACGAGGCGGCTTCAAAGGACGGAGGTCACTTCTTTAGAACGATCAAGGAA
>CBFHKC010000028.1:20843-21089 GCA_965656315.1 uncultured Schleiferiaceae bacterium | reverse complement strand
CCCATTGTAAGGAAGTTTTTGGAACTACTATTCGCTATACTCCTGCGGTAAATTCTCAAGTAAAAAGAATTGCAGTTTGTGGCGGTTCGGGAAGTTTTCTCTTGGGTGCAGCGAAGTCAAGCGGTGCGGATGTTTTTATCACGGCTGACTATAAATACCATCAATTTTTTGATGCAGAAGATCACATTAGTATATTCGATGTCGGACATTTTGAGAGTGAGCAGTTTACAATCGATTTAATAGCAG
>CBFHKC010000028.1:11575-20833 GCA_965656315.1 uncultured Schleiferiaceae bacterium | reverse complement strand
AAATTCCCTAAATTTGCCGTTCTCAAAACAGAGGTCAACACAAATCCTATACAGTACTATTAGTATGGCTAAGAAGGCAAAAGAGTTAAGCGTAGAGGACAAGCTAAGAGCACTTTACGATCTTCAGATAATCGATCGTCGCATCGATGAGATTCGCGCAATGCGTGGTGAGCTTCCATTGGAAGTTGAAGATCTAGAAAACGAAGTCGCTGGCTTAGAAACTAGAATGGAAAAAGTAAACCATGAAATCGCTGATCTCGAGGTAGATATCAAGGAAAAGCAATTGATGATCAAGGACTGCCAAGAGAAAATGGCGAAGTACGCGAAAGATCAAGAGCAAGTTCGTAACAACCGTGAATTCGAAGCGATTGCTAAAGAGATTGAGTACCAGGAATTGGAGATTCAATTGGCAGAGAAGCGCATTCGTGAGTACGGTGCACGCATCGAAGCAAAGAAAGAAACAAATGCGAATAGCGAAGGACGTTTGGAAGAGCGTAAGAAGCACTTGTCACACAAGGTTGCTGAGCTAGATAGCATCATGAAAGAAACAGAGAAAGAAGAAGGACTTCTTATCGAGAAAAGCATCGAAACCAAAGGCACGATCGAAGAGCGTTTGGTAAAGGCATACGATAGAATCCGTAGTGCAACGAAAAATAAGCTTGCAGTGGTATCTGTTGAGCGTGGTGCTTCTGGTGGTTCATTCTTCGTAATCCCGCCTCAGCGTCAGATGGAGCTTGCACAACGCAAGAAAATCATGATCGATGAGCACAGCGGTCGTATTTTGGTAGATCCAGTCTTGGCTGCTGAAGAAGAAGAGAAAATGGATAACATGATTGCTGGTTGGTTGAAATAAACCTTGCATCATTTATCATCACATAAGAAAGCCCGATTTCATTACGAGATCGGGCTTTTTATTTAGGACGAATTGAACGGTACTACAAAGGTTTGTTATTTAGTACATACATAAAGCAGTTCTCTCTTTGGGAGGGCGTATTTGTCAAACCAGCCTTCAGGGAGTTCTTTTTCTGCATCGAAGATTGAGACCTTGAAACCCGCCTTCTCGAGTCTTTGAGGATAGTCTGCACCATAGAGGCGCACATGATCGTATTGTCTGAATCTACGCTCACGTTCAACAGGGTCTGTGATGGAAGTGTCCTCATCGGTAACCGTATAATCCGGGTCTAACGGAACTTGCATGATGGCCATTCCCCCAGGTTTTAGAATACGACGCAACTCTTGCATTGCTTTATAGTCACTATCTACATGTTCTAAGACATGATTACAGAAGATGGTATCGTATGTATTGTCTTCCAGAGGAATGTTCTGTACGTCGAACTTAAGATCCGCTAGTGGCGAGAAGAGGTCTGCTGTCGTGTAGTCTAGGTGCTTCATTTTCTTGAATCGACCATAAAAGCATTGTTCAGGTGCAATGTGTAGTACTTTTTGAGGTGCGGTCAAAAAGTCCGTGTGGTCTTTTAAATAGAGCCACAGTAGTCTGTGACGCTCAAGACTATTCGTTCCAGGACAAAGTGCGTTAGTGCGCTGATTTTCTCCATATCCATACGGAAAGAATCGAGAGTATCCACGGCCATCGATAGGATCGACAAACGCATTACCTTTAAACACTACTGGACTGACCCATTGAACAAGGTAGCTCAATCGTATAAGCAGTGGACGTGGCACTTTAGCGAGTGCCCATTTCATGATTTTCGAAATCATATCTTTTCGTATTCAGCAGGTTCCATACCAAGCGCGTCATAAATGTACTGGAAGGTACTTAGAACATCCGGCTTACCATCTACAACAGCTACATCATGCTCAAAGTGTGCGCTGTTTTTACCGTCAGCTGTGAGAATGGTCCATCCGTCTGGGAGTTGTTTAATACGGTGCGTACCCATGTTGATCATTGGCTCTATAGCAATGACTAAGCCTTCTTGGATTTTCTTGCCGCGACCACGTTTGCCGTAATTGGCTACTTGAGGTTCTTCGTGCATTTTTTGACCTAATCCATGCCCGACCAATTCTCTTACGACCCCATAACCGCGACTTTCAGTATACTCTTGAATCGCTGAGCCGATGTCGCCTAAGCGATTTCCCGCGATTACCTCGCGAATCCCAGCGTACAATGATGCTTTTGTAGCTTCCAATAAATCTGCAGTGGCCTGATCTACTTCTCCTACAGGAAAGGTATATGCATGATCGCCATAATATCCATTCATGAATACTCCGCAGTCTACGGAAAGAACATCACCTTCTTTCATAGGTGTTTTTCCGGGAATCCCATGCACGACTTGTGCGTTTGGAGACATACAAAGGCTATTTGGGAAACCGTACATACCGAGAAAACCAGGTTCACCACCATGATCACGGATGAATTCTTCAGCCATACGGTCCAACTTTAGAGGAATGGCACCTGGCACAATATGCGGAGCCAGCATACCGAGGGTTTTACTTACCAGCTGCGCACTTTCGCGCATGATTTCAATCTCTTCTCGAGTTTTGTATTTGATCATTTAACGAGCCGTCAAAAGGTTATCGCCTGTCATTTCTGCAGGTTGTTCTATGTTCATTAATCCTAGAAGAGTAGGTGCGATATCACCTAATCGACCTTCTTTCATTTTGTAGTGTTCCGAACTACTACCGACCAAGAAACAAGGAACTACGGTCGTGGTATGAGCGGTATTCGGTGTGCCGTCTTCGTTAAGCATACAGTCGGCATTTCCATGATCGGCGAGAATGATAAAATTATAGTCCGATTTCAAACCGGCATTCACTACATCTTTCAAGCAAGCATCGACGGTTTCACAGGCCTTCACAGCCGCTTCCATGACACCGGTATGACCTACCATATCAGGATTTGCAAAGTTTAAGCAGATGAAATCGGTTGCTCCTTCTTCTAGCTTGGGTACAATCGCATCGCGGATATCTCCTGCACTCATTTCAGGTTGTAAGTCATAGGTGGCCACTTTTGGAGATGGGCATAACAAGCGCTCTTCACCTTGGAAAGGCACTTCGCGTCCACCAGAGAAGAAGAAGGTAACGTGAGGGTATTTTTCAGTTTCTGCAATACGGATTTGAGTTTTTCCAGCATCTTGAAGTACTTCGCCCAAAGTTTTCGCTAGATTGTCCTTGCGGAATACAACTTCAACACCTTTAAACGTATCGTCATAGCTGCTCATGGTCACATAATGCAGCCTTAACGCATGCATGTTGTGTTCATGAAAGTCTTGCTGTGTGAGGGCTTGAGTTATTTCTCGTCCGCGGTCTGTTCTAAAATTGAACATGATGACTACATCATCTTCTGCAACAGTAGCTAATGGCTGACCTGCTGCATCAACGACGCTGATCGGTTCCATAAACTCGTCAGTAGTTCCCTGATCATAGCTCGCTTTAACTGCTTCAATAGCGTCCGTTGTATGGGCTCCTTCAGCAGAAGTGAGTAGATGATAAGCCTTGGCTACGCGTTCCCAACGTTGATCGCGATCCATAGCAAAGTAACGGCCTACAACAGAAGCAATGCGGCCTGTAGTTTGGTCCATGTGTGCTTTAAGATCGGCCAAATAGTTCGCACCTCCTTTGGGATCCGTGTCCCTTCCATCTGTAAAAGCGTGCACAAATACATCATTGAAGTCTTCTGCATGCAGCCAAGTACATAAAGCTTTTGCATGGTCGATGTGGGCATGAACACCTCCATCTGAAAGCAAACCCATAATATGGATTTTCTTGCCCTTTTCTTTCGCATATTGAAGCGCGGTTTGAAGTGTCGCATCGGTAGCGAAATCTCCAGAAGAAGCAGCAAGATTGATTTTAACCAAATCTTGGTATACAACACGCCCTGCACCAAGGTTCATGTGCCCTACTTCAGAATTTCCCATTTGACCTTCTGGCAAACCAACATCTAAACCAGAGGTTTTAATCCAAGTCTGTGGGTAGTTGTTATATAGAGAATCTACAAAAGGTGTGTGCGCCTTATCTATAGCACTTACCTCAGGATTATCAGCACGTCCCCAACCGTCGAGGACAATCAATGCAGTCTTTTTCATAGTCTAAAATGAGTGAACGAATTTACGGATTCTTTAACCAAAAAAAGACCCGCTGAGGGCGGGTCTTTTTGGTCTTTAAAATCAAGGTTGTAACCTTGCTTCGAGCTTAAAGATTGATGATCCAACAAGAGATTCCTTCGTCCTGTAAAGACTCACGCACTTCCTTAGCTTTCCCAAAGCTTGGATAGACGCCATATGCTACGCGGAAACGCTCAATCTGTTTTGCTTCAATAACTCGAGCATCATCGCCAAGTTCTTCTGCATGTGTTCGAGCACCAGAGCGATTCTTGTAGCTAGCAACGATAACTGCATATCCTTTGATAGAATTTGATGCTGTTGCTTTTTCCTTATTCGAATCAGACGTAGTGCCAGAGTCTAGCTTCGATTGTAAGGCCGCGATGCTGTCTTTCAATGCAGTCTGGTTTTCCTTCATAGCGCGCTCACGCGCTTTTGCTTGAGCTGCAGCATCTTCCATAGCATCCGCTTTTTCTTTGGCTGCAGAAAGCTCTGCTGCAAGCTGGTCTGCTTTAGAAACTGCGCTAGCTAATGTTGCTTTGTCTTTTTTCGTAAGACCTCCCAAAGGCACACGAACTGCGGTGAAGAATCTACCGAGTTGGTCATTTGAAGTGCCACTCACGTTTGCGTCCAAAAAGTCATCGACGAACACGGTATGACGGTATCCAAAAGTCAATGTTCCTCCTGGAATGACGTTTAGGTCTAGAGATGCTCCAAGACTAAGGTTTTCGCTAAAGCTAAAACGTCCAGCGGTATTGTAAGTGCTGCTCTGCGCGCGTACTAAGGCTGAACCTATTCCTAGGTCTGCGTTGAATTTTATCCCTTCTTGAGGTGCCTCAATGATGAATGGTAAAATATTGTAATGCCCTACGATTTCGACAGGAACCAACTTAGTCGACCAGCTGTTTGGGCGGGATGCTCCGACTACACCAAGAGTGGCTTCAAAAGCTAGATCCTCAGAAATAGTGCGATACACTCCTGCTCGCATACCAGAGTTAGCCGCCAAATTACTTAAGTTGGAAAAGTTAAGCGAAGAATTGTTGTCACCAAATAATATGGTTTCTTCGGCTGAGGTGTGGAATGACCATTGACCTTGAGCGAATCCTAGGGGCCCTAAGACGAGCAAACCTAATAGAACTTTTAGTTTCATTTTTGAATCATTTTGAAGTATCAAAGAAACGAAATCTCCGTGACTTCTTGAGGATCTTCTCCTTTTTGGAAGAGTCGCGCTGAATATTCTCCGTGTAAGGACAAATTTTCACCCTTGACACGGATCCAGGAACCCTCACGAAGGCCTAAAACGGGCTGCGCGTTGAAGTGATGAAATTCATTAATTCTTGTTTCCCTTGTTTCTCCCATGTGCGTGGTTCCGTCAATAGGGTCGAGGTAGTGCGGGTTGATGTTGAAGGGGACCCAGCCGAAGGCATCAAAGGTTGGCGGATAAACAATGGGCATGTCGTTGGTTGTGCAGATTGAAAGGCCAGTCATGTTACAGCCTGCAGAGGTGCCCATGTAGGGTTTGCCTGCGCGTACATCACGGTCGATAAGTTCGAAGTATCCGCTCTTGTGTAAAGTGTCTGCTAAAACGAAGGTATTTCCACCGCCAGTGAAAAATCCATCGGCCCAATCACACCCTTGCTCGGCGTTATCGAATTCATGTGCTCCACGAAGTTTGAACCCCCATCCTTCAAATACTTCACGCGCTTTGGCTGTATAGCCCTCGTGACTCATCCCGCCTGGTCGGGCGAACGGTATGAATAGAATATTGTTTTTTCCAGCATATAGTTCGGAGCAGGCCTCCTTTAAATAGCTGAGGTAAGGCTTTCCATATACGGTTGAGGTGCTGACGATGAGTAGATTCATGGTAGTTATTTGTCTTCAGGGATTGTTTCGTGGTAAAGATAGGTCCAAACGGATTTTTTCATCTTGGCCAATTCCGTCCAAATTGGTCGTACCTCCCCGCCATAGGCGCTAATGTGGTTGTAGTCCCCCATGAATACGGCATCTGATGGGTAAAAGGCTGCTGAATTTATTTGCTGTTCGCTCCAAGTACTACCGCCGTCTTTTGAGACAGATAGGTAGGTGTTGGTTTCAGTTTCCTGCGTAGTGCCCCGGCGGTCATAGAATACTGAGTAGAGGTAGCCTGAAGTTGGGTCGATGGTGATCCATGGAAGAAATTGGTCGCTAGAACCACCTTGTGGCGAGATGGAAGAAGGAGTGGACCAATCAAAACCTGCGTTGTCGCTGTAGCTCACGAAAATTTCACCGCCAAGCCCCTCTATGTTATCGCCCCAACAGAGATATACGCGGCCATAGTAAGGGCTTTCGGGACATTGGTCAACAACAGTAACCGGCATACCGTTACATCTAGAGAAGCCAGCGTAACTTTGGGTCCATCCTGCTTGCTGTGTGGCTACCACGGTCTCTTCCCAATGCTTGCCGTCGAGACTTCTGCTAAACATGATTTTTCCATCGAGTGCCCAGCCTACAAATCGGGCTTTTCCCACTCCGAATGCTGGTACGGCTCCCTCGGCAGTTTGGTCGTCGTCAACGCAATCTCCGCGTTGCTCTGTGATGATTACTGGAGTGCTCCAGCTTTCACCACGGTCGGTACTTTCGCTGTAGAGGATGGTACTTTTACATGCGGTGTCGGAAGTTCCGTAGCTGTCAAATTGGGTCCAGCTCATTCCGATAGTTCCCGTCTTTGGTTGAACAGCAGCCCATTCTTTATCGTGTTTTTTACCATTAATTTCAGTAAACGAGCCATCAGAGAAGGTACCTCCGGGGCCGTCTTTCGTCTGACAAACCATACGATCGAGAATGTGATCGCTGCGCCAATTGGTTCCTTCAGGATCGCTTAAATGGAAATAATAGATGCGCCCAGTCTGGTCTATAATCAGGCATGGATCTCCCCATACGCCATGTGTACTCTCAATCTTTTGTTGGGACCAATTTTGCCCGCCATCCGTACTCTCATAAAAATTGTCCAAGATGCTTCCCGCCACCACATGATCGGGGTTGGTTGGGTTGATGGCGATGCTAGGCTCGCAGATCCCCGATTTGAAGGCAGGGCCTTGATGGATTTTTACCGCTTGTGCATTCGTCGTGTTTGGCGAAAACAAAAGCATGGCAAGGGCTGTGGTCGCTAAAAATCTTGTTATTTTCACGGCTATGAAATTTTTCTTTGTGTTATGGTTCGCAGTTCTTGGTGGAACTGTCCCGGGTTCTCTAAAGGTAGGACATGAATTTTACGTGAGCACAACCGAGCTGCGAGTTGATACGGAGAATAAGAGATTGACGGCTGTGACACAAGTTTTTCCCGACGACTGGGAGCGTGCGATGAATGCACTTTTGCAACCAGTGGGCAAGCGGTACATCGAGCTGTCTGAGATTCAGAAGGATTCGCTGCACGCGGCTGAATTGGTCAAAACGTTCAAGGTGAAAAGACCTGAAGGGTTGACACTCAAATATGTAGGGAGCGAGACCACCAAGGAATTAGTTCGCCTGTATTTTACATTGGAACAACTAGAGGAGCCCGCCCCTCAGGCGTGGACATTTAACGTTTGGATGTTGGCAGATATTTTTCCCTCTCAAGAGAATATTATTACACTTTTTCGTGCGGACGGATCGCGTACAACGAATAGCTGTCGGGAGGGAAACGATTATGTATTAGAATTATAACTCATGTTTTATTTTGAATTGGGCATTCGCCACATTACAGATTGGCAGGGCTATGATCACATGCTTTTCTTGCTCGCACTTACACTCCCTTTGAGTTTTAGAGACTGGAAAGTCACACTAAAATGGATCACTGCATTTACGCTTGGTCATAGTCTTGCATTGGGGCTAACGGCCACAGAGTTGATTCATGCGCCTGGTATATG
This sequence comes from uncultured Schleiferiaceae bacterium, assembly GCA_965656315.1. GTDB lineage: Bacteria > Bacteroidota > Bacteroidia > Flavobacteriales > Schleiferiaceae > UBA10364. Next base: position 12,891 of record CBFHKC010000028.1, on the reverse strand, counting down.
GGTCGAGCTGGGAATTGCTGTTACGATTTTTATAACCGCCTTACTGCATCTTCTGCACAGTTTTCATATTGGTAAGCTTACCACCTTGGTCTCCGGAGTATTCGGGCTAGTCCATGGAATGGGATTCGGTTCATACTATAGTTTTATCGCTCAAAGTGATTCTTTTTGGTGGGCTTGGATCCCATTTAACCTAGGTATTGAGGCCGGGCAAATTATCGTAGTGCTCGTTTTGCTTTTCGTATATTGGTGCTTCCAAAAATTTGGAGGTACGGCACGCCCTTACCGCTGGGTACTCGCAGGCGCAGTTTTAGCCATGAGTGCACAGATGATTTTAGAACGCTTACCACAATAATAAAACCCAATTCAATGAAGAAGATTTTATCGTTTTTGGCATTTTGTGTCGCTATCACAACTGTAGCACAGAATGTCAATACTTCTAAGTTTCGTCAACTAGGTCAGGAGTTGCCGACACCAAACGTATATCGTACAGCTTCTGGTGCACCAGGTCATGAGTACTACCAGCAACGTGCTGACTACGATATGGATATCACGTTAGATGACGAGAATCAGCGTATCTATGGTGAAGAGGTGATTACCTACACCAACAACAGCCCCGATGAGCTACGTTATTTGTGGATTCAGCTGGATCAAAACATGCGCGCAAAGAACAGTACTACTCAGCAAATCAAGAGCGGTGGTATATTCTCAGAACGCGGTAACACAGCTTCTACGGCTTTCAATCAGCTTAAGAATAACCAATTCTATGATTTTGATGGAGGTTTTAAGATCGACTACGTTAAAACCACGTCAGGGTCAAACCTTCGTTACACGGTGAACAACACGATGATGCGTGTTGACCTACCTACACCGCTGCGCAAAGGGCAGAAGTTTAGTTTCAAAGTCAAATGGTGGTTCAATGTGAATGATCGCATGGACATCGGTGGTCGTTCTGGTTACGAGTATTTTGAAGACGAGGACAATTACCTATACACGATTGCTCAATTCTTTCCACGCATGGCCGTGTACAACGATGTCGAAGGATGGCAAAACAAGCAGTTCCTTGGTCAGGGTGAGTTCACGTTGCCTTTCGGTGATTATAAAGTAAGCATTACAGTTCCTGCCGATCATGTTGTTGCATCTACGGGAAAGTTATCGAACGAGAGTAAGGTGTTGACCTCGAAGCAACGTGCACGTTTGGCAAAAGCGCGCAAGAGCTATGAGGATCCTGTGGTTATTGTGACACAGGACGATGCGATTGAAGCTGAGAAGAATAAGAGCGAGCGCAAGAAGACTTGGGTTTTTGAGGCAGAAAATGT
>CBFHKC010000028.1:0-11478 GCA_965656315.1 uncultured Schleiferiaceae bacterium | reverse complement strand
GTAGTAAGACCACAATGGCGATGAGCTATTACCCGAAAGAAGGAAATCCTCTATGGGAGCAATACTCAACTCGCGTAGTTGCACATACCTTAAAAGTGTACAGCAACTTCACGATCGATTATCCTTACCACAAGGCAATCTCCGTTCACACGAAATGGATCGGGATGGAATACCCAATGATCTGTTTCAACGGTGGACGTCCTGAAACGGATGGCACCTATAGCGAAGCGACGAAATACGGTATGATCGGCGTGATCATTCATGAGGTAGGCCACAACTTCTTCCCGATGATCATCAACTCAGATGAACGTCAGTGGACCTGGATGGATGAAGGTTTGAACACCTTCGTTCAGTATTTGACAGAGCAAGAGTGGGATCATGAATATCCATCACGTCGTGGACCAGCCCACAAGATTGTGCCGTACATGAGCGGTCCAAAGGATCGTATGGTTCCTATCATGACCAACTCTGAGTCGGTACTCCAGTTCGGAAATAACGCTTATGGAAAGCCAGCTACAGCACTGAATATTCTGCGCGAAACGGTTATGGGACGTGATCTTTTTGATTATGCTTTCAAAGAGTACAGCCGCAGATGGGCATTTAAACATCCTTCACCGGCTGATTTTTTCCGTACTATGGAGGATGCATCTGGTGTTGATCTCGATTGGTACTGGAGAGGTTGGTTCTACACGACCGATCATGTAGATATTGCGATAAAAGATGTAGAGTGGTACCAAATGTCTACTCAAAACCCTGATGTAGAGAACCCGTTCCAAGAAGAGCAAGCACGTAAAGCGGATGCGCATATCGGCAAGTCTCGCAATAGCGTTATTCGTACAGTCGTTGATGAAGTTCCTGCTTCACGTGATTTCTACAACAGCTATAATCAGTTCGCTATTAGCGATGCAGATCGCGAGGCTTACAAGCGTTACCGTGACGGTTTGAGCGAAGAGGAAGCAGCTATGCTAGATGCTGGATACCATTTCTATGGGGTGACCTTTGAAAATCAAGGTGGGCTCATCATGCCACTCGTATTGCGTTTTACCCTAGAAGATGGCACTGAGGAAGTAGTTCGTGTTCCTGCTGAGGTATGGTTGAAGAAAGAGACTGAGTTTACAAAATGGTTCAACTTCTCTCAGAAGGTCGTGCAAATCACCTTGGATCCATTCTTAGAGATGGCAGATACAGATCGCAGCGACAACTATTGGCCTGCAATGCAAGAGCCCAACAAGTTTGAAGTGTACTCTCGTGGTGCAACCAGCAGATGGCAGCGTGGTGGAAGTACTAATCCAATGCGTGAGGCGCAGGCGACACAGAAATAATGCTCTAACGAAGAGAGATACCAAAGTTTTATGGAACTCCTGCAGCAACTGGCTGCAGGAGTTTTTTTTATGGTAAGAATTGGTTCGAATTGGACACAAAAAAAGCCGCCCTTATGAAAAGAGCGGCTTTGCAATGCAAGTAACTAAAGCTTATTTGCCAACCATATCGAGGTATTGACTCAGCTTTGTTTTCAAGTTTTTACGTTCGACGATAAAGTCTAAGAAGCCGTGTTCCAATAGGAACTCAGAACGCTGGAAGCCTTCCGGTAAGTCTTTACCAATCGTTTCTTTTACAACACGTGGTCCAGCAAAACCGATAAGTGCATTAGGCTCTGCGATATTAATATCACCAAGCATCGCGTAAGACGCCGTTACACCTCCAGTAGTTGGATCGGTAAGAAATGAAATGTATGGAATTTTCTTGTCGTCGAGAAGTGCAATTTTAGCTGAGGTTTTCGCCATTTGCATAAGCGAGAATGCAGCTTCCATCATACGAGCACCACCTGATTTAGAAATCATGATAAATGGAGCACCTGTCTTAAGACTCTGGTCCATAGCGCGTGCAATCTTTTCACCCACGACAGATCCCATAGATCCACCGATGAAGTTGAAGTTCATACAAGCGATAACAACTTCTCTACCGTTCATCGGCCCATAACCAGTGGTGATGGCGTCCTTCAGTCCAGACTTACTTTGTCCCGCTTTTAAGCGATCCTTGTAAGGTTTGGTATCCTCAAATTTCAGGGGATCTTTAGACTCCATATTTGGGTCCAATTCAGTAAAGGAACCGTTGTCGAATAAAATTTGGAAGTATTCCTTAGCGTTGATGCGGTCGTGATGTCCACAATTTCCGCAAGTCCAAAGCTCTGCAGCATGGTCTTCAACGCTAACAATCACCTTACACTTTGGACATTTGTGCCAAAGTCCGTCCGGTGTTTCTTTCTTGTCTTTAGTCTGCGTGGTAATACCCGCAGTAGTTCTTTTAAACCAACCCATGAGTGTTGTTTTGTCAGATTTATAAGCCGCTAATGTAAGAAAAAAGGGCGCTTGACCATTGCCTAGCGCCCTTTCATAAGAACTTTAAATCGCGAATTATGCGATTGTGATGTCGTCGTTTAAGTAAACATCTTGTACTGCGTTCAATAGTGCAATACCGTCTGAGTATTCTTTCTGGAATGCCTTACGACCTAAAATCAGACCTTGACCACCTGCACGCTTGTTTACAACGGCAGTTAGTACAGCTTCGCTTAAATCATTTGCATCGTTTCCAGTTGAAGCACCACCAGAGTTGATCACACCGATACGTCCGTTGTAGCTGTTCAATACTTGGTAACGCGTCAAATCGATCGGGTTATCAGTTGTCAGTTCGCTGTATACTTTCGGGTGCGTCTTACCGTGACCAGTAGCATTGTATCCACCGTTGTTGGTAGGAAGCTTTTGCTTGATGATATCGGCTTGAATAGTTACCCCTAAGTGAATCGCTTGAGAAGATAAATCAGCAGAAGTATGGTAGTCTACTCCGTCAACTTTGAAGGCATCGTTACGTGTGTAACACCATAGGATAGTTGCCATTCCTAGTTCGTGTGCACGCTCGAAGGCAGCAGCTACTTGCTCGATCATTTCACGGCTTTGTGGGTGACCGAAGTAGATGGTCGCACCTACTGCACATGCTCCTAAATTCCACGCTTCGTCAACAGAACCGTAAGGACTTTGAAGGAAAGTATTTGGAGCAGATAGATATTCGTTGTGGTTGATTTTAACTACGAATGGAATTTTGTGAGCGTATTTACGCGCAACAGTAGCCAAGACACCGTAGGTAGAGGCAACAGCGTTACAACCTGCGTCGATCGCCATTTTAACAATGTTTTCTGGGTCGAAGAACATTGGGTTTGGAGCGAAAGAAGCTCCAGCACTGTGCTCAATTCCTTGGTCAATAGGAAGAATACTCAAGTACCCTGTGTTTGCAAGACGGCCTGTACCGTACAAGCGCTGCAAAGAGTTCAAGACTTGAATGTTGCGGTTTGATCCTGTGAAAGATTCCGTGACAAAGTCGCCAGAAGGTAGCAACGCCAAAGAATCTTTGGTGATTGCAGTGGAAGTGTGGTTCAACAAAGCGTCAGCTTGGTCGCCTAGCAACTCTCTAATTTTGTCAATGGACATCATAATATTCTAAGTGTTTGTGAGCCGCTAAAATAAGATAACTTTTTGATGTCCAAAACCGAAGTTTAGAAAGGGTATCCAATCCCTAGACTTATGTTCAAATCACGCCACTTTGGGTCGGTGATCGTCCAGTTTGAGCGGTCGTCTGCACCCGGATGGTAGGTTTTGATTCCTAAATCGGCTCTAAGTATGAAGAATTCAACATCGTAACGTATGCCGAGCCCCGTATTTAAGCCAATCTGTTCGTAAAACCGGTTCCAGCGAAATACCCCATTCGCAATTGCGCTGAGTTGCTCATCGCTAAAGCTTCCCGTATACGATTTGTTGTGCAGCCACATATTACCTGCATCCAGGAACAAGGCTCCTTTGAGTGCTTCTTGTATGGTATATCGATATTCGATGCTTTGGAGAAGTTTTATAGGAGCTGCGGCAAAGAATCCTTCCGTTTGAAGCACCGTTTCTGATGTGCTTCCCGGTCCGAAATGATAGGCTGTCCAACCGCGCATATCGTTTGAACCACCCATGAAGAAGGACTTTTCAAAAGGCACAAATCCGTCTGAAGTTCCCCATGCTTCACTCACTCCGGCGAAGGTTCTAAAGGCAATCTCACGCTTTCGTACTAAAGGTCTATAAGCACGAAAGTCAACACTCGTTTTTATGTACCTAGCCAGAGGTGTGCCTGCCAATTCTTTTATACCCGCTAAATTCCAAAGGTGACCGCCAGTTTCTAGCTCTGTAGCCAAGAAATAGCGCATTTTTCTTTTGGACCAGCTTTCGCTAAATCGGTACGAACTAGCGCTAAAGAAAAGGTCTTGAAAGCCGTTAAAGAGGAATGGGGTCGTCTGAGAAGAACCGTTGAAGTCGATTTGTACAAAGGAGAGTTGTACGGGGGTAAGTAAGTGTGCAGCCTTTCCTATGCGCCAGCGGTAGTCGAGATTCGCGGTGAGGTTGAAGCGGTTAAATTCGTTCGCCCTGAACTGATAAGAGGCCTTTGCGGTAATCTCCGTTTTTGGAGACCACTGTTTTGCTTTTAACGGAAGCCAATTTTCAGGCAATAACAGCTTAGGGACCTTTAAGGACGCGGCCGTATTTAATTCGCGTGCATCGATCAGCCAGGTATTATTGGTAGAGTTACGTTGTTCTGTGACGGAACCTCCTAACGAAAGACGCAGGAGTTCGCCACCACCAAAAAGATTTCTATTGTCCCAGCTAAAGTTTCCTCCAATACCTATGCTACCGCTATTTCCCAGTCCCTCTAAGGAGGCACTTACGGCGCGTTTCGAAAGAGGTTCGAGTAAGATATGCGCAATAACCGCCGTATCTAAATCTTCTACATCGAGCTGAACGTTTCTAAATACACCTAATGAAGTGAGGTTTTTGTACGTACTTCTCAGGAGTCCATTGTTGTAAAAATCTCCACGGTCCATGAAAATTTGTTGGTCGAGGAATGCAGGGCGGAATTTAAGTTCGGTTTGAAGCACATCCATACCATGGGCAGTTCTTGTGCTGTCTATGACTGGCTTCGGGTTGCGAAAGCTGTAGGTAGGTTCAACTGTAATCTTTTGAAGGCGCGCACGGTTGATATTGCCACCATAGATGTAGGGGTCGACTACACATGTTAAGGTGCTTTGCTGAGGTCCAAGAAGGGTATCGACCTCAAAATATACCCAGCCTAATTTGGCCCTGTAGTACCCATTGTTCTTTAAAAAGTTGGTTACACTGAGCTGCTCTGCTTCGATCTGTTCGGCCTCCATCGGGGCGTTTTTTTCGATGAGAGGGGTGTAATGCGTTAAGGCAGAATCAATGAATCTACTTGTGGAACGCAGCGCATATTCATGGGTGGTGAAGCGTGGGCCCGTATGTATGTGGTAATGTGCGGTCACCTTTTTGCGCTTCACGGTCTCAAAGGTGGTAATCTGCGAACGGTAATAGCCGAGATTAAAATAATGCAGACCGACCTGCTGTGCTGTTTGTAGCCGTGAGATTGAGTCGTATACAGCTGGGGCCTCGCCGATGTTTTTGAACCAATTCCCTACACTATTATCTCCGATCCGATCTCCGAATTGGTACATGGAAAGGAACAAGCGCACGTTTCCAATCCCTCGGTTGGGACGCTGTCGCATGATGTCATAGTCGTCATCAGAATTGGTAGCTTGCCCATTCACAAGAATTTCGTTTTTGACGAGTAATGGTGCGTCTTCGGATACTCTTCGCAAACCGCTACAGCCGGACAAGGTGAATAATACAATCACGGCAAACGCATATGCGGTAGATTTAGCTTGTATTTTAGCGAAAAATTTAGTCACTGTGCTCACGAAAAATTCTGAGAAACTCATTCGAAGTTTGGGGTTGCGAAAGAACCGAAAAAAATCGGGACTCTTCGTCGCTGAAGGCTTGAAGTTAGTGACTGATTTCCTTTCTGCTGGCTTTCGACCGGAGATTATTTACGCTACGACGGAATTGCCAAAGGTCTTTAGTAAGGCCCCTTGTACGCTGATTAGCGAAGTAGAGATGAAACGTATCACCTTTTTGGAGACACCTTCACCTGTCTTGGCAGTATTCAATATGCCTGAAAGTTCGTTAGCTAGTTTTAGAGATGCCCCACTGATTCTTGTGTTGGATCGCGTGCAAGATCCTGGGAACGTGGGTACATTGTTGCGTACGGCACTGTGGTACGGAGTAGAGCACATTGCTCTTGTAGTAGGGACAGCTGACGTTTGGAGTCCAAAGGTGGTACAGTCCTCTATGAGCGCTCTTGCTCATGTACAAGTAGTTGCCTTAGCCGAAGAGGAGTGGTTAGACTGGGCGAATGTTCATGGGAAGAGTTGGGTAGTTGCGGATATGAATGGCACCCCAGCTCGCGAATTTGAATGGCAACCGGGCCAAATGCTTGTGATGGGTAATGAAGGCGGAGGTGCGAGTGATGCGCTAAAACAGCGTGGTCAAAAAATTACTTTGCCAGGAGACGCTTCGAAAATGGAAAGCTTGAATGTAGCGGTGAGTGGAGCTACCCTGCTTTACGAATACGCGCTCTCTGCGAAGACTTGAATTGGAGGTTAAGTAGCACCCCTCCGATCACGAGCACAATTCCTAGAATCATTTGTCCGTTCGGGATGAAGTCAAACAGTACAATGTCCCAAGTAAGTGCGAAAATAACGCCGATGTATTTAAGCGGTGCGACCGTGTTGACTTCAGAAAGCTGGTAGGATTTGGTCATGTATAGTTGAGCGAATTGGGTCATAAGGCCTATGCCTAGAAGCATAAGTAGGTCCCAAAGTGTGGGGGTAACCCAATTAAACAAACTAAAGACGACCATAGCAGGTGTCGCGACTAAGGGGAAGTACATCACCACGGTTAGCGGCTCTTCGTCTTTTAACTTTCGAATTGCGTTGTACGCTAAGCCACTGAAAATGCTAGAAAATATCCCCAAACCCAAAAGCATTGGGGGGATTTGTGCACTAGAGCCCTTGACGACGACTATACCGATGAACGAGACTAGAAAAAAGAGCCATTGCGCTGCTTTGGTTTTCTCGCCCAATAAGAACCCTGCGATGAATGCGGTAAAGAATGGGCTGAGGTACTGCACGGTGACGGCAGCGGAGAGTGGCATTTTTTGAATGGTGTAGAAGAATATGGTCAACGCAGTGGTACCTGCGACTCCGCGGATGAGTAGCCATTTTTTATTGTTGCCCCATGGATTTACTTTCTTGCGACGAAGCATGGTGTAACTAATCACAAAAGTGATGATGGAACGGAATAGTACCAACTCTGTAGCGGGCAAATGAGGTAAAAATTTGACCATCAGGTTGACTGCTGCGAAGCAACCTACGGAGATGAGCATGTACAGTATGCCTTTTTGCACTATTCGAAGGTGAAGTTGATCAAGATAGCGCGCGTTCGCAACCCATCAAAGGCTTCTACAGGGAGCGTGCCGTCTTGGACCAATAGGTTACTAAGACCCCAAGAGGCGCGAATCTGCGGGGAGAACTTGAAGTATTCGAAGTAAAAATCTGCGCCAAAGCCTACCTCATAATCTACGGTGTGTCGCTGAAGTTTGAACAAATTGTCATCGACTACTTTCGCTTTGGATGCTAAGTCATTTGCGTAGCGCAGTCCACCCATTAAAAAAAGACGGTAGTTGTCAATACGCACCGATTTAAACTTCAGGTGAAGTGGGAACTGTACATAGGAACTTTCGATCTGTCGAGTGACCGTTTGGCGTTCGTTGGTGAACGGGTTGATTAGATCAAAGTGCAGTTTTCTGGTGGTTGCTGCGAATCCAGGGGTGAAACGTAGATCCAGATTTTCGTGGAGACGAAGATTGGAAATGATGTTGATGTTATATCCCGGTAGGGACTCGCTTTCCACGCCGAAAATCTCAGGTACGGTGCTGAGGTCTTTGAGGTCCAAGTTGAAGTTGTACCAATTCAGTCCCATGTGAAATCCGAAATGGAGCTCGTTTTTATCGTACAAAGGTTGGTTCCTTAGTCGAGCGAATTGGGCACTGGTAGTCAGTGGGATCAGCAGTAAAAGGGCGGCGATCAGGCGTATCTTCATACCAAGAGTAACGTAGCTGCGGCTATTTTCTTGCTTGATAGATCGTTGCGATACCAAAGGTTACTGGCTTCGTGAGTTTAGGTTGTAAACCAGCTTTGACCAATTCCTCTTCGAAGCGCTTACCGTAAGGAAATGCAGCAACGCTTTCTGGCAAATACGTGTAGGCACGCGGATCTTTCGAAATCAATTTTCCAACAGTCGGAAGTACTGCCTTAAAGTAGAACCAGTAAATCTGCTTGAACGGGAAGCGTTGTGGCTGGCTAAATTCCAACACAACAAGCTGTCCACCTGGTTTTAGAACGCGAGCCATATCCTTAAGTCCATTGTGCAGATTTTGGAAGTTTCTTACACCAAATGCCACTGTAATGGCGTCGAAAGTATTGTCCGGGTAGGGCAGGTTTTCGCTGTCTCCTAGTTCAAGAACGATTTTAGGACTCAAACCTTTTTTCTCGATCTTTTCGCGACCTACGCTTAGCATTCCTTCGCTGATATCGGCTCCGGTAATTTCAGCTCCTGTGCCTTTTGCAAGAGCAATCGCAAGGTCAGCTGTACCTGTGGCTACGTCCAATACTACTTTAGGTTGATCTGCCTTAACAAGTGCCACTACTTTGCGGCGCCATCCTTTGTCGATGTTCAGGGACAATAGGTGGTTGAGCAAGTCATATCGCTTAGAAATGTTGTTGAACATCTCAGCAACTTGCTGCTTTTTCTCCGCGTCACTGTCGTGGTAGGGTTTGATATTTTCTGCTCCTGCCATTGTTGATAATTTTCAGTCGCAAAGGTAGGCCATATGGCGTAACTTCGCAGCTATGAGTGAAACAAGTACCCAGTCAAATTCAGAAGGAAAAACTAAGCGCAAATCATTGACGTTTAGTGATTTGAAGCAGTTAGGCAAAATTTTCGCCTATTTGCGCCCTCACAGAAAGCTCTGGACATTAGGATTTCTTTTCCTAGTTGTAACGATGGTAACCTCCTTATTGTTTCCAAAATTATTGGGCGGGTTGATGGCATCGAATCCAGAGAACCTCGGCGACAACATGCTTATGATGCTGGGACTTTTAGCAGTACAGAGTATTGCTAGCTTTTTTCGAGTGGTCATTTTTGTTACAGTAACCGAGCGTGCCTTAGCGGCGATTCGTGAGGATTTGTACGGACATCTTGTGCATTTGCCCATGCAGTTCTTCTCTGCCAAGCGCGTCGGGGAACTGAATTCTCGTGTGGCGTCTGACACGTCGCAAATAGGAGAGACCTTGACTACGACGTTTGCTGAGTTTTTGCGTGGGTTGTCGATGGTGATTGGTGGTATTGTGATTCTTGCATTCACCTCGATTAAATTGACCTTTTTTATCGTGGCGACCATTCCGCCTCTGATTGTAGTGACGATAATTTTCGGAAAGTTTATCCGTAAATATTCTAAGCGTGTACAAGATGAAGTTGCCGCTTCAAACACGATTGTAGAAGAGACCTTCGCAGGTATTCAAACTGTTAAGGCCTTTGCAAATGAAGCCTGGGAACGCAGCCGTTATGCCAAGCGCATCAGCGAGGTAGTCGGACTTGCAGTTAAAGGTGGGTATTACCGTGGGGCTTTTGCGAGCTTCATCACCTTCGGATTGTTTGGAGCGATTGCATTGGTAATCTGGTTCGGGGCCGGTATGGTTCATGAGGGGCAATTAGCGGAAGATAAACTCAACGAATTCATTCTCTACGCCCTGTTTATCGGTGGATCCATCGGTGGATTGGCGAGTGTATATGCACAGCTGCAGAAAGCCATCGGTGCGACAGAGACTATTTTCGGTTTGATGGAAGAGCCGCTTGAGATGCCCGTTGAGCGTAAAGAAGTCGCGCCGGTAGAGATCGGGACACTGTCCTTTAAAAATGTGAAATTTAGCTATCCAACGCGCTCAGATGTTGAGGTCTTGCGAGGTATAGATTTCGAACTGCCTAAAGGGCAGACTATGGCGCTTGTGGGGCGCAGTGGCTCTGGTAAGAGTACCATCGCTTCGTTGCTCATGCGTTTTTACTCGATCGATGAAGGCGCGTTCACAGCGAATGGTGATCAGGTCACGGATCTAGATCTTGCCGCTTGGCGTGATGAATTGGCATTTGTACCTCAGGATGTCTTGCTCTTTGGAGGTTCAATACGAGAGAATATAGCCTATGGGAATACATCTGCCAGTGAGGAGCAAATCATCGAAGCAGCGAAGCAGGCGAATGCTTGGGAATTTATCGGCGGCTTCCCTGAACAGCTCGATACGAAGGTAGGTGAGCGTGGGGTGCAGCTCAGTGGTGGTCAGCGCCAGCGCATTGCAATCGCCCGTGCACTTTTAAAGGATCCCCAGTTGCTGATTTTAGATGAAGCGACAAGTGCTTTAGATAGTGAAAGTGAACACCTCGTGCAGGAAGCCTTAGATCGTTTGATGAAGGGAAGAACTTCAGTTGTTATCGCACATAGGTTATCGACGATTCGAGGGGCACACCAGATTTTAGTGATGAATGAGGGTCAGGTTGTGGAGCGTGGCTCACATGATGATTTGATTTCCCAGGAGGGTACTTATGCTGAATTGGTCCGATTGCAAGATGTTGGAAGAGGCATGGATAGTTCCTTAGCAGATATTCCAGCGGAAGGCGAATAATCCAGCGATGCTGTCGTATTTTTAAAGCATGAAGAAGTTTTTTAAACATCCCGTGGTGGCTTTTCTCACCAATAAATTTGTCGCGTCCGGCCTATTGTTTGGCTTGTGGATGGTGTTTTTAGACACGAACAATTACTTCATTCAGACTGAATTGAACACTCAGATTGAGCATCTCGAGCGCGATATCGACTACTACGAAAAAGCGCTGGAACACGACCGAACACTTTTAGAACAGTTAGAAACCGACCCTGCGGCCTTTGAACGCTATGCGCGCGAAAATTTTGGTATGCACAAGGAAGGAGAGACCATTACTATCATAGAATTTGAAGATTCCTCAGATGAGTGAAACCGCAAAAAGAAGTTACCCTCACGGTAGAGAAGTAGAACCGCTCTACACGCAGGGACCAGAAACCGCCGCTGGATTTAGAAAACAACCCTGGTGGAGCATGGTTCAGGAACATGTGGTGGATAAGGAGTTTGCTGCGAACGATTGGGCATTAAAGCGTCTAGAGCATGGGGCTTCAGGCCTGATGTTTTATGTCCATGATACCCAATTTTTACCTCGAGTACTACAAAATATTCAGCTCGAATTTATCGACTTGAATCTGGTGGTAGAAGGCAGCGGTTCGGAAGTCATGGAAGCATTATTGCATTTTGCTCATGACGAAACCATAGCCATCGACAAGCTTACCGGAAGCATAAATATTGACCCGATCGAGATTGCTGCACGCACCGGCGTGTGGAAAGAAGAGCTCATGTACGACTTAGGAGAGTTGAGCAGACTCACTCCTAAGGGGATGAAGTAC
>CBFHKC010000027.1:2953-21311 GCA_965656315.1 uncultured Schleiferiaceae bacterium | reverse complement strand
TCAGGGGGCTTTTGTGTGTCTAGTGGGATTGCTATGGTGCGCTCTAATCCTAAGGTGTTATTCTCCGTCCTTAGGAGCGGTAGGGAAAATCAAGTCTGGGTTTTGGCTGTCCTCTTGTGCGAGTCTTCCGCCGTTTAGAATACGCTCAGCTTGTTTTAGGTGTCTGGCGATGTGTGGAATCAAGATTTCTAATGCACTAATGCCTTCAAGTTTAATGATAGGGATGAGGCTGGTGATTTTAGCATGTCGAAGTTGTGGACTGGCAGGGAGGATGCGAACAATCTTTTCTATCTGATCTAAGTCTGATATGAAGTTCTCCATCACCTTCTGCGGGGCGATTTTCAAATCCTTATTCGTGAGTCTACGCGGCTGCACACGTTTGGGTGCGGTCATTTTCATGGTCGCAGCGGTACCCATCGCGTGACGCAATTTTCCTGCGATCCACGAGAGTCGAAGCGTTTTGCTTTCCGTAGCATTTTCTTGCTTACAGATCTTCGTGAGTTGTGGTAGGTAGTGCTCAGCAGTATTGTTGAGGTGCTCAATACACTCTATGGCCGACCAAAGCTCTCCTTCTGGGATGAATAGGAGCTCTGTGTCTTCAAGAAAATAAAAGAGGCGCTGAAAATCTTCACGTGCTTGATGCAGTTCTTGAAGCCTGCTTTCGATGTAGTGTTCTACGGTCAATTTCATACGGATGCTGTGTTGTGTTCAGTAATCGCGTGTAGGATATCATATACTTGGTCGAGTGCAGTGATGTCTGCTGCGACAAAGGTGAGTTTTTCGCCTTTCTGCTTGACCTGGACTTTGCGCGGGTTGCGCTGCAAGTAATTCAGAACGCTAGAGAAAATGGTGAGCTGGTAGTAGTCGCTATTGTTTTCAGCAGCGAAATGGCCGATGAGCTTTCCGCCTTTGATGATAAGTTTTGCAAAGCCGATATGGCGAGCGGCCCACTTAATGCGAACGCTGTGCAATAAGGTTTGTACAGGGCCTGGTATAGGACCAAATCTATCCTCTAATTCGAGTGCAAAGAATTGGAGCTCTTCCTCTGTTGTCAATTCTCCGAGTCGCTGGTATAACTTCAGTCGTTCCTCAATGTTGTTGACATAGTGGTCCGGGATCATCAGCTCAAGATCGGTGTCGATCTGAACGTCATCCACATAGTCCGAGCCAAGTGTTTTATCCTTCTTTTCGTATAAATCTTTAAACTCGTTCTCTTTCAATTCCTTAACGGTCTCTGCCAAGATTTTTTGGTACGTGTCAAAGCCCATGTCAGAGATGAATCCACTTTGTTCGCCGCCTAGCATGTCTCCAGCCCCGCGTATTTCGAGATCTTTCATGGCAATCTTAAACCCGGACCCGAGATCTGTGAATTGTTCCAAGGCACGAAGTCGTTTACGCGCTTCCTCCGTTAAGGTTGAGATTGGTGGAGTGACCAGTTTACAAAATGCCTTGACATTCGAGCGCCCAACGCGACCTCTCATCTGGTGAAGGTCAGACATCCCAAAGTGGTTAGCATTGTTAATGATGATCGTGTTGGCATTCGGTACATCGAGTCCACTTTCAATGATTGAGGTGGCAACGAGTACATCATATTTCCCGTCCATGAAGTCCAGCATCACTTTCTCCAGCTTCTTGCCGTCCATCTGTCCATGTCCTATGGCGATTCGAGCATCGGGCACTAAGCGCTGTACCATTCCTGAAACTTCTTGAATGTTGCTCACCCGGTTGTTGATAAAGAAGACTTGTCCACCGCGCTGTATTTCATAGCTGATCGAATCGCGAATGGTCTCTTCATGGAAGCCGATGAGTTCTGTTTCGATCGGTTGGCGGTTGGGTGGAGGGGTCGTCATAACGCTGAGGTCACGCGCGGCCATCAGTGAGAATTGTAAGGTACGGGGAATAGGAGTTGCCGTGAGGGTAAGTGTGTCCACGTTCACTTTTAGCGTCTTGATCTTGTCCTTTACTCCGACACCGAATTTTTGCTCTTCATCGACGATAAGCAGACCAAGATCCTTGTATTCCACGGTCTTACTCACGAGTTTGTGCGTACCGATCAGGATGTCAATCTTTCCTTCGGCCAATTTTTTCAACGTCTCACGTTGTTGCCCAGCACTGCGGAACCTGTTGATATAGTCCACCGTTACTGGAAAACCTTCGAGGCGCTTGCTAAACGTTTTAAAGTGCTGGAAGGCAAGTACGGTCGTAGGCACGAGCACAGCGACTTGCTTGCCGTTCGCTGCCGCTTTGAATGCTGCGCGGATAGCAATTTCTGTTTTACCGAATCCTACATCGCCACAAATCAGGCGGTCCATCGGCATGGGGCTCTCCATGTCTTTTTTGACTGCTTCGGTAGCGCTTACTTGGTCTGGAGTGTCTTCGTACAAGAAGCTCGCCTCGAGTTCGTGCTGCAAATACCCATCCGGCGCGCAGGCAAAACCGATCGCTTCCTTGCGCTTGGCGTAGAGCTGGATCAGGTCGAAGGCAATCTTCTTGACTTTCGCTTTTGTCTTCTTTTTCAGGGTCTGCCACTGTGCACTACCCAGTTTATGTAACGAAGGCGCAGTACCGTCTTTTCCGTTGTATTTGGAAATTTTATGCAGCGAATGAATGCTTACATACAAGATGTCATTATCTCGATAGACCAATTTTATCGCCTCCTGCACCGTGCCGTTGTTGTCCACCTTCTGCAGTCCTCCAAATTTTCCAACCCCGTGATCAACGTGCGTGACATAGTCGCCAAACTCTAGAGAATTTAGCTGCTCTAACGTGATGGCTTGCTTCTTTTGTGCACCATTTTTGATATTGAATCGCTGGTATCGGTCGAAAATCTGATGATCCGTATACACGAAGATACCTGTATCGCGGTCCTCAAATCCCTCATGCAGGGCAACTTGCGTCGTTGCGTAGTTGGGATGCAACTGGAGATCTTCGAAGATGGCATGGAAACGACCGATCTGCTTTGGATTGGAGCACATTAATACGGTTGTGATACCACTCTTTTCGGCATTCAAAAGTGTTTGGGCTAGTAGCGGGAAGTCCTTATTGAAGGCACGTTGAGGTAACGCGTTGCTTTCTAATGTAGTGGAGTTCCATTCTGCGCGACCGTATTCTACACGTGTGTATTCCATGAGGTTGCGCTTGAGGGCGTCGCCGGAGAGGAATAATTCTGACGGTGTGGCTCGTTTTAGGGTAGGGGCCAATTCGCTGTAGGCCTCATCGGCAAGATCCATTAATCGGTCCAAGCCGCTGATCAGTAGTGATGGGCTATCAATCCAAACAGTGGTGTTTTTGGGTAGGTAGGATAAAAAAGAAGCGCGTGACTCTAAGAAGGTCTTGTTCTCGACATTCGGAACGATACTCATCTTCGTTGCTTTACCAATCGTGCGCTGGTTCTCAATATCGAAATAGCGGATGCTTTCTACCTCATCGTCAAAAAATTCAACGCGGTAGGGATGGTCTTTGGAGAAGGAGAAGATATCTACGATACCGCCTCGAACAGAAAATTGGCCAGGAGAAGTGACAAAGTCGACCCGTTCAAACTGATACTCAAACAAGGTTTCGTTTAAGAATTCGAGGGTGATTTTTTCTCCTAAACTCAGCTTGAGCGTGTTCGTCTCGAGCTCCTTTCGGGTAACGACCTTTTCGAAGAGTGCTTCGGTGTAGGTAATCACTAATGGCGATCTGCGACGAGAGCTCAGATGGTTCAATACCTCTGCCCGCAAGAGCACGTTTGCATTGTCCGTCTGCTCCATTTGATAGGGGCGTCGGTAGGAGGCAGGGTAGAAGTAACAAGGTGTTTTGCCGAGCAGCTTCTCCAGGTCGTTCTGCAAATAGGCGGCTTCCTCTTTGCTTGCTGCGATCAACAACTGTGCGCCGGAAGTTTTTAAATAGGTCGCAGCCGCAAGTACGGCGGTATGTGAACCTCCGGCCGTTGCAAAACCTATGGCAGGCTTAGCGCCCGTTTCAAGCGCCTGTGAAAGCTGTTGTGCTAATGGGTGGTTTTCGTAATGAGCTAATAAATCCGCCAGTTCCAATCTTAGTCTTCGTATTCGCGTAAAAACGCATGGGCAGTCTCCACCATCGATGGAGAGCCTATGAAGAAGGGAACTCGTTCGTGCAATTCGCTCGGTTGAAGTTCCATGATTCGTCGCTTACCGTCGGTGGCAGTACCGCCTGCTTGTTCAACAATAAAGGCGAGTGGGTTACACTCGTACAGGAGTCTTAACTTCCCTTTTGGGGCCATTGTTCCCGTCGGGTAAAGATAAATCCCTCCTTTGATAAGATTGCGATGAAAATCAGAAACTAAAGAACCGATGTAGCGCGAGGTATATGGACGTCCTGAAGGCGCGTCGTACTCTTGACAATATTTGATGTATTTCTTGACGCCTTCCGGGAAGTGCACGTAGTTTCCTTCGTTTACACTGTAAATTTTCCCTGGATCTGGAATCTGCATGTTTGGATGGGAAAGACAGAACACACCGATGCTTGGGTCTAAAGTAAAGCCGTTTACTCCCGTTCCTGTGGTGTAGACGAGCATGGTGGAAGATCCGTATACGACATAGCCTGCAGCGACCTGCTGGTCTCCTGTCTGAAGGAAATCCTCTGAGGTTACAGGAGTGCCTTGTGGGGTCACTCTTCTGAAGATGGAGAAGATGGTCCCGACACTAACATTCACGTCGATGTTGCTCGAGCCGTCTAGTGGGTCCATCAAAACGACATATTTAGCGTTTGCATGGATTTCATCGTCGAAGCTAACAAAATGTTCTTCCTCCTCAGATGCAACACCACAGACTTCACCCATGCTGCGAAGTGCTCGCATGAAGGTGTCATTTGCGATTACATCTAGTTTTTGCTGTGCTTCGCCTTGAATGTTGTCCTTGCCCATAGCGCCTAGAATGTCTGCTAGGCCCGCTTTGTTGATCTCGCGATTCACAACTTTGGCCGCAAGGCGAATAGAGGTAAGGAGGTGGCTGAGTTCGCCCGTTGCAAACGGAACGTCTTTCTGGTTCTCGACGATGAACTCGCCGAGTGTGGTTTGTTGTACCATGGTCAGTGGTTTGTGGTTCTTGATAGGTTGGTGCAAGTTACACTTATTTAGGGGGAATGCGAATTTCAAAAGAGTACCTTTGTGGGTATGAGGCATAATGGACAAGTACGTGCGAAAAAACATTTAGGACAGCACTTTCTTACAGATGAAAGTATTGCTGAACGCATCGCGAATGTGGTCCCGTTTGACGGCGTAAACAAGGTGTTGGAGATCGGTCCTGGGATGGGAGTGATGACCAAATATTTAATGGCAATGCCCGAGGTGGAAACCTGGGTGGTAGAGATCGATGACGAAAGTGTGAGTTATCTAAAAGCCAATTATAACAAGTTGAGCGCCCGCATCATAGAAGAAGATTTTCTTCGCTGGAACCCTACAGCTGTGTTCGGTGAGGAGCCTTTCGCGTTGGTCGGGAATTTCCCGTACAACATCTCTTCACAGATCGTATTTAAAGTACTCGAGTCCCGCGACCAAATCCCACTCTTTGGTGGTATGTTTCAAAAAGAAGTCGCACAGCGCCTTTGTGCTGGACCAGGAAGCAAGGTCTATGGGATTTTGTCGGTCTTGTGTCAAGCCTATTATGAGCTGACCTATGATTTTACCGTGCCGCCCACGGTATTTAACCCGCCGCCGAAGGTGGAAAGTGGTGTAATGCATATGGTGCGTCGTGAGGAAGAGCCCGGTATTTCCTATAAACTGCTGAAGCGCGGCGTGAAGGCTGCCTTCGGACAGCGTAGAAAGACACTGCGCAATGCGCTGAAAGTCCTTAACTTGCCAGAAGGTTTTGAACATCCGTTGCTGAGTCAGCGCGCGGAACAGTTGAGCTATCAAGAGTTTGTAGAACTGCTAAACGCCATTGAAGATGGAAGAGTTGAGCATTAGATCGCGTATTGTTACTGCACTTTCCACGGTTTCAGAGGAAGAGTTTGCAGGTGTACTAGAAGGCATTCACCCGGCGGATATCGCTGAGGTGCTGGAGAGTTTTGAGCAAGAGGAGCGAGAGCTGTTTTTTGAGAAGCTCGATCCGGAATTGGCCGCAGATATTCTTGTAGAGTTTGATGAGGAGGAGCGCTCTGAAATGGTAGCGACTTATTCTTCTGAGGAGATTGCACAAGAGCTTGTCGTGAACATGGATTCCGATGATGCTGCGGACATGCTCTCTGAACTTTCGGACAAGAGAACCAAAGAAGTTTTATCTCAAGTTGAGGATATAGAGCAGGCGAAGAAGATTGCCCAGCTACTTACGTATGATGAGGATACTGCGGGTGCGCTTATGGCGACAGAGCTTGTTCAAGTTCGAGAAGAACTTACAGCCCTGCGTTGTGTGGCGGCGATGCGAACGCAAGCAGAAAAAATTGATACGGTTCACGCTGTGTATGTTGTGGACCAAAACGACCTTTTAGTAGGGACGTTATCCTTGAAGAAATTACTCACGGCAAAACGTACGGACCTGATTTCGGAGCTGTATAGTCCGATAGAACATACGGTACTTTCCACCACACCTGCTGAAGATGTGGCGAACATGATGCAGAAGTATGACCTTTTTGCACTGCCTGTTGTGAATGCGGCTGGTGAACTTTTAGGCCGAATTACCCTGGATGACGTCGTCGATTTTATTCGTGAAGAAGCAGAACGTGACTACCAACTCGCTTCGGGTTTGACCGATGAAGTGGAGAGTGATGATAGCGTTTATGAGGTGACGAAAGCTCGTATTCCTTGGCTGTTGATCGGTTTGTTTGGCGGTTTGATTGTCGCACTGATCATCGGTA
This sequence comes from uncultured Schleiferiaceae bacterium, assembly GCA_965656315.1. Taxonomy (GTDB): domain Bacteria; phylum Bacteroidota; class Bacteroidia; order Flavobacteriales; family Schleiferiaceae; genus UBA10364. Next base: position 14,498 of record CBFHKC010000027.1, on the reverse strand, counting down.
AAAACGAGGAAGATATTAAGCTCGTGCCTGCACTTGCCTTCTTTATGCCGCTTATCGCAGCGATGGCAGGAAATGTCGGCGTACAGTCTTCAGCGATTGTAGTTCAGGCACTTGCCAGCGATAGAAAAGCTCAAAATGTGGGCAAGAAGCTCGTTAAAGAGCTGTCGGTAGGTTTGTTTAATGGTTTGATTCTCTCTACCGTAATGTTCGGAGCAGGTCTGCTGCTAGGCTACGATCAGCTGATTACCCTAACCGTGTCGATTTCACTGCTCACCGTGATCGTTTTTGCCTCGCTTTTTGGAACGTTTATCCCACTTATGCTGAACCGATTTAAGGTCGATGCAGCCTTAGCCACAGGGCCTTTTATTACCACAGCGAATGATGTGATCGGTCTGATCATTTACTTTCAGATCGGCCGTGTTATTATCGGCTATTAATTATTGTGTAGCATGGCGTTTACTGGTGTTAAAGCGTTACTCTTGGATGAAACTCATCCGTTTTTAGAAGCGGACCTTGCTGCAGCAGGACTTGATCTAGTGCGAGATTTCTCCACCCCACTCGCCGAGTTTCCTTCCACACATTTTCAGGTTGAAGTGCTCGTGATTCGTTCGCGCCTGCCGGTCAATGCAGATTTTTTAAAGCGTTTTCCGAAACTTCGCGTCATCGGGCGCTTAGGTGCTGGCTTAGAAAATATCGATCTAGAACAGGCGAAAAGACAAGGCATCACATGCTTACGTGTGCCTGAGGGAAATGCCCGAGCTGTGGCAGAGCACGCGTTGGGAATGTTACTTTCCTTATTAAATCACTTGCCCCGTGTTCAGCGGGAGATTGCTGGCGGACAATGGCTTCGTGCATCCAACAAAGGGCGGGAGTTACAGTCCTTAAAGGTGGGTATCATCGGTTACGGTGTCATGGGAGGTGAATTTGCACGCTTGCTGGATGCCATGGGTGTCCAAGTGTTGGCTTACGATAAATACAAAACAGGCTATGCAGACGGCCGTATTCAGGAGGTTACCCTTGCACAGTTGCAGGAAGTGGTAGATGTGGTGAGCCTTCACTTGCCACTGACCGAGGAGACGCGATACTTTGCTGATGCAGCATTTTTCTCAAATTTTGGTCGTCCTGTTCATTTCATCAATACGGCGCGGGGACCGATCACTTGTACGGCCGATTTGCTCCAAGGGTTAACCGTCGGTACCGTGCTCAGTGCTTCTTTGGACGTTCTCGAATATGAAAAGGCCAGTTTCACGAGTTTGTTTGAAGCGGAATTACCGGCGGTAATTCGCGCGCTTTTGGAGCGTGAAGACGTGCTGCTTAGTCCCCACATTGCTGGCTGGACGAAAGAGAGTTTCGAGAAGATGGGACGTGGCTTAGCGGCGAAAATTATTGCTGCGCTGTAGTCTCATAGACCCACTGCACCGTGTCTGGTGTACGCTGTTCTAACAAGATTGATTTCCCTGCGGTATGCGCCGCTTCATCCGAGGCGCTGTAGTGCCTTACCGTTAGAAGTGCGGTGTTTTCCGTGAGATGAACATCGAATGTCCCTGCCAATTCCTTCAAGATTCGTGGAATGATAATGGGGTCGTGATTCACGCAAAAAAGTGCCTTGGTTGCCGTGTTGCGCATGAGGTTTACTACGACACCCTGAGCCGCAAACAGCTGGTATACTGCGCTGAGGTGATGCTCCGCGATGAAGGCGAGATCCTTGGTGCTGAGTTGAAGTAAGGCTTGTTGTTTCTTGAGAATAAAATTGGCCACTTCAGGAACAGGACGTGGGACATCGCTGATCGTGGTACCCGTCGCTTCCGGATCTACAAAGCTTTTGATGTGCAACGGAATCGATTTTTTTTGCAGCGGCTGAATGGTCTTCGGGTGGATGATCGACGCACCGTAGAAGGCGAGTTCTATGGCCTCTCCGAAAGGCAGTACATCGATTTTTGTGGTGTCTTCAAAGGTTTTTGGATCACCATTTAACATGCCGGGTACGTCCTTCCATATAGTGAGGCTGTCGGCGCCCAAGCAGTAGGCGAAAACAGCTCCGGTGTAGTCGGAACCTTCGCGGCCTAAAGTAGTTGGCCTGCCTTGGGCATCCGAGCCGATAAATCCTTGGACAATGTTTACTTTTTCTCGGTCAATTTTTGCGCTAATGGCGGCTTGAGTAAGGTCCCATTGCACGGTTGCGCGACGGAATTGGCCGTCAGTTTTCACCAATTCTCTAGTGTCTTGCCACACCGTAGGAGTCTCCCTTGCGACATAGCTCGCGATGATTTTTGTTGAGAGCAATTCGCCGTGATGTACAATAAAATCATATTGCTCGCTGTAACTCCGGTCCTTCTCTAAAAGTGCGCTATCAAGGTGCTGCACAAATTCAGTAACATCGCTGATCAAATCTTCAGGTGGGGAAGGGAACAGCTCATCAATGATCGTTTTATGAAAACACTCTATTCCTGCGATTCCTGCTTTCGCTGCGGATACATCTCCATTGCTCCAGGCACCTACAATGCTTTCGAATGCATTGGTCATCTTGCCCATGGCACTGACGACCACAACCATGGGACGCTCAGCGTAGCGTGCGATGATAGCAGCGACATTGCGAACACTTGCGGCATCTTTTACGGATGCACCGCCAAACTTAAAAACTAGGGGTGTGCTCATAAAAAGCGTTGTATTTGCTCTTGGCTTAATGTACCTAAATGCCATTCTGAATCAAGGTTCGCATCATACTTGTTGTAGAATGCAATAGCAGGCTCATTCCATTCGAGCACCGTCCATTCCATACGTCCTGCATTTCTTTGAGCAGCTGCCTTGACGACTCGGTCAAAAAGTAATTTTCCAAGGCCGTTTTTGCGGTAGGTTGGTTGAATGTACAAATCTTCAAGGTGAACGGTAGGACCCTTCCAAGTGCTGTAACGTTCATAAAACAGTGCCATTCCCACTACCGTTTTTGTGGTGCTGTCCTCTGCTACAAAGCATTCAAAACGCTTCTGGTCAAACCCATGGCGCTCGAGGTCTTCCACAGTAATGAGTACTGCATCAGGCTCTTTTTCATATACGGCCAATTCTGTAATCAGTCCGTGCACAGCCTTCATGTCCGCGCGCTCGGCACTTCGAATCTCAATCATGTCTGCTAATTTAGAACAAAGTCCTCGCTCACTTTCACTTCCGCTTCGAAAAGATCGAGCGGTACCGTACCCCTTGCGAGATCATCAAACGTTTCTCGTTCACGAATCAGATGTGCTTTGCCCTCTACAATCATGACTTCCGCTGGGCGTACGCGGCTGTTGTAATTGGAGGCCATCGTTGCGCAGTAGGCCCCGGCATTGTGAAAGGCGAGAACATCGCCTCGGCGCACTTCAGAGAGCTGTCTGTCGTAACCGAAAGTGTCGGTTTCACAGATGTAGCCTACGATGGTGTAAAGTCGGTTTTCTCCTTGAGGGTTGGATACATTTTCAATGTGGTGGTAGGCATCGTAGAGCATCGGTCTTGGGAAGTGGTTAAAGCCGCTGTCAACTTGCGCAAATACGGTGGAAGGGGTGGTTTTTGTGCTATTTACCGTCGTTAAAAATGCGCCAGATTCACTAACTAGGAATTTCCCAGGTTCGAAGATCAGCTGCAGGTCGCGACCGTATTCGAGGCAGAACTCTTTGAATCGGGCACTCATGGTCGTTCCGAAGGCTTCGATATCGGTGGTACGCTCCTGGGGTTTGTAGCCAATTTTAAAGCCCGAACCAAAGTCGATATAGGTCAGCTCCTTGAAATCGTGTGCCACCTCAAGCAGCAAATTTGCACCGCGCATAAAGGATGCGATATCGATGATGTCACTTCCCGTATGCATGTGCAGCCCATGTACGTGCAAGCCCATGTGGTCCACAATTCTGTGCAAGTGGCGCATTTGGTGAATGGAAATCCCAAATTTTGAATCGATGTGACCTACAGAAATTTTCGCGTTTCCACCTGCCATAATGTGCGGGTTGATGCGCACACAGATCGGAATGCTATTTCCAAACTCATTCGCAAATTCTTCCAGCGTTTCGAGGTTGTCGATGTTAATATGTACACCGATTTCCACTGCCTCGCGAATCTCTCCCATGCCTACGCCGTTTGGTGTGAATAGGATTTCTTCTGGAGCGAATCCCGCACGTAGACCGAGGTGAATTTCCCCTAGGCTTACTGCGTCCAAACCAGCACCTTCAGCCTTGAGTAGGCGAAGTACGTTGAGGTTGTTCAGTGCTTTGCACGCAAAATGAATTCCTACGTTGAGATCGCTGTCAAAAGCGCCAGCAATCCGTCTGTACTGCTTTTGTATCGTCGCTGCGTCGTAGACATAGAGTGGGCTGCCGAATTCTTCGACCCAGTCCTTTGCATTGGAAAGTGGAAATGTAGTCATAGTGCTAAAAGTGCGTAGTACGCATTTATTTCAGCCACAAAAGTAGTGGGGTAAAGGGGGATTGCGTGGATAATGCTTTAATTCAGTCTAATAAATAACAGATTGTTAAATATTAAACAATCAAAGAGGTGCCGTGGCCATCGATGGAGGTGTTCGGTTACAGCAAACCCGTTCTGGGCTTACGGAGCTGACCACTGTGTTGAATTCCTGCTTGGGCACATTGCGAAAGCTGTTGTTGCAAGACACGTGCTGTGGCATATGCATCGCCGAGGGCCGAGTGTCTTCGAGTAGCTTCAATGTCGTAATGCAGGAGCAGTGTGTCTAGTTTGAGTAATTCGGCGTTGCCTTCGCGCTGTGGTTCTAATGCGGTTTGGACATCCATCGTATCAAGCCAAGTATTTTTTGGGAGGGGGAGATGGTGACGTTCCAGGGCTTGAAAAATCATGTCTCTATCAAAAGTTGCATAGTGCGCGACTAAAATGTCTTGAGGCGTTATGGTGGCGAGGAATGCCTTGAGTGCGGCCCTCTCTGAAACGCCGTTTTCGAGCTGGTCTAATGTTAGGCCGTGGATGGTAGGGCTGTTGCCTAGTTCGCCTGGATGATCAATGAGAATTTCGGTGCTGCCGTGCAACAGAATGCGGCCTTCTTGCATGCGTAAAAGTCCGATGCTTAAGATGCGGTCGTGGTGAGGGTCGAAGCCGGTGGTCTCGGTGTCGAGTACGAGATAGGTTTGATGGGCCAATTCGAAATTGGCCCTAGAGGAACTTGTTGATCCTCTGCCAAGCAAGCCTGCGATTAGTGCGTGAATTCTCATCACAACTTAAATTTCAGTTTCAAATGCGCTTGCAGTGCCTCGAGGGTTTTGAGGACATTCCGCAGCAGCTGACGATCGAGCTGGTCGAGCTGAGCTGGGTCGAAGTACCTCCCGTGATCACCGCCTTTTTGGCCGAACTTTAGGCGCAATTGGAGGAGTATTTCATAAGCGTGTTGAGCGCTCGTGATGAGCTCTTCGTTACTGCCGTCTTTGGCACTTTCTAGACGAGCCTTCGTGCTCGAGAGATGCGTTTTCCCTGCAGCAGCGCTTAGCACCTTTGCCGCATCGATGAATGGAAGTATGGCTCGTAGCTTTAAATCAAACAAACCGCCTTCTTCGAGCTTGAACCGCTTGAAGAAGTTCAGTGGGGAAGGGTTGCGAAGGGCGTCTTTTGCGAGAAGGACTAAGGTGTTTTGCTGCTGTGCGAGCTTGGTGTAAAAAGCGTTAAAGGCAGGGAGGGCTAGTTGGGTGTCTCCTGCGATCGCTCGTGCATCTTGTACGATACTCAGGCGCAATAGTGCTTCTTCGTCGGGCTCTTGAACCCAGCTCTGAAGTCGCTTGTGCCATTGCGATGGGGTGCCACGCCAGAGGTTGCTGGTGGCACTGACGCCGAAGTGATCCTCTTCGAAGCCGAGGATCTTCATTTGCTCGCTAACGCTGCTTGCCAGTGCGGCGAAGTAGTCTGCGTGCTTTTCCTCGGCATAGACCAGCCCATGGTCTTGGTCGGTGCGCAGTACTTGTTCTTCACGGCCTAAGGAACCGAAGCTGATCCAGGTGTAGGCACATGGCGCTGGGCCCAATTCGCGGTGGGCGAGGGAGAGTGATGCGCGGAACAGATCGGCATAAAATTGGCCCATGAGGTTCATGAGATAACTCATGCTGATGTCCGCCCGGAGGTAGTTGCTACGGAGTGTTTCGATACGGGCGTTCAGACGTTCTAATTCCTTGCCGCTGCGCACGCGCTCCAGTTTTTTGGAAATGACGGATGGGTTGAGGGCTTGTTCGAGCAGTACATCGTGGTCACTAATCATGCCTAGTAGTGCGCTTTTGGACGTACCGTCGGCAGTGATGATCAAATGGTGAATGCGCTTTTCAGTCATCGCAGACATGGCCTCTGCATAGGTGAGTGCATCTTGGAAGGTGTGCACAGGGGTGCTCATAAAATCCTCCACAGGGCGTTCTCGTGAGAAGTCCTCACTGGCAATGCTCCGACGGATGTCTTTGTCGGTGATGATGCCTAATGGGTGGTGTAGCCGATCCACAATGATGGCCGCGTCCGATTTAGATTCATTCATCTGCCGAACCACTTCGAGCAAGGACATCTCAGGTGCAACACTCAGCGCTTCAGTAGTGAGTAGTCGCTCTCGGGTCTGAGTGATGGGCAGGTCGATGTGGTCGATGCGTCGTTTGATGAGTCGGCGAAGGCTGATGCCACTGGGGACAAAGTCTTCGCGGTTGCCTTTCCAATCGAGTTGGAAGAAATGTGCGGTATCGGGGTTTTGAAGAAGGAATTGGTCTGCGACATCTTTTGGAATCGCATAGAGCAGCGCGTCTTTACCCGCCAAAGTCCGTGCTTCGGCCTTGTAAGTGCCGGTCTCGAAAAGGGTGCGTAAACCCAGCATCTCTCCGGGATCTACTCTGTCGACCATCTCGCCTGCCTTCCAGAGTTCCACGCCGCCTTTCGCCACGATGTAAATGAATGGGTGGAGGTCGTCGCCTTGGGTAAAGAGAACCTTATCGGTGTGCAAGTACTGCACTTCAGTATGTTCGGCGAGGAGCAAAAGGAGCTCACCCGCGCACTCAGAGAATGGCGGGTGTTGGCTCAATTCGTCGGCCACCCTTTGATGTAAAAAATGCTCGGGAGCCATGGATATGCTGTTTTAGCTGCGTAGTGCTAGTGCATCTGCTTTGATGGTTTCAACCACACTCGGGTCCAGTAGCGTCGAAGTGTCGCCAAGGTTACTCGTGTCCCCTTCAGCTACTTTTCTCAAAATTCTACGCATTATTTTTCCAGAGCGGGTTTTAGGCAATCCAGGTACAATCTGGATGACATCCGGTTTGGCTATAGGGCCAATTTCGTCCACCAAACTCCCAATAATCTCCTTGCGTACCGCCACTGGATCGTGGTCCCCGCTTTCCAAAATAACATACGCGTAGATGCCTTGCCCTTTAATGTCGTGCGGATAGCCCACCACGGCACTTTCAGTAACGACGCTCGAAGCATTGATGGCATTTTCAATTTCTGCCGTTCCGAAGCGGTGTCCACTCACGTTGATGACATCATCTACGCGACCGATGATACGGTACATGCCGTCTTCTCTGCGCGCTCCGTCACCTGTGAAGTAGTAGCCGTCGTAGTTACTGAAGTACACGTTCTTGCAACGTTCGTGATCGCCGTAGGTAGTACGCAGCATCGATGGCCACGGGTGCTTAACACATAAATAGCCTTCTACGCCGTCGCCTTGGATCTCTTGCCCTTCGTTGTCGAGAAGTACAGGTTGGATACCTGGGAGCGGCAGTCCAGCGAAGGTTGCGCGTTGCGGGCTGTGTCCACCTAATCCAGAGATCATAATACCGCCAGTTTCCGTTTGCCACCAAGTATCCACGATAGGGCAACGTCCGCGACCTACTTTTTCATGATACCAATACCAAGCTTCCGCATTGATAGGTTCACCTACCGAACCGATCACTTTTAGGCTGTGCAAATCTGCACGCTCTACAAATTCATCGCCACAGGCCATGAGCGCACGGATGGCGGTCGGTGCGGTATAAAATTGGTTTACTTTATACTTATCACATACATCCCAGAAACGGCCAGCGTCGGGGAAGGTTGGCACCCCCTCAAACATCAGCGTAGTCGCACCATTCAAAAGCGGTCCGTAAATGATGTAGCTGTGGCCGGTAATCCAACCCACATCTGCGGTACACCAGTATACGTCACCGCGCTCGTATTGGAACACGTTTTTAAAGCTGTATCCGGCATAGACCATATACCCACCACAGGTATGTACCACGCCTTTTGGCTTACCTGTCGATCCAGAGGTATACAAAATAAAGAGCATGTCCTCCGCCTGCATTACAGTGGCTGGACAGTCTGTGCTAACATTTTTGGACACCTCGTCATAAAACACGTCACGGCCTTCCTTCATGTCAACCTCTCGATGATCGCGGCGAACCACAATCACCGTGTCTACGCTTTCGCAATGCTCGAGAGCGGCGTCTACCGTAGTTTTTACAGGAAGCGCCTTGCCACCACGGTACATCCCGTCAGAGGTGAGCACAGCCACACACGCACTGTCGTTGATGCGATCTGCCAGTGCACTAGAAGAGAAACCAGCAAACACCACAGAGTGTACCGCACCGATGCGGGCACAGGCTAAAACTCCGATGGTAAGTTCTGGGACCATAGGCATGTAAATCGCCACACGGTCACCCTTTTTAACTCCGCGCGCCTTGAGCACATTAGCAAAGCGGCACACTTCAGCGTGGAGCTCTTTGTAGGTCATGCGTACCTCTTGTTCCTTAGGGTCGTTGGGTTCCCAGAGCAGTGCAATCTCATCTCCGTGTTCTGGCAAATGACGATCGAGACAGTTCTCGGTAATGTTTAATGTACCGCCGTCGAACCAGCGAATCTTGGGCTCGCTGAAATTCCAGTCGAGCGTTTTAGTCCATAAGTCGTGCCAATGGAAGTTTTGCGCGATGCCGTCCCAGAATTCAGAAGGGTTATCGACGGATGCCTGGTAGGCCTCCTGGTATTTTTCAAAGCTGTCTAATTCGTAAAAACTCATAAAGCGGGTGTTTTTGTATTATGTAATTGTTCTAAAGTCTGTTCAATCTCTTGAAGAATGCTGGGGTCATCCACAGTGCTAGGAACGCTGTAGGTAGTCCCATCGGCTATGGAGCGCAGCGTTTTACGTAGAATTTTCCCGGAACGGGTTTTTGGTAGGCGTTGCACGGGGACGATGTGTTTAACGCTGGCAATAGCGCCTATTTCTTTGCGAATGGCAGCCTTTAAATTGGGTACCAATTCTGCCACATCCTCATGATCATGATTCAATACCACGAGCGCCATCGGCACTTGACCCTTCAAGTCACAGTGCACGCCAAAACACGCACATTCTGCTACGTTTTTGTCGGCGGCAATCACTTCTTCCATTTCTGCCGTACTGAGACGGTGGCCAGCGACATTGATCACGTCATCGACCCGACCCGTGATAAAGACATAGCCATCCTCGTCTCGGTAGCCTCCATCTCCGGAGAAGTAGTAGCCTGGAATAGGGCTGAGGTAGCTTTTTTCAAAGCGTTCGCTGTCTTGCCATAAGTCCGCTAAGGCGCCAGGCGGCAGTGGTAATTTTACACAAACCAGCCCTTCCTCTCCAGCGTCGGCAGGATTGCCATCAGCGGTGATGATTTGGACGTCGTATCCAGGTACCGGGAAATTTGCGGAACCCGGTTTTACGGGTGCGTTTCCATAGCTCAAGCACTGGCCAAGCATGGGCCAGCCACTCTCGGTCTGCCACCAGTGGTCAATCACAGGCACGCCTAGTTGTTTGGCGGTCCATTCCAGCGTGTCGGCATCGCAGCGCTCGCCGGCAAGGAATTGGGCACGGAAATGACTGAGGTCGTATTTTTTGATCAGATCACCGTTCGGATCTTCTTTTCGGATTGCACGAATCGCGGTCGGGGCAGTGAACATGGTGCTCACTTTGTGCTCCTCGATCACGCGCCAAAACGTTGAAGCATCGGGCGTTTTGATCGGCTTTCCTTCAAATAAAATGGTCGTACATCCGTGAATAAGCGGGGCGTAGACGATGTAGCTATGGCCCACGACCCAACCCACATCAGAGGCTGCCCAGAAAACTTCTCCGGGCTGCATGCCGTACACGTGCTCCATGCTGTAGCGCAAGGCAACGGCATGACCGCCATTCTCACGTACGATTCCCTTGGGCTTGCCGGTAGTGCCGGAGGTGTAGAGAATGTAGAGCGGGTCATTTGAACCCACAGGAACGGGCGGGATGTAGTAGCCCTGTTTGCAAAAATCTTCCCAACGCTCATCGCGAGATCCAAGCGTACATTGATCCGAAAGCTTGCGATTAAATACCACGACCTTTTCGGGCGCATGAGCCGCGAGTTTCATGGCTTCATCCACCATCGGTTTGTAGTGTATCACGCGATTGATTTCAACCCCAGCATCGGCTGTAATCAGCAGTTTTGGCTTCGCGTCGTCTGTACGGATGGCCAATTCCTTCGGCGCAAACCCGCCGAAAACCACACTGTGTACAGCTCCTAATCGCGCACAGGCCAGCATCGCGATCGCAGCTTGCGGAATCATCGGCATATAGATCAGTACGGTATCGCCTTTCTCAATACCCATCTCACGCATTCCTGCAGCAAGCGCATTCACCTCTGTGAGTAGCTCTATATAGGTATACGCGATCGTTAGCCCCGTAACAGGACTTTCATAAATCATTGCGGTTTCACTTCCGCGTCCCGCGTCAATGTGTACGTCCAAGCATAAGGCACTGGTGTTGAGCTCCCCGTCAGGGAACCATTGTGAGGCGCCATTTTCTTTGCGCTCTAGTGCAATAGTTGGTGCGGTGGTCCAAGCCAATTGCTTGGCTTGTTCCATCCAGAAGGTTTCCGGATGTTGAATGCTTTGGTCAAAAGCTGCTGTGTAGGCGGTGTTCATGAGGGTTGTATTGGTGGTTTATTCTGTAACGATATTTAAAATTCGCGCGCTCAATTCTTTGGTAGAGAATGGTTTAACTATGTAGTCCGTCGCGCCTAGTGCCATCCCTTTTTCGATGTCACTTTGCTTACTTTTTGCGCTCAAGAAGACCACATGCGTTGCGGCCCAGTCTGGGGTATTTTTGATCAGCTGGCAGATCTCATAACCGTCCACATCGGGCATGGTGATGTCCAGTAGAACAAGGTTAAAGCGCTTGTTTTCAAGCTGCTCTATCGCTTCAGTTCCGTTACGTGCGATGCTCACGTCCAGTCCGTTCGAGCGCATCAAATATTCCAGACTCATAACGATATTTGGTTCGTCGTCTACAATCAGAATGCTATTCATAATCGTTTATTTTTGGTAGGGTGAATGAAAATGTAGTAGGTCCTTCTGGTGGGTTTTTGGCCAATTCTAGCTGCCCCCCATGTGCTTTTATAATATTGTGGCTGATCGCCAATCCAAGTCCAGTACCCAGTCGCTTTTTCACGGTCTGGTCCCGACTTTGATAAAACTTCTCGAACAAGTGCGGCACATCAGATTCAGGCACACCGGCGCCGTCATCACTCAGCTCCAAACACCACAGCGTTTTACCTGCGTTGCTGCATTCGCGAATCTG
>CBFHKC010000027.1:0-2856 GCA_965656315.1 uncultured Schleiferiaceae bacterium | reverse complement strand
TCAATTTTGATTTGGTGGTCGGCATATTTTATGGCGTTTGATACAAGGTTAACCAGCACCTGCTGCATGCGATCACTGTCGCCATTCACCGCTGCGTACTCTGGGCCCGTATAGCTGATCTGCACGCCTTCGTTCAGCGCAAGTGCCCAATGCGTTTCTAACACACGGTCGATCATTTCTTTCAGATTGAGCCGCTTTAAGCTGAGTTGCTGGTTACCACTCTCAAATTTCTCGATGTCGAGCACATTGGAGATCAAGTGGGTCAAACGGACCGATTCTTCGATGGTGGCATCTAAAAAATTGGCGCGAACTTCCGCCGGCATCTCTTCGCCTTCCTCTCGAATGATCTCAATCTGCGCACGAATCGCCGTTAAGGGGCTACGCAGCTCGTGCGTTACGGAATACAAAAAATCGTCCTTGATCGTACTGATGGTCTTAAGCTGTTCATTGGCCGTGGTCAATTCCTTCGTCAATCTCGCCAGCGCGTCGCTTTTCTCCTGCAACTCCCGGTTCAATTTCTTCGTCTCCCGCGTCTCGTCTAAAATGTCCTGAATGTCAAACGTATTGATCGTGTCGCCCTCCATTTCTCTATTCAATACGATCCGCGCCGTGGCTGGTCCCATCATTTGGGTCAACAAGCGTTCGGCGTAACTTACCACTTGCGCTGGTGCTTCTTTGAACGGTTCAGGCTTAATCCGATCGATAGTGTAGCGCTTGTACAGCGTTTCATGCATCATGTGGTCCGGCAAAAAGCGCAGCAGCATTTTTTCCAACCGCTCAAAGGTGATTTTTCCACTGGTCACCGGGCTACGATCGTAGTGCTGGCTGGGAATAGACATGATGTTGTAGAAAATTTCCGCTTGGCTTTTTTCAAGTGGATTCTGCGTACTCATCAAACTCACACCGACCATCACAAGGCTGTTCATCGCCAGTGAAATAAAGGTAATATTGGCCATCGGTGACCAATTCTCAAACACCCCAAACAGTGCCAATTCCCCCGAGCGTTCGCCCAACCATTGCGGTACGCCAAAGGCCGTCAGCCACAATCCAAACCCGACAAGCAATCCCAGCAAGACGCCCAGCGAGGTACCGCGTCTCCAGAACAGCGCTCCCAAAAATCCCGGAGCGAGCTGCGCTATCCCAATAAAGGAAATCATTCCAATGCTCACCAGTGCTTCCTGCTGCACGATGAAGGCATAATAGAAATACGCTACGGCAAAGATCAATACGAGCGCTAAGCGATTTGTAATAATAGGATTCAGATCGAATCTAGGCGTTCCGTCACGTTTGAGCGTTGCTGGAAGTAAAATATTGCTACTGACCATCGCCGAGAGCGCCGAAGCACTGACAATGATCATCGAGGTACAGGCTGCGAGTCCACCTAAGAAAATGAATCCAGGCAAAAATTGGTGTCCTTGCGCCAAGGCGAGGGACAGAAAGTGGTAATCCGGGTTGGTGTCACCTCCCAGCGAAAGGTTTCCCGCTAAGGCGATGGGAACCACCCAAAAGTTCATCAATAGTAGAAAAAGAGGTACAATCCATAGCGCTTTTCGTAGATCACGTTCGCTGCGGTTGGAGACGACGGCCATTTGAAATTGGCGCGGGAGTAAAAAGAAGGCAAATCCGCTCACGAGCATCATCAACCACCAGTCGTTCGGGTTTTGAATCACGAAAAGTTCCGACATGCCGGCGGCCTCAGCGCGCTCGAACACTTGGGAACCGCCTTCGAAGTCGCCTTTGATGATCACCCAACCGCCTATGAATGCGGCGAGTATTTTAACCAAGCTTTCGAAGCCTATTGTAGCGATCAGCCCGCTGCGCTGGTTCGCGTCAAACGAAAAATGAACGCCGTAGATCATCGTAAATAACAGCAGTAGGCCCGTGGCGACGATGTCCAGATCGATGTAACTGGTTCGCGCATCGCTCAGCAGCACATTCGCACTCGAGCTGATGGCTTTAATCTGCAAGGCGAGATAAGGGGTGATGGCCATCACGACCAACAGCGTCACCACTAAACCGAGCGACCAGCTCTTTCCATAGCGGGCCGTGATGAAATCTGAAAGTGAATTCAGGTGTTGCGCTTTTGAGATGCGAACGACTTTTTTCATCACAAACCACCATACTGGAAGGAACAGTACCGGTCCAATGTAAATGGCGAGAAAGTCAAGTCCATTCGTTGCCGCACGGCCGATACTTCCGTAAAACGTCCATGCAGTAGCATACACGCCGAGCCCCAAACCGTAAAAGTAACTGCTGTACTTCTCGATAAGCTGGCGTCCAAAACCCTTCCCCCAGCGCGCTACTAAGAACAGTAGGCCGAGGTAACAGCTGGTGAGCGCTATAACACTGATCGCATTCATCGTTGGGCTTTTCTATAGCGTGAGAAACTGAACGACAAAAGGATCACTAGGATCCAGCAGAGGAATAGAAAAAGTAAGGATACGGGGACTCCATGCCATAGCGTTCCTTTATTGTAAAGGCTGAGCACGGGCATGTTAAAGACCAGTGCAAGGACCGCTGTGAAAAAGATTCCTACGTAAATAATTCTACTCATCGGGGATAAGGTTAAAAACCTCCCGGACACATATGCGCGTCCGGGAGGTAAGTTGCTTCACTTAAGGTGTAGCGGTTTAGTGCGCTGAAGCTTCACCCGCTCCTGAAGGAATACGGATCGTTTCAACGAGTTCTTGAACGTTTTGTGGCGTTTCAGGTGTGAATTTGCTTACGGTGAAGGCAATCACGAAGTTTACAATCATACCGATCGTACCGAAACCTTCCGGCGAGATACCGAACCACCAGTTGTCAGGGCCTGAAGTAGCTTCATCCCCGATCCAGTGCAGCTTAAAGCGTGCGATG
>CBFHKC010000026.1:0-21662 GCA_965656315.1 uncultured Schleiferiaceae bacterium | reverse complement strand
TTCAGACTGTCAATCAATTAATTCAAACACCCGCCAATTCGTATTGTCTGAAACAGAGGGGTTAACTTCAATCTCCTTTGAATTAGAAAATGGAATCGTAACAAATATCAAGTACTCAGGGTATAACGATTAAAACTTTGCACAACAACGTATATAACTCATATCCGGGCGCATCGTCCTTTTGGTTATCTTAAAGGAAACCAAAACGACCTCTGCTGATACGAGGTTATATACGAGACTTACCTGCAATTATTATGAAATACGTTGTAGCCATTTTTTGTCTTTCTATTCTGGTTTCTTGTAATCAAGAAAAAACAATTGAAGGCAGTTGGATATACGTTAGCTCATTTACGGTAAATGAAAAACCTTCAAGTGTTATAGCTCAGAGAATTTTCGAGTTTGATAATGGAAAACTCAAAGAAATTAAACTAGGGGACCATGCTAGCGGAAATCTATTGGAAGTTTCAGAGCGTATTTACAATTATTCCTTAGAAAACGACCTATTAATAATTGATTGGGGCACAGAAGTAGATACCGCGCAATTTCATTTAAATGATTCAATGGTGTTGTCTTTTTCAAATCAAGAGCAAAAGTTCTTTCGTTCCATTGTCCTGAAGAAGATTGACTTATCTAAAAAGTTCTCTCAGAAACTAGAAGGTTCGTACAAAATGAAGTGGCCAGAAGACTCTATGTACATGAGCTTTATTAATGACTCTATCTGTATAAGTCAAACAAACCGCGCTGACAAATGGAGGGTTTTTGAGTACAAGGGGACTAGCCTTTTCATACACCCCTATTTAATGAATCCAGTAACATCTATATGGGACGAAGCAGGTGATTCCATTCATTTAACTTATCATCTTAAACCAAATAGAAAAGTGTCACTTGTAAAAGAGGAAGAAGTTTTTATTAAACAAAATCTGATTGGTAAATGGAGAATATCAAAGGCTACTGCACCTCCACCTCCAGGCTTTGCAGAAGGGGAATTTGATTTAACCATTACAATTGATACTGATACGCTAGCCATAAACTATTGGAATGGAACGAAAAAAGAACCTTGGGAATTGACAGATGATGGCCGAAGAATTTACTTCCCAAACAAGGTTCTTTCAAAAGATGGAGTTTGGGCGATAATGCCAGATTTTGAGAATGACTCCATTGTGATTACTCGTGGAACAGAGTCTCTAACATGGTATAAAATAACTGCAGGTAACAACGTATATGATTCATGATCGGACGCGAAGCACTTTTGGTTATCTTTTCAATCTAAACCATAAGCGCATCGCTTGTCACGAATCATATACAGAACGTTGTCCAGCATAATCTTACCTGTTCTCCATAGTAAGCACTCAAAGTACTCGAGCAGGATGTGCCCATAGTTCTCAAAGATATTCTGCTAGGATGCTCTGCTCGAATGACGGGTCACGTCCTATCTGTGGGGAGAAGGTAGGTAGAGTTACCTTTAACACCTATAATCCATTCAAAAGTTACAGCCACTTTGAGGAGATAGTCAAGTTTTGGTGATAACTCCGAAATATCCACAAAGCCTTGACTATCTCTTACTTTGATGTATCTTGAATAGGTCCGAAACAGAAAGCCTGCAAACGGATCATATACTACACTTGTAGCACATTCAAATGACATAGATTAAGCAGATGGAAAGTAACCTATAGAAATAAATAACAACTAATTCAGTAAGGGAAATATTGAACGTTAAATAACAAACGAATATGGAAAGCTTAAAAGAGAACAATACAACTCTCAAAAACTCGAACGGACAAGAGTTGCTTTACCTTAAAAACAACGATATCGAAAACACTTCGGGTGAGAAACTTGGCTATTTTAAAGATGACACTCTTTTCAACTCGAATAATCAAGAACTCGGTCGTGTTGCGGATAATGAAATGCTAAATTTTCAAGGTCAAGTTTTAGGGAAAATTGAAAATGATAATTTGCTAAACCTGAATGGACAATCTATAATGACTGTGCAAGGGGAAAGCGAAACTTCAAAAGCTAAAATCGGATTAGCATTCTTCTTCTTTTTACAATAATGATTGCACTCAATAGAATTTAAATAAAAAACGTGCTGCAACAACGCATATAGCTTATGGCGGGTGAACGGCTGCCTGCAAGGTTTTCGCTTCGTAGCCAGCTTTGGTTTCGGTGGACAGATAATCGCTTCGAAAGCCCTACGTTTCTTAGCCAAGCCGTTGGGGCACATGCAATAAAAGACAGCGGACACGTTTACAATTGCGAGTAACGACTGACAAAGAGTAAAATAGAAAAAGCTCCTTCTCCGCATCTTTGAAATTTTCTACTAACGTTCACTTGGCACATTTGTAAAGCCCCATAAGCCAACCCACAAACCAAAGCTTTACAAAAGAACCAAATTGACGCCCGAAAAATCAATTACTTCTATCGTTTCTGAAGTAAAAGTCCATACACACAAGGTATCACAACCAGATTAAGCAACGTAGCAGAAAGCAAGCCACCCAAAATCACCACTGCCATAGGACTTTGAATTTCATTGCCCGGTTGACCGCCTTTCAGTGCAAGTGGAATCAAGGCAAGCCCCGTAGTAAAGGCAGTCATGAGTATTGGATTTAACCTGTCCAAAGCTCCTGTTTTAAGTAGTTCAAAACCTTGCATTCCTTCTTTCCTCAGATCCTCATAGCGTGAAACCAGCAAAATTCCATTCCGGGTAGCGATACCAAACAAACTGATAAAACCAATAGTCGCTGCAATGCTGATGATACCGGAAGTAAAGTACACAATCAAAATCCCACCAATCAACGCCAGCGGCAAGTTGATCAAGACAATGAATGAAAGTTTGACATCTTGAAACTCAAAGTAGAGCAATAGAAAAATGATGAGAATGGCCACCAACGCAGTAATGAGCAGCAGTTGTGAAGCCTTCGCTTCACTTTCAAACTGACCGCCATACTCCACTCTATAGCCTTCAGGAAGGTCAATATTTGCAGCAACAATCTGTTGAATCTCATTGACTACTCCACGTAAATCACGTCCGTGCACATTGGCGGCTATCACAATCTTTCGCTTTACATTCTCTCGTGAAATGGTATTCGGAGAACTTACAAATTTCACCTCTGCCAGTTGATCTAAACTTATTTCACCACCATTCGGCAAAGAAATCAACGCAGACTGTAGGGCTTCCATACTATTTCTCGACTCTTTTTGAAAGCGGACAATCAGGTCAAAATACTTTTGACCCTCATAGATTTCTCCTGCTTTTTCACCTGCAAAGGCAACATCCACCTGCTCCATCAAATCACCAACGGTCATGCCATAAGCAGCCAATAGTTGCCGTTTTGGAGTGATACGGATTTGCGGCACTTCTACCTGCTGATCTACGGCCACATCCGCAATTCCCTCTATGGATTTGATATTGGTTTCCACACTTTTGCCCAACTCAAAAAGTTGCTGTAAGTCATCCCCAAATATCTTAATGGCAATATTGGCACGTGTACCCGAAAGCATGTGATCGATACGGTGAGCAATGGGTTGACCCAACGTGATATTCACACCCGGAACCACACTTAGTTTAGTCCTCACTTCTTCAAAGAATTGCTCTTTGGATTTTCCATCAAGCATAAAGGGTACATCTATTTCAGCCGCATTCACTCCCTGTGCGTGTTCATCCAGTTCGGCACGTCCAGTTCTGCGAGTGACAACATCCACTTCAGGCATTTCCAAAAGCAGTTGTTCAATCATTTTCCCGTTCTTGTTGCTCTCATCCAGTGACATTCCTGGTACACCTACCGCACTGATTACTAAAGAACCTTCATTGAACTCAGGCAAGAAACTACGTCCTAATTGCGTCAATAGAATCAAACTGATAATAAACGCCCCAACAGTCAATCCAATCACTGTCTTGGGAAATTTCAACACCCTTTCTAATGTCCCTGAATATCGGGCTTGAAGCCAGCGTTCCACTTTCGTGCCTTCTGCTTGCTTGCTGAGTACCTTTTCGCTTTTCAGCAAATAGGAACAGAGCACAGGAGTGACGGTTACCGCCACAATCAGGGAAGTTAATACTGAAGTAATAAAGGCGATACCAAGTGGTTTTAGCAATCGGCCTTCCATGCCACTCAGAAAAAACAATGGCACAAACGATACAATGATGATCAACGTAGCAATGATGATGGAACTACGGATCTCTACCGAAGCATCTTTTACCACAGTAAGCACAGGCAATTGATCAGCCTTAGGTTTGCGGATGTTTGCTCGCAATCGCTTGAAAACATTCTCCACATCAATAATCGCATCATCCACCAAGGCACCAATGGCAATGGCCATGCCACCCAAACTCATCGTATTGATGGTATAACCCAACAGCTTCAACACAATAATAGAAACCAGCAAGGAAACAGGAATAGCCACTAAAGAAATGACTGTGGTTCGCCAGTTCATCAGGAAAACGAATAACACAATCAAGACAAAAAATGCACCTTCCAATAAGGTTTGATTCAGGTTATCAATGGATGCTTCAATGAAATTGGCCTGACGGAAAATGTGGCTTTCGATTTCCACACTTTCGGGCAAAGTAGTATTCAAATCTGCAATCGCTTCATCCAGTCTTTCTGTCAATTCCAATGTATTGACATCCGGTTGCTTGGAGATAGTTAGGATTATAGCAGGATCGGCATTCAACGACCCATCACCAATCTTGTCCGCAGCACCAATTTGTACGGTTGCAACATCCTTAATCTTGATGCTTTGTCCATTCACACTTTTTACTACTGCCTCTTCCAGATGGTCAACAGAATACGCTCGTCCGCTTCCTTTAATGATATACTGATTGCCGTATTCATTCAGGAAACCACCCGGAGCGTTCATATTGCTCTCTTGTACCTTTTCCAAAAGTTCGCCAAGGCTCATATCATAATATTTCAGCTTCTCGGGATTAGCCAAGACCTGATATTGCTTGTAATCACCACCAATGACTATCACATTGGCAATACCACCAATAGACTTGATTCTTGGTCTGATTGTCCAATCGGCAAGTGTTCGCAACTCCATTGCAGACAAACTACCTGAACGAACACCCAACAGCATCACTTCACCCATAATGGACGAAATGGGAGCCATAGTGGGCGAACCAACACCAGCAGGAAGGTTTTCACGCACCATTGGGATGCGTTCACTCACAATTTGCCTTGCTCGGTAAATGTCCGTTCCCCATTCAAATTCTACCCAAACGATGGAAATTCCAGCAGCAGATGATGAGCGGATTCTCCGCACATTGGGTGAGCCGTTCATGGCTGTTTCCAATTGGTATGTCACCAGTTTTTCCACCTCTTCGGATTCCATGCCATGAGCTTCTGTCAAAATGGTCACCGAAGGAGCCGTAAGGTCAGGAAACACATCTACATTCATATTTCGGGCAATGTACAAACCCGCCACACTGAGCACCACAGCACCCAAAAGCACCATTAATCGGTTTTGTAGTGAAATCGATAATATCTTATTCAACATAATTTCTGCCTTTTAATGTGCATGTCCATGAGCAGGAGCCTGACCGGACATGGAAGCCATTTTTACCTGATAAGCCCCTTTGGTAACAACCTCTTCACCTTCCGCCAATCCATTGATGATTTCTACTTCACTTCCGTTTCGTTTGCCAAGGGTCACATTTCTACGTTCGAAACTCTCTCCAGACAATTGAACAATCACCGAGTAGTTGCCGTAATCTTCCATCAAACAACCAGTAGGAACAGCCAAACCTTCATCACCGCTACCAACAGCCAACTGTACCTCTGTGAAACTGCCTTCCGGCATTTCCACGCCTTCGTTTACCTCGGCATAAACAGAAATCAATGGTTGATCGGCTTCCACCTCTTTACCTACAGAAAGGATTTTTCCACCCTGTTCATTCAGGCTCGACCATTTGCCTTGCTTGGATTGATACCAAATGTTTTGAATATTTTGAAGCTCGGCACTGTACTTCGGACTAACCTGTACTTCCAGCAAGCTACTCTTGTGACTTGTTACGGTCACCAAAGCATCTCCTTGGTTAGCAAAGCCACCATTAACCCCCTGAATGGATTTAATGAAACCATCCATTGGGGCGGTGATTTGTTTACCTCCCGCACTATACCCACTACTCAATGTTTCGTAGTTGGTTTTAGCTACCCGATACTTTTGCTCGACCTGCTCAAATTCGGCCTTAGGTACAATCTTTGATTCGTACAATTCCATCTTTCGCTCATATTCAGATTTGGCTTGCTCATAATCTGCCTTGGCTTTCTGAATCTCTGCACTTAGGTTATTAGTAGTCAGCCCGGCACTACTGATTGTCATGAGTACCTGACCTTTCTTCACCCCACTACCTTCTGTCAATACACCTGAGCTAAAGCTCACTTGTCCAGTTGAAGGAGCTACTAGCGTTTGATAATCAGAAGGTGCTACCTTCCAAACACCAGATGTAGGAATCGTTTGAAACACTTTTTTCTTCAATACAGGAGCAGTTTGAAATTCCATCTTCCAAGCTTGCTCTTTCAGGAAGGTAATGGCATTGCCGTTTTCTTCCTCACCACCCAAAGCCTTTTCAGTTTCTTCTAATGAAGCAAAAACAGGAATATCATTCAATACAATCCTATCCGAATAGGCAGGTGTTTTCAGTTCAAAAACCAACTGATAAACCCCTGCTTCCTTGGGTTGTAGTGATGGCATAAAAATGCCCGGAGAAGAAGGAGCATCCACCTTATGGCGTAAGCCTTTTTTGCCTTTGATCAAACTCACCGTTACACTTCCTTCCCTTACAGGTTGATGCCCATTCAGCACCGTAAAGTGAGCCGCAAAACGACTGGTTTCACCCACAATTAATGCAGGAAACTCTACAAACAATTCAGTTTGGTCTGTCCAAACCGTAAAATCCACAGATGGCTTACCGGCACTCGCATGCGAATGACCACCTTCCTCATCATGTGGATGTCCATGATCTTCCGTTGATTGGCATGAAAACACCAGCAACGAAAGCAATACTATTATATATCGCATATCAACTTTCAGTTTAAGGATTAATGATCATGATGGGTGCCACCATCGTCATGTGTATGGGTCCCTTCTTCTTCCACCTGAGTAGAGTCGCTACCTACAGTAAACTCTTCCTGCTCATGATGTTCGTGATCATGCTCATGGTCACCATCATCATGACTGTGTCCGTGATCTTCAGCAGATTCATCATGCGGGTGTGCCTGTGATTCTGTGTCGTGAGAGTGTCCATGATCTTCATTGGCTTTTTTACCCGTACAGGCAATAGCGAATACAAAAGTTAATGCGATAAGAATATTTGAAATTTTCATAATAATTCGATTTTTAGGATTTTACAATTGATGTTTTAAGAGTTGATTGTGCGATATATAAAGTTGGTATTGCATGTCCAGCATGGCATCATAAGCCTGTTGGTAAAACTGTAATTCCATATAATATTCAAGGAAAGACAATTCTCCCAACTGATAAGCCTGAAGCAACAACTCATCACTATTCAGTCCGGTGAGTGTAGCTTCGTATTCCTGAAATTTGGAAAACATGATTTCATAATCATTGTATTGCTTCTCAAATGATGCATAGGCTTGAAGTGTTTTGGCGGAAGTAAAGGACTGCTGAAAATCCACCTGAGATTGAGCTGCTTTCACTTTATTTCGTTTACTCCATAAAGGAATGGATACGCCCGCATAAACTCCTGAAAACCGTTCACCAGCAACCCCCTGAGTATTGTAGCCAGCAGTCAGATTAGGTAAGGATTTGTTTTTAGCCAGACTCAACGATTGCTGAGCAATAGTCTCTTGCTGTTTCAACTGAGTCAATACAGGGTCTTGCACCTGCTTTTCCTGCCAGACAGAATCTTTTCCTGCCAAAACCAATGATGCACTATACGCACCTTGCGTGAAGCTTAGTTCCTTACCACCATTCAGGTTGACCAATTGCAAAAGCGTGTTTTTTACATCACTCTCGATTTGTTGAATTTTGAACTGTTCCTGCATCCAAGCCACTTTAGCTTTATTAAGTTCAAGGATACCAACCTGTTCCTTTTCATATAGCTCCTGCACCTGATCAAACACCTGCTTGGCTTGCTCCACTCGAAGCGTTTCGGTGGCCAATCGTTTATTTAGGTATATAAGGTTCAGACAGTGATTTTTGGCCTCTGCAATTATATTCTGCCTTTTCGCTTGGTAGTCCAGCTCCAATTGAACTGATTGTTGATCAATAAGACTACCACGGGCACTGTAAACCGTTGGAAACTCGAAAGACTGACTAATCTGAAACTCAGTATAATCACCAGTGCTATGATCTCCAAAAGGGAGATAGTAAGCTCCCAATTGGAGATCAGGTAAATTGTTACCGGATTTCAACTCAAGTCTTTTGCTCTCCACATAATCGGATAGTGCTTTTAATTCTTGGTTGTTTTGTTCGACCTGTTTTAGGATGCTATCAATGGATGGCGATTGAGCAAAACCCCCAAACGCCAACAAGCATCCGCAAAAAGCGAACACAATATTTTTATACATGTAAATTGATTTTTAGGATTAATCAAATGATATAGAGTACACAGTCGTGTATTTCCTTGACAAATCAAAACTTGTCAGAAACGATTATCCTAAAGAAGGGGGACCCCGAAGCGGGTAAGAATATAAGAAAGGATCATCCGACCCATTATCATTAAAAAGCACATACCTGTGCAAACCAACATCGGTTTCCTGAGCTGTAAACTCCCATGAAGCATTACTACCAAAAACTTTAACTACAACCTGCTTTACTGTCTTTACGTGCTCAACAGTCGCAGGGGTGTATTGATGAGTGTGTTTGGTATGCGTATGATTCTTAAAAAGAAAATCAAACAAGGTCTTTTCTTCTTGATCGTCTTCCTCTTCATCTGAGTGATGATGGTGGTCTGAATCATGATGGTGATGATGTGAATCTCCAATCAATTCCTTATGCCCATCAAGTACATGCTCATGATGGACATGCGGAAAGGCATTGTGCATCATACCAAATAGTATGATGACTAGCATTGAGCAAAACTTAATTTGATTCAGTGTCTTCATCAAGTTCCAAATTTAGCGAATTATAGCTGCTTCACCCAATTGAATAATCTTGAGTCTATAGGCTCTGTATAGCAGATAGCATTTACAAATCAGTCACACACATTGGCAGGCCGCACAATGCCGCGCAAAAACCAAAGCCAGCCAAAGAGTGTTCCTCCCAAGTCTAGAAAAGAAAAATTTCTAATATGCTCAGCGTACGACTTGGTAAAAACACAAAAACTATGATACGACCAATCAAGATTAGTCATGAATCCAGTTAAAGCCTGGAAATGCAGAAAAAATAAAAACACGATGCCCCAACAAAGTGTATAAGCAATAGCGGGTTTAGTAAAAAATGGAAGGACTGTGCTTTTAATGAATCTTGTTCTAATGTGAAAGGATTGTACCTTTAAATCCGCTACTCCTCATATACAGACCATTAGCCCTCATTTGCTATTGGTGTATTTTTACACCAAAGCAAAGAATATGAGTCGTCAAAGCATATCATTCACAGAGCCAAATAATGAATGGCTAAACAGTTTAGTTGAGTCTAAAGAGTACTCAAGTAAAAGCGAGATTATCAACGATCTGATTAGAAAGGCAAGAGAAAGTGCCAAAGAAGTGGAATTCATTAGAATGAAATTGGCCTTGGCAGAAAAATCGGGTTTTACGAATGAATCGGCAGCTGAAATTCTAGCCGAAAGCAAACGCCGAATGAATGGCTAATTATAGGCTCAGTAAACTTGCTAAAGAAGACCTTATAAGAATTCATGAATATGGCACTCGGAACTTTGGAGCAGCAAGAGCCGAAAAGTACTTTGCTACCTTCTTCGATAGGTTTTAAGAAATAGCCCAGCGTCCCTATTCATTCGAAGATGTATCCTATATCGCAAGTGGATACAGAAGATGCGTTTCGGGGGTGAACGCCATATACTTCAGAATTGAAAATGATTCTGTAGAAATCATGACGATAATTGGAAGGGAAGATTACAAATCCTAAACCAAGGCCGTAACACGATATATAACTCCTATCCGAACGCGTTGCCATTTTACGTACCTTTTCAACCTAAACCAATTCAGCGCATTGCTCAACACGAAGAAGACGCAATGCTCGGCCCCCAGTACTACCCTTGAACACACATTCATGAAACATTTCATCTACCTACTCGCGCTTGCTGGATCCCTTTTAATGGCAAGTCCAACCGCAATTGCACAAACCAATCCGTACGCTACAGAGGGATTTCAAAAAAGAACAGCCGATTCCATATTTTCTACAACATTAAATGAAAGTCGTGACTTTTGGGTAAGGCTACCAGATAATTATCAGCCGGATAATGATGAAAAATATGCAGTGATATATCTGATGGATGGATTTTCCTTAGAAAGCACATTGGAAGCTGTTTATGGAAACTATTGGGGACATTACCTACCACACATGATTCTTGTAGGGGTTTCTAATCGCGAGAATCGAACCAGAGATCTAACTACCTCTGAGATGAAAACGAGACGCGGTAGCGCATTTCATTATGAAACGGGAGGTGCAGAGAACTTTACTAGATTTATGGAGGAGGAACTCATTCCACATATTGACAGCACGTATCCAACCATAGCCTACCGTACGTTGATCGGTCATTCTCATGCGGGTCAGTTTGCTATAAATATGCTGGTTAACCATGCACACCTCTTTCAAAATTACATCGCCATAGATCCGACTTTGGATTGGGACAATCAGAAATTATTGAAGCAAGCTAAGGACAAGTTTCAAACCGAAGACTACGAAGGGAAATCGCTTTTTGTCTCGCTCGCCGCAGAGATGTTAAACATGCAAGATGAAAGTGTAACGATGGACAATGTGATGAGCGACTCTTCAGAGTTTTCGTTGCCAGCACGTTCTATTGTAGAGTTCGCCCGATTAGCCGAGAATCAAAATCAGTTGAATTTTTCATGGAAAGCGTACCCTGAAGATTTGCACGGTACAGTGCCGCTGCCATCTATGAGAGACGGGTTGATTTTTCTTTTTGATTGGTATCAATTCAAATCTCCTCAAAAATATAACAATCCAGAAACCCCTGTAGAAGAATTGGTAATGCTTTTAAAGGAGCAGGAACGCATCTATACCGAGCATTTTGGTGTTCCCACAGCGCCAATGGTCGATGAAATGTTAAACGGATATGGCTATATGAATATGCAAATGGGCCAACCTGAAAAGGCATTTATGTTTTTTGAAATGAACATCAAGCAAAATCCCGATAATGCGAATGCCTATGATTCGATGGCGGAATATTATGAATCTCAAAACGACAAAAAGAACGCTTTAAAATACTTGAAAAAGGCCTTTGAACTAGGTGGTAACGATTACTATAAACAAAGGATCGAAGCACTGAATAAAGAGTGACGACGGGACAAAAAACAGTATATGAGTACGCAGATCTTCGAAAAAATCGGCATTGAGTTTCAGGACCAATTCGATGTGGAGTCCGGTCAAATGTTTGGAAAACCATGTCTGAAAACGGCCATGAACAAAGCTTTCGTTGCATATCACAACGAACAGATGGTATTTAAACTAGGCGTGGAAGAAATTGCTAAAGTAAAAGCTGGCTATCCACTAGGTAAAAACTGGGATCCATCCGGGAAAAACCGTGCAATGAAAGACTGGCTCGCACTACCGTCAACCTATGTGGAAGACTGGGAATCACTTGCTAAAGTTGCACTGGATTTTGTTGAAAAAGGATCCGCAAAATGAGCCACATGAACCTGCTATTTGAAGAGCTCACTTTTAAAGGCAAAGACTTTACAAACCACCCTCTAGAGGCCGGCGACTATGAGCTTTGTGTATTTATCGAATGTGACTTCTCGAATGTCAATCTCTCTAAATTCCAATTCATAGAATGCGAGTTCTACCAGTGTAATTTAAGTAGTTGCAAAGTCGTGCAAACCGGTTTTCAAGAGGTGAAATTTGATGATTGTAAGATGATCGGGATCAATTTCGAGCAGTGTAAAGACTTTGGCTTTTCGATCAGTACCTCCGGGTGTCAATTGGACCATTCGATGTTTTTCAAAAAGAAATTAGCGCGTACACAATTCATTCAAACACGCCTTCGCGAAGTAGATTTTACTGAAAGTAACCTTCATGATGCGGTATTCGATCAATGTGATTTAACAGACGCTGTATTCGAGCACACAGACCTGAGAAACACTGACTTTAGAGGATCTCACGGGTTCGTGATTGATCCAGAATCTAACACCATGAAAGGAGCGAAATTTAGTCTCTCTTCGGTGACCGGACTACTCGCAAAATACGGCCTAGACATCGAGCAGAACTAAGCTCGTTGACCTATCAGGCGCTGCAAATAATCGCTCGCAAACCACACTATTCAACACAACTATAACTAATTCTTATAGCTCCGATAACAACTATTGATATTGTATTATGGTTTGTTCGTCTCACCTTTGCAGTCAGAAATCTTAAAGAACCATCAAGATGAAGACAGCCCCAGAAAGAACGATTGCCATAGCCAATGACGGATATGATTTAGTGCGAGGAGAATTCACACCTGAAGATGCGAAAGACATCTTGGATCACATGATTTCTAAAAAAATCAATTTCCATAAAGTCCGCTCGTTCAACAGTGAGATTCGCTTAGGTAAAAAAGATCCTAATTCCGAGCAAAGAATCAGTGAGCTAATGGTGACTAAAGAAGAACTATTAGCGATTCTCGAAAGCGCCCAACTCAAAGGATCCAAAGTGCATATCAAAGCGAATATCTCGATCGACATCGAAGAGTAATCCAGCCAATTGGACGTTTATGCATACTACAACGATTGGCCTGATCACGATTGCCTCGCCAGCATTCTTTATTGTCACAGCGGTACTCTCCTATTTCCAACCGGGAAAGCGCCCTGGTTTTATTAAGGCACTTTCAACCCTAGCCTCAATAGTCAGTATTATCGCAGCCGCTTTCGGTGGATATTTCGTCTTCCAACATGGGCTTCTCGAATCCGGAACATTCGGTTACCAAGGGTTCGGTATGAGCTTTAGACTCGATAGTATAAGTGCATTAATGTTCGGAATGATTGCCTTGCTCGGGTTTATCGTCGTGAGATTCAGTCAAAATTACATGGACGGCGATGCACGTCAAGGAGCCTTCATGGGGCGTCTAGCTATGGCGATTGCGACCGTACAGCTCTTAGTGCTTAGCGGTAACCTGGGCATCCTGTTTTTAAGCTGGGTGTTCACTTCTATGGCGCTGCATAAACTGCTCCTGTTCTACCCAGAACGACCTGGAGCCATTATTGCTGCACGAAAGAAATTTCTAGTTGCTCGTTTGGGTGATTTGAGCCTACTTGTTGCCGTAGGAGCGTTGTACAACACGTATGAGACGGGAAATCTTGAATTGATATTCCAACAGATTGCAGCAAGTATGAAGCAAGGATCGGTGCCCAATTCCGTCGAGCTAGCAGCCCTCTTCTTCGCATTAGCCGCCTTATTAAAATCGGCCCAATTCCCTACACACGGGTGGCTGATTGAAGTTATGGAAACACCTACGCCTGTCTCTGCACTACTTCACGCCGGCCTACTCAACGCTGGACCTTTTCTCATCATTCGTATGGCGTATGTCATGGAGGCCAGCACCATTGCACCCAGCCTGCTCATCGCCATCGGAGGTTTCACCGCATTATTCGCGTCAGTAGTCTACCTTACTCAAACGTCGATCAAAACTGCCCTAGGGTACACGAGTATTGCTCACATGGGATTCAGCTTGATGGTATGTGGACTCGGCGTATTCCCTGCCGCCATGTTGCACCTCGTGGCTCACTCTTTCTATAAGGCACACGCCTTTTTATCTACTGGTAGCGTGATCGACACGCTGCGCGCCAAACGTATTACTGGAGTTCGTCGTACAGGTTCCTGGTGGAAGATTGCAGTGGGGATTGCATTAGGCCTCGGCGTGTACACCGTTTTCGCAATGCTTTGGGGCATCGACCTTGAAAAAGAACGTTCGCTTTTAGCGATTGGAGCGGTTATCGCATTGGGATTATCCCGATTATTCACCAGCGCGATTGACTCTAATGGTAGTTTTAAACTTGTGGTCCAAGCAACACTCCTTTCACTATTGGTATCTCTGAGTTTCTTCAGCCTTGAGTCTGCCATGCATACTGTGTTGATGGGGGATTTACCCGAATTGGGCACCCTCTCCTTGTTAGAAACTATAAGCATATCGATTCTACTCTTGCTCTTCGCAACGGCGCTATTCATTCAGATCGCTGCACCATTATTGCGACCTTCCGAACGCTATCAACGCTGGGAGATTCACTTGAAAAATGGCTTGTACGTCAATACCCAATTTGACCGCGTCGTCCGCGCACTACACGCACACGGCTCACTCGCCAAACCCATCTTTATAGAGCACAAAGAGGAGATAAAGTCGCCCAGTGCAACATCCACATACAGCCGTCAACCTCTTCTTAAAACCTGATCTATGTCTGCTTCAACCACCACAACATTGTCGAACACTTCACTGGTCGACACGATGCGTCACGCCTGTAAACTCATTGCGCCAGTATGGTCCTTAGAAAATTTCGTGGCCGTAAATCCATATTTAGGGTACACCGATAAGCCTTTTGGGGATGCGGCAAAAGATCTCGCTGCCGCCGGCGGTGTGCGCATGACCCTACCGCTCGAGTTCTATCTAAAAAAAATGGAAGAAGGCCGCATTACAGAGGACCACATCACTGCTGCCCTCAAACGACATAACGTGTCGCATAGTACCACGCATTTTATAAACGCCGCCCATGGTTTAAACAACCAGGGGGTGGAAATGTATTCGGTTGCCTCTTTCGCTGACATTGCTACCCAGTCCACGGATAAAAATTGGAACAGGTTCGCATTAGGGCGCATCACGAGCTGGGCGGCCTCCTATTTTGACAACGGTCAAGCGGCCTGGAATACCAGTGATCATGGACTACGCCCATTCGCCGCATGGAAAAAGGAAGCTTCCATAGATAAAACCACAGAACTGAATGGACTTGTAGGGTTTAGAGAAATCGTTCGTGGACTGCCCACGGACCCAGTCCAAGCGACGGAATGGGCCCTGGAAAAATTGGCTCTACCGGAGCAAGGGCGTGCACTCTATTTGCATCGACTACTCGTAAAACATGGCGGTTGGAGTGCATTTGCTGCGCGTCAGGATTGGGAAAGTAACTTATATGGAAGGCTTGACGGTGTACTTATGGAGTTCCTCGCCATTCTCGCTTGCCTTGAAGCTGCACTGCTCGTGAGCTTAGGTGATTCGCACGTTGAGACAAAGTGGAATGAAGCGAAAGAGATTTTGTCGATAGAAAAGGTGCAAGACAGGCTCAACACGCATCTTGAGCATCACCTCATTTTTCAAGAGGCCTTTGACCTGTCCTATCAAGAACGCCTTATTCAGAAGTTTACACCGCAACCTCGTCCAAAGGCTGACGATAAAAAATTGGCCCCAAAAGCGCAAGCTATCTTCTGTATCGACGTTCGCTCTGAAGTTTTTCGAAGAAATCTTGAGCAAGTAGACGCTCGGATTGAGACGCTCGGATTTGCGGGTTTCTTTGGCTTTCCAATCAGCTATGTACGTCTCGGTCACGAATCTGGAGAGGCGAGCTGTCCAGTGCTGCTACCAACCGGGCCCGTCATCAATGAACAACTTCCTGATCCAAAAGCGCATAAGCGTGCAGTAAATAAACGCATTGCTTCGCGAGCGTTAAAGCAAACTTGGAAAAGCTTTAAGTCTAGTGCGGTAAGCAACTTCAGCTTTGTTAGCCCACTCGGAATGAGCTATTTACCTAAAATATTTACCGACTCTTTTGGCCTTACGCGCCCCGTACCCCATCCGAACAAAACAGGTCTTTCAAAAGCATACCTGCGTGCAAAAAGCATTGACCTGACCTACAAAGATGCCGATGGCAAAACACAAGGAATCCCCGTAGACCAGCAGATCACGATGGCTAAAAATGCGTTAACTGCGATGTCACTCACAAAAGACTTCGCTCCATTTGTACTGATCACAGGACATGGCTCAAGCATGGTGAACAATCCACACGCAACGGGCTACGACTGTGGCGCGTGTGGCGGACACTCGGGCGATGGTAATGCACGCGTAGCGGCGGCTGTTTTGAACCAATCGGAAGTTCGAGAGGCACTCGAGCAGGATGGGATAGTGATTCCGAGCACTACAACCTTCTTAGCGTGTTTGCACGATACGACAACGGATGAATTGACCATCTTAAATGAGGCCGACGTATCTCCTGAGGCCCAAAATGCACTGGACGAGCTGAAGACCACTCTCAAGCTAGCCGGGTCGACATCACGTCAAGAACGCGCCTCCAGAATGCATATCTCGCCAGGTGCCTCCGCTGAAAAAGAAGTCTTATTTAGAAGTAAAGACTGGTCGCAAACAAGGCCAGAGTGGGGTCTCGCAGGCTGTTCCGCTTTTGTTGTGGCACCGCGCAGCCGGACGAAGGACATCAACCTCGAAGGGCAATCGTTCTTGCACTCGTACAACTGGGAGCAGGACCAGAACTTTGGTGTGCTCGAAGCCATCATGACTGCACCGATGGTCGTTACGAGTTGGATCAACCTGCAGTATTACGGTTCCGCAGTCGATAATACCCATATGGGATCTGGAAACAAGACTTTGCACAATGTTACAGCGGGAATCGGTGTGTTAGAAGGCTATTCTGGCGATTTGCGTACAGGTCTTCCTTGGCAAGCGGTGCACGACGGCGATGATTTCCAACACGAACCCATCCGATTGAATGTCATCATCGAAGCACCATTAGATGCCATTACGGGTGTTTTGGAAAAACACGCTTCAGTGAAGAATCTTTGTGACCATGGGTGGATTCAGTTGCTCGCTATGGATGAATATGGTACTATTTCTCATCGCTATTCTGGAAATCTTACATGGGAATCTTTGAGGAGCGCGGCAGCGTAGTGCACTAGTTTCTATTGTCTCTATGGACCAATTCAAAATTGGTCCCAGTTATAAAAAGCACAACGGATTTCAGGGTGCCATAGTTTTAGTAGATTAGGGCTTGAAAGAAAATTGTACACGCTTACCTTACTATAGAGACTATGGACATCCAGAAAATATTCAAGAACAACCAAGATTGGGTTCAAAAACAGCTCAACATCGACTCGAGCTACTTTGAAAACCTATCCGAAGGCCAAAGCCCAGACATTCTGTACATCGGTTGCTCAGACAGTCGAGTCACCGCGGAAGAAATTATGGGCCTCGCACCTGGCGAAGTGTTCGTTCATAGAAATATTGCGAATATGGTTCCAAACACGGACCTCAGTGCTATGTCCGTGATCGACTACGCCGTTCACCACCTAAAAGTAAATCATGTAGTGGTCTGTGGACATTACTACTGTGGTGGAGTAAAAGCCGCTATGACTTCAGCTGACCTAGGCATACTCAACCCTTGGCTCAGAAACATTCGTGATGTCTACCGCACGCACAACGAAGAACTCAATGCAATAAAGGATGAGGAGGCACGCTACAAGCGCCTGGTCGAACTCAATGTTCAAGAACAATGTATTAATGTTGTTAAAACAGCTGTGGTTCAGCGTGCTGCCTTAGACCGTAACCTTACTGTGCACGGCTGGGTATTCGATATTCACTCGGGGAAATTGATCGATCTCAAAATCAATTTCGATGAAATCCTCAAGAATGTCATGGAAATATACCGTCTCGACTAAATCACCGAATGAATACATCAGCAGATCAGTATTTCCTTGAAGGCTGCAGTCGCTGCTCGAAAGGAGGTACTCCCGATTGCAAAGTCCACCTCTATGCGCAAGAGCTCGCTGCATTGCGAACGCTCATTCTAGAGACAGGCCTCGAGGAAGACTGTAAATGGGGTTCCCCATGCTACACGCTAGGAGGTAAAAATGTCGTCATGCTTTCCGCCTTTAAAGACAGCTGTTTTATTAGTTTTTTCAAAGGGGCGCTACTTCAGGATTCCCAAGGCATCCTAACCACCGCTGGGCCCAATTCCAAGGCCGCCCGTCTGCTGAAATTTCAAACTATTCAAGAAATACACACACTCCAAAGCTCCATCAGTGCTTACCTATTTGAGGCCATAGAAGTAGAAAAAGCAGGACTTAGCACCCCGAAAAAATCGGGTTCTGAATCCATCCCTGATGTCCTGCTTGAGGTTTTCGCAAAAGACCCTGAATTTCAAAAATCCTTTGAAGGACTGACCCCTGGTCGACAACGCGGATACATCCTTCACTTTACAGGTGCAAAGCAGGAGAAGACTAAATTGGCCCGAATCGAAAAAAACAAGCAACGCATTCTAAACGGATACGGAATGAACGATTGTGTATGTGGGCGCTCTAAACGCTTGCCGAACTGCGATGGGTCGCACAAATACATCGGCTAAATTTTGATTCGTATCTTGGTGAAATCAACCACCAAGAACCGATATGAATAAGACCCGTAGAGCATTCCTCAAAACCAGTTTACAGTCCAGTTTAAGCCTTCCCCTTTTCGCCTCAGGCCTCGGAAGAGTGCTGCACGCAGAAGACCGTGGCATACTATCTAAACTTCAGACGGGTAAAAAGCTCAACATTCTTATTCTCGGGGGAACGAGTTTTCTCGGGATTCATCAGATTGCTTATGCGCTAGGACGCGGACACTCTATTTCCATTTTTACACGTGGAAAAACAAAGCCCACCTACCAAGCAAACCTCTTCGATGAAGTAGAACACCTGATCGGCGATAGAAAGGACAATCTCAAGGCACTCGAAAATCGTTCTTGGGATGCCGTCATTGATAATTCAGGGCACGACGTCTCTTGGACGGAAAGCACTGCCGCATTGCTCAAAGACCGTTGTGAACTCTACCTCTACACCTCCTCCACCGGTGTGTTCTACCCGTATCTCGGCGCAGACTACGTTGAAGACGACGAAGTTTTGCTCCAAGAGCCTGAAGTCATCGAAGCAGAGGTCGAACGGATGGAATACTGGTATGGTGTGATGAAGGCCAATTCAGAATTGGCCGCGAAAAAACATTTCGGCCCAGACCGCACCATAATTGTACGCCCTACTTACATGATCGGCCCCGCAGATAAAACCGACCGATTCATACACTGGCCCATCCGCCTCGCGCAAGGCGGCGATACCCTCGTACCTGGAAAGACAAGCGATCCTGTGCAATACATCGACGTTCGCGATGTCGCACAGTGGATGATACGACTTATTGAGAACAAATCAGCGGGCACTTTTAACGCAGTCGGACCTGCTACTGCTCAAACCATGCTTGAGTTTGTAGCCGAAGCCTCAAAAGCCTTTTACACGCCCTCGAACCTAATCCAAATAGACGACTACGACTTCCTAGCTAAACACGGCGTTCATGACATCGTTCCGTGGATTATGCCTACCGGAAAAAACAGGGGTTCTTCGCTCATCAACAACCACAAAGCACTCGAAAACGGGCTTACTCTCACTCCATTAGTCACCACCGTTATGGATACACATACGTGGTGGAATTCGGATGCAGTTTCCCAAGAAAAACGCGACAAAGTCACTCAAAACCCTGACAGTGTACTCCAACGTGAATCGGAACTTTTAAGACTCTGGAACGAGAGGCGCAACTAATTCATGGGTAAAAAACTTCTCCGCCTGTTCCTGTTCATAGGTACACCCATCTCGCTCTATTTCGTCCCATGGCTCATCGTGAAAGCCTGGATTCTCCCACTTCCCGACAGTCTCCAGGGCCAATTAAACCAGGCCCTCGACCACGGATTTGACGGCATCCTACTCCACATCGACCAGCCAGGCAAACCACCCGTCCAGCTCGCCGCCGGCTACCATAACCGTGAGCAGCAAGAGCCGGCACGCCCTAACGCATTGTATAAAATCGCCAGCATCTCCAAGCTCTACGACGTAGTTGCACTTACCAAGCTCGCAGCACAAGGCAGGCTCTCCCTCGACAGCTCACTAGCCACCTATCTTCCCGAAATCAACTTACCTAACGCCAACCGCATCACCCTGCGAAATCTGGTACAGCACCGTAGCGGTCTACCTAACTTCACAGACGCCCCAGGTTTCTGGGGAGGTCCACATTTAGAATTTGAAGAATGCCTTGCCCTGATCAAAGGACAACCTGCACTTTTCGAACCGGGTAGCGACAGCAGCTATTGCAACACCAACTATTTACTGCTAGATCGCATCATGAATAATGCATTAGGCGAACGCCACTTCGATTATTTACAACGCGAAGTTCTACTCCCCCTTGGCCTCACCTCTACCTACGCCTCACTCGCTGAAGCACCTTACGAAGCGGTGATGAGCGGCTACCACAAAGGCTATGAACTCGATCTTAAAGACCAAGAACACGGTATGGTCGCTTCTGCTGCCGACATCGCAGCTTTTGTACGCGCACTAAACGAAGGAACGCTCTTCACAGCGGAGGAAGCCACACTCTACCCCTATGCTTATGGACACGGCGGCTGGGTGCCCGGCTATCAAAGTTTTGTAAGCTATTCACGTAAAGACAGCATAGTCATGGTTGCCTTATACAACACCACAGATTCAGACCTTTACAACTGGAACCTTTCCCAGGTGGTTAATGGACGACTCCTAAAGATCTACCGCAGGGACTAATCCTCTTGCTCACCACTCAAATGATCCCTCAAATGACGGAGTAAGTCCTTCTGATAGTGCCTGTTACGACGATTGGCCTTCTTTTTATTTTGCCGTTTCAACGTACGCTTGTCCTTTACCAATTCGGTCAAATCGTCCGCCCGCTCAATCTTCTCAAAGTCTTCAATATGTGTCCGTCGCATA
The DNA here is from genome assembly GCA_965656315.1 of uncultured Schleiferiaceae bacterium. GTDB lineage: Bacteria > Bacteroidota > Bacteroidia > Flavobacteriales > Schleiferiaceae > UBA10364. The sequence goes on along the minus strand of CBFHKC010000026.1, from coordinate 785 downwards.
ATTCAAGGGCTGTTGTCTAATGACATTTTTGCCCTTCGAAAAGTTCAAAGCCTATTCCTCTTCAACCCGAGACAAAACAACTTTAGCATTAACTTTGTTAGATCATCACAACAAACACAACCGCTCATGTCTCAGCTCGATTGGCAAACCGTAAAGGAATACGAGGAAATCACCTTCAAACAACTCAATGGCGTTGCTCGCATCGCCATCAATCGTCCTGAAGTTCGCAATGCGTTCACTCCGAAAACTGTCGACGAGTTATGGGAAGCACTCATCCTTTGTCATGAAAGCCAAGAGATCGGCGTAGTCCTCATCACAGGAGAGGGACCTTCACCTAAAGACGGCGGTTGGGCCTTCTGTTCTGGAGGCGACCAGCGTGTACGTTCAAACACCGGCTACAAGGGCGCTAACGGAGTCAACCGATTCAACATCTTGGACGTTCAGCGTCAAATCCGCTTTATGAATAAGGTCGTTATCGCAGTAGTACCGGGTTGGGCTGTAGGCGGAGGACACAGCCTCCACGTGGTATGTGACATGACCATTGCCAGTAAAGAGCACGCCATCTTCAAACAAACCGATGCAGATGTAGCTAGCTTCGACGGTGGCTTCGGATCCGCTTACCTCGCACGTCAAGTAGGTCAAAAGCGCGCCCGTGAAATCTTCTTCCTTGGCGCTGAATACTCTGCACAAGAAGCCTTCGAGATGGGCATGGTCAACAAAGTAGTACCTCACGAAGAGCTCGAACAAGTTGCCTACGATTGGGCACAGGAAATCATGACTAAATC
>CBFHKC010000025.1:18641-22623 GCA_965656315.1 uncultured Schleiferiaceae bacterium | reverse complement strand
GCAAGCAATACGATACCTACGTTGTCTTCTTCAAGGTTCAAAACGATACCTTTCTGACCGCTTTCAAACTCGACCAATTCCCCTGACTGAGCGTTAGCGAGGCCGTATGCGCGAGCGATACCATCACCCACTTCCAATACTGTACCTACCTCTTGAAGGTCTGCACCCTCTGCCATTCCGGAGAGCTGTTGCTTTAGAATTGCTGAAATTTCAGCTGGATTTACTTCTGCCATGATCCTTTATATTAAGGTCTTTGTTTTCTTAAAGTTTCGATTCGTAGGTAGAGTCAATAAGCTCGTTTTTCATAGCTCTTAACTTACCAGAAATCGTATTATCTAGCTGGTATCCGCCTACTTTTAGCTTCATACCACCGATCGTTGACGGATCTACAATCTCATCCAGCTTGATGTCTTTACCAATCTGAGCTTTGAGCGTAGCTACCAACTTCGCTTTGTCAGCTTCCGTAAGCGCCACAGCGGTCGTTACTTCTGCTTCCATGATACCCTTGTATTCCAAAACATCGCTTTCGAACTTCTCACAAATGCCAATCAAGACATTCTCGCGATGGTTCTTTACGAGTAAGGCTACAAAACGCTCGAACAAAGGAGTAAACGCTCCTTTGAAGACTGTTTTAAGTACCGCTTGTTTTTTATCTGCTTTCACTACCGGGCTCTTCAAAAGCAACGCAAAGTCTTCCGACCCGTTGATGGCGCTTTTAAGTAGAACCACATCAGCACTTACCTTGTCTAATTCGTTGTGTTCAACGGCTAGTTCTAGTAAGGCTTTACTGTAGCGAGAGGCAACTCTTGGATAATTCATATCCTAATTCTTAGTTGAATTTTACTTCGTCGATCATCTTGCCGATCATTTCTGCCTGCTTGTTCTCTGCACTAAGCTCTTGGCCCAATACTTTCTCAGCAACTTCGATGCTCAATACAGCAGCTTGGTTTTTGAGTTCAGCTACAGCAGCAGCCTTTTCAGCTTCGATCGCTGCTTTTGCAGAAGTTACAGCTTTTTCTGCCTCTGCAGATGCTGCATCCTTAGCATCGCTAACGATTTTGTTTTTCATCTCACGAGCTTCTTTCAAGATGCGCTCGCGCTCTTCGCGTGCTTCTTTCATGATAGCTTCGTTGTCCGCTTGAAGAGACTTCATTTCGTCGCGAGCACGCTCTGCGGCTTTCAATGCTTCCTCAATGCTGGCTTCGCGCTCATTGACCATTTTCAAAATTGGCTTCCAAGCAAACTTGCCAAGCAAGAAAACAAGGAGAAGGAACGTTACTAACGTCCAAAAAATGAGCCCTAAATCTGGAGTAACTAAAGACATTATATGCTGTGTTTAATCTGTTGTAGTTTAAAAAGTAGCCCGCCGGCAATCCCGGCTTGGGCTACTTTGTAAGGGAATGATTATAGACCCAACAACGCTACTACGATACCGAATAGACCGGCACCTTCAATAAGTGCTGCTGCGATAATCATTGCAGTTTGAATCTTACCAGAAGCTTCTGGCTGACGAGCGATACCTTCCATTGCAGAACCACCTACACGGCCAATTCCCAATGCTACACCCAATACTGCCAATCCTGCTCCTAGAGCTGCGATACTACCTACCATTTTACTATATCTTTAAATTAAACAATGGTTCTTATTTAGTGGTGGTCATGCTCTTCGACCGCTTGGCCAATGAACAATGCCGTCAACAGGGCAAAAATGTATGCCTGGAGGAACGCCACCAATACTTTAATTACATAAATAAACAACGTCAAACCTACGGCAGCTGGTGCGATAGCGAGAGACTTGAAAATAAACGTCAATGAGATCAACGACAAGATCACAATGTGACCTGCTGTCATGTTTGCAAACAAACGAATCATCAATGCAAACGGCTTGGTCAATACACCCACGAGCTCAATCGGAGCAAGCATAATACGTACCCAAACTGGCACGCCCGGCATCCACAAGATGTGTAGCCAGTAATCTTTCTTACCGTTTACGTTTACAATGATAAGCGTCAAGAACGCTAAAGTCATTGTGAAGGCGATGTTACCGGTAAGGTTAGCACCACCTGGGAATAGACCTAGAATGTTGTTGATCCAAATAAAGAAGAACAAGGTCAACAAATACGGTGTGAAACGCTGGTAATCTTTTTTACCAATGTTCTGCAAGGCAATCTCGTCACGAACAAACACAACAAGCGGCTCGATAAAGCTCGCTTTACCACGTGGTACACCATTGTCGTACTTACGAGTAACTCCCAAGAAAAGAAGCAACATAATCACTGCTCCAAGAAGCATGTTAATTACGTTTTTAGTAATACTTAGATCTAAAGTTGGCTTAGCGTTCAACACTTCGTGGTCATCACCGTGTTCCACATATGCTCCATGGTGCTCGTGCTCTGAAGCAAGATAGATGTGGTCGTGTACTTTTACGAAACGGTCGCCGTTTGCTGCATCATATACCACTTCACCATTATCGTTGTGGTGGAAAACGCTGCTCGAGAACATGCTTAGACCGTTCTCCGTGTAAACTATGATCGGAAGAGCAAGAGAGTACGGGTGGCCATCGATGTCGAAGAAGTGCCACTCGTGTGAATCCGAGATGTGGTGCATGATAAGATCAGTGATATTGATCTCGTCGTCTGAAGAAGCTTCCTCTCCGTGACCCTCCGTAGCGTGTGCTGCATCTTGGCCGTGGTCGTCGTGCGTTTCTACAGCATGTGCCTCGTGGCCATGGTCTTCCGTAGTAGCATGAGTTTCTTCCGTAGTAGTGGAGTGCTCACCATGGTCGCCATGGTCTTGAGCGTTAAGCTGAGCCGCAGCCAATAGAAGAACTACTGCTGAAGCGTAACGTGCGAAGGATTTGAACATGTGGGTCATTTCTGTGCCGTAAAATCCGTGCAAAGGTAGGGTGAGATGTACCTAACCACAAACCCCTTTTGGCTTAAATGATATATTTATTACAATTATTTGTCTTTCAATGCTTTGATTGCCTGAATAGTCTCAAATAACAAGGTAATCAACAATGGAAAAAGAAGCCCCAAAGCAGCCGGTTTTGTCACATTCAGCTCCTCACGATGCAACAGCAATGGCAATAATGCAATCAAAAACAAGAACATTCGCATGGTTGACAGGACTAAAAAGACCATTCCCGGCTCTTGTTTCTTAGCCATAGGCAACTGCTTGAGCCCTTCAGAAATTCCGTACAACACACCAGCAATGGCATAGTACATACCCACCTTCGTCGGAATAGAGCTGTACCCAGCCTGCAGGAAACCAGCGAAAAGAAATACTACGATAAACAGGAATACGCCTTTGAGTGGGTTCATGAAATGAAATCCTTGAGTGCGAGATAAAGACCGGCAAAAACCCCGGCCAAAGAAAATATGATGGTGTACAGCATTGCATCTTCACCATCGAGATAGCGCCCTAAGAGTACTCCTAGGATGATGGGCGCTGCCATTTGAAAGGCCAGTCCGGAGTAACGGACGAATGGGTTAGGCTGTTTGGACACCTTTACCTTGTTTCTCTGCTATTTTATGCATTACTGCACCCATAGAAACGGTTCCGTTGAGTTCGGCACCCGGTTCTACGCTGAGTTTTTCGGTGTGGACCTTTCCATCCACCTTAGCTGTAGCAGACAAGGATAGCGTATGTGCGACCTTAAGTGTTCCAGAAAGTGAACCAGCAACTGCTGCGTTTTTACATTCTACTTCACCTTCAATAGAGCCGTGCTCACCTACGACAAGCTTACCACTTACTTTCATGTTTCCGGTGATTTTCCCGTCTACGCGAATGTCTCCGTCCGTGGTTACATCTCCTACAATAGCGGTTCCGATCAGAATGCGGTTAGAGGCCTGTGCTTGCTCTGGATTCTTTTTTGAAGAGGATATCATAGTGCGTTGAAGTATTGAATGTATTCTTTTAAAACCTTGTCTCTGTAGACTTTGCCAAAGTTCGGATTATTTATGTAAAACACCGCACTAGTG
>CBFHKC010000025.1:0-18542 GCA_965656315.1 uncultured Schleiferiaceae bacterium | reverse complement strand
AGGTCGTTTTGTATACCTCAGCCTTGGCTTTCGAGCGTAAACCACTGACGATTACCAGTTGAGTATTCTGATCGTAGAAAATGTTTTGGATGCGCAAATTATCAAACTTGAAGTGCTCTTTGTTAAAGTCCGCAAGGGCATTTCTGAGTTCGTTGATCTTGGCATTTTCGGCAGGAATCGCAATGATAAATTTATGGGGAGCATTCGCTTGGTCGGCAAATTCTATTTGACGCACTTTGCTGTCGCCTTTTCCCTTAACATCCGCTTGATCGTGCCCTGTTTCAGACACATCGACAAGCATCGCCAAAATTTGAGCAGCACGGGTCGCTTCTTCTGTACCCTTGTACTCGGAAACAACACGCTGAAGCTGCTCAATAGTCGCCTCTGTGTCTTCACTAGTACCTATGATGTAGGCTTTGAGCAAGGCCGATTTCGCGCTTAATAGACTGTTTGGGTAAGACTTGGAGAAGGTAGACAAGGAGCGAGTTGCACTACGCACTTTACCACTAGAAAATTGGTCAAAGGCCAGATTATATGCGGCTAGCTCATCGGCTGGTATCTCAGGACCCTTGACGTCACCACGAAGCAATGCTGCATAGGGGCTGTTTGGAAATTGGTCCAGTAACGTGGTTCTCGCAAGTGTTCTTTTCTCCTCGTTTTCTAGCTCAGAATAAAGTAAATATTGTCCGTACCACACCTTGGGTGCGACGCTACTCAGCCCAGAGAATTCACTCATAAAAGCGTTCCATTCATTCGCCGCGGACTCAAAGTCGTTGAGCCCGTCTTTGTATAAGAACCCGACCTCAGCGCGCGCCTCTGCTTCTGCTAACTCGCTTGCAGCATATGCCTTATCGTCTTCTAATAGACGGGCCATGTAATAGTCTACGCTGTTTTCATCGCTTGGCAGTACCTTTTGCGCAGTACCCGTAGAGTCATCACTTTCACTGTTTTGCTCCGCTGCCACTTCGCCGAAGCCTTGGAAAGGTTTTTCTAGGGTACGCCAGTGGTCCTCTAGTTTTCTATCTCCCCATTTCCGCTTAAAGGCAGTAACTCCTTTTGCACGGACACTTGGGTTGTAAAAATACCATTGCCCTGATCCCTGGGAAGCACTCGGACCGGCGTCTGCTAGGAGGGCGTTGTTTGCTGCATTCATTGCCGCTATCTCTGCGAGGCGTGCAGCCTCTTCTTCGCGCAATTTTTTCGCTTCGATATAATCCGCAAACTTTTGGCGTAGATCTGCTTCGGGTTGCCCATACATGGACTGCAAACTGTCCTGTAGAGCAATTGTATTGAGGTGACCCACGAGTTCGTTGAGCACCTCTGTGCGACTTTGCAACGTGTCTAGACCTGGATAATTAGGCGGTAAAGCGGTTATCGCACTATCGTAATAGGCTTGAGCATTCACAAACTGTTTGAAATCAAACTCTATAGTGGCAAGGCTCAAATAACTCTTTCCCTTTTGGCGCGGGTTGTCTACGGAAGAAGCGATGCTCTTTCTTAGCAATCTTTCTGCTTCAGGATATTCCTCTAGGTCGAGTCGCTTTAAGGCCCAAACGTAATAGATCTGATCACGGTAGTTGATGTTTTTATCATCACGGAGCATTTTGTTGAGTTGCTTCTCGATCACCCCGATATCTTCCATGTAAACGTCAAAGTTCTCTGCGCGCTTGATCTGAGCAGAAAAGGTGATGTCATAATCGTTTGGATGTAGATCTAAGACTTGTTGGTAAGCAAGGGCACTTTCATATCCCATTGAGAGTTGAGCATACAACTGGGCATTGATGTAAGTAAGGAGCACCTTTTCATCCTTGCTTTTCGCATTCCCAGCGGCCAATTCCACCCACTCCTGCGCCTCTCTAATGCGACCTTCACTCAAATGATAGTAGGCATATCCCTTCTGCGCGGCAAACAGTTGGTCCTTCGGTAATTTCTTCGTGTATAGGTCATCGAGCAGGGCTTCCGCCGAGAATCCGTTGCCCATTCGAATATGGGTTTGCGCCGCAAGCAGCTTCGCCCAGAAAACCTCCTCACGGGCAAGTTCTAGACCATCGAATTGGTCGACGATGTAACTCGTGGCCTCCAGCGATTGGATTAGCTCATGTTTGTAGAACCGACTACGGGCAATCAACAAATATGCTTTGATCACATAATCGTTCTTTTGCTTGCCTGAGAATACCATACTGTGCCCTTTGATCACTTTTGCACTCTTCTCGAGCGCACGGTCCATGGCGGCGAACAGCGACGGGGCTTGCGATTCGTTGGGCCAATAGTACAGTGGGAGGAGTTTTTCAAAATCGTAGGTCTGCGTCGCCTCGAAATTGGCCACCGCTTCCTCATAAGACTCCATGCCGTTGAAATACGCATTGAAATGTGCAGTCAATTTATGGTACTCCCTATTCACCCACTTGTCCTTAGTCGTCGAACAACCGGAAAGCAGGAGCAGTCCAAAAGCCAGCAATGCGGCAAATACTTTATTTTGCATAGAACTAATAACGCGTTAAAATTATTTTATTTCAGCGCCCTGAAGAAATCCTTAACACGATATTTGCGTTAGTTATGGCAAAGGACCCACAAAAAACGACCCGCGTACAACGCTGGCGCAACAAATTTCGCTTTGTTATCCTCAACGATGACACGTTCGAGGAGCTTTTAACATTGAAGCTATCGCCGTTAAATATTTTTGTGTTTTCTGTACTCACGATCACCGTTACCATCGCACTGACCACCACTTTGATTGCGTTTACCCCGTTGAAAGAGTTGATTCCTGGCTACGCTTCGTCCCAATTACGTCGTGATGCCATCGAACTTGCACTGACCACTGACAGTTTAGAATTGGCTCTAGAGCAAAACGAAAAATACCTCGAAGGCATCCAGCGTATATTACAAGGTGAAACCATCGACACAGTACTTCAAGAGCTTTCGCAAGACACTGCTCAAGAGGTTGAAACAGTACAGCTTTCGAGCCCTAGCGCACAAGACAGCGCCTTTAGAGAGTGGGTAGAAGAAGAAAATGCCTTCACGTTAAACTCACGCATTCCAAATCTGGATATTCCTCAACTCATCTCTCCACTCGAGGGCATCGTCACTTCAAGCTACGACAAAACCACAGGACACTTCGCAGTGGATATTGCTGCCGCAAACAACACACCGATCAAATCCTGTTATGAAGGAACCGTCGTATTTGCAGATTGGACCAGCGAAACCGGCCATATCATTATCATTCAGCATGAAAACAACTTACTGAGTGCGTACAAACACAACAGCGCGCTACTAAAAGAAGTGGGGGAGTTTGTTCGAAGCGGCGAAGCCATCGCGATCATTGGAAATTCTGGTGAAAACTCCACCGGCCCGCACCTTCACTTTGAATTGTGGTTCGAAGGAGCCGCCATCAACCCAGAAGATTTCATTAAGCTCTAACGATCAAACTCGGATCTACAGGCTGTTCTCGTAACCCACATCAGGAGGCAGGTCCTTTTTCTTGCTTTCAATCACTGCCAAGGCATCACACCGCTCGTTCTGAGGGTGATTGTTATGTCCCTTTACCCATTGAAAAATAGGCTTATATCTGCGCAGCAAAGGAATCATATCGCGCCACAGGTCAGGGTTTTTCTTGTCCTTGAATCCTTTTTTGATCCAATTTTCCAACCAGCCTTTATTCACAGCGTCTACGACATACTTACTGTCGCTCACCACCACCACCTGAATATCATTGCTCTTTAACTCGCGTAGACCTTTAATAACTGCGAGCAGCTCCATTCTATTGTTCGTTGTTCTACGAAAGCCTCCGCTTAATTCCTTGCGATGGCCCGCGCTACTTTCGAGTACAACCCCATAACCTCCCGGTCCCGGGTTCCCACTTGCAGCGCCATCTGTATATATCGTTACTCTCACTGATTCAATGTCATATGTTCGATCCAACCTTCCACGGTAGGGCCATAAAAATCCAATTCCAATTCACGAACCTTCGCCTCAATCGAATCCGGATCCTCGCCAGGCTCAATGTCTACGGTGAATTGAGCCAGAATTGCACCTTCATCATAATGCTCGTTCACTAGATGAATCGTAATGCCCGTCTGCGTCTCACCCGCCTCACTAACGGCTCGATGCACATGCTTTCCATACATTCCTTTACCTCCAAACTTTGGCAAAAGTGCAGGATGGATATTCAACATGCGTCCATTGAACGCTCTGGTCCATTCAACAGGTATCATTTTAAGATATCCCGCTAGAAGAACTACGTCAACTTTTTGAACTAATGTGGACAGCGTTTGTTGTAGCTCAGATTTCGGATCAAACACGATTGTTTCCACGTTTTGAGCCTTCGCACGCAGAATTACGCCCGCTTTTGGGTTGTTTGAAACAATAAGTTTTACACAGGCCAGGTCACTTTCACTGAAAAACTCCACGAGTCTTTCTGCGTTAGTTCCTGATCCTGAGGCAAGTATAGCTATTCGTAACATGAAATGTTGTACCTTGAGACGGCAAATTTAACCCCTTCCTTGAGCCGTAGAGGATATCTAAAGTTTTATTTTCTTTGTCCTTGATTATTAAAACACATTAATCATGTCTGACATCTCAGCAAAAGTTACAGCAATCATCGTTGACAAATTAGGAGTTGACGAAAACGAAGTTAACACAGAAGCAAGCTTCACTAATGATCTTGGTGCAGATTCTCTTGACACTGTGGAATTGATTATGGAATTCGAAAAAGAATTCGATATCCAAATCCCAGACGATCAAGCAGAAAACATCGGTACTGTAGGTCAAGCTATCTCGTACATCGAAGAAGCTAAAGCATAAGTAAACGTCTTTTTATGAGCCTTAAACGCGTAGTTGTTACTGGACTAGGTGCTCTCACTCCTGTGGGAAACACCGCCGAAGAAACTTGGAAAAACCTCTTAGCTGGGGTCTCCGGAGCGGGACCTATCACTAGGTTCGACTCTAGCAAGTTCAAAACTCACTTCGCGTGTGAGGTGAAAGACTTTAATCCCAACGACCTGCTCGACCGTAAGGAAGCACGTCGTATGGATCGATTTACACAATTCGGAGTGGTAGTGGCCGACGAGGCCATTGCCGATTCCGGGTTGGATTTAGAACAAGAAAATCTCGACCGTATCGGAGTCATTTGGGGCTCAGGTATCGGTGGTATCGACACCTTTTTTGACCAAGTAAAGGGCTACGTTGACAACGATCTTACCCCGCGTTTCAATCCTTTCTTGATTCCAATGATGATCTCTGATATCACTCCAGGTCGAATCTCCATGAAGCATGGGTTGCGAGGCCCTAACTACACTACAGTTAGTGCTTGTGCCTCTTCTACTAACGCTCTTATCGACTCCTTTAACCTCATCCGTTTAGGAAAGTGTGACGTTGTAGTAACAGGTGGTTCAGAAGCTGCTATTAACCCTGTCGGAATGGGTGGTTTCAATGCAATGAATGCATTGTCAACGCGCAACGACGACCCTAAAACCGCATCTCGTCCATTCGACGCTGATCGCGAAGGATTCGTAATGGGAGAAGGTGGCGCTGGTATTATCTTAGAGGAGTACGAGCATGCTAAGGCACGCGGTGCTAAAATCTACGCTGAAATGGTCGGCGGAGGGCTTAGTGCTGATGCGCATCACCTCACTGCACCACATCCGGAAGGGCTTGGCGCAAGAAACGTCATGGCAAATGCGATCGAAGACGCAAATATGAAGCCCGAAGACCTAGATTACGTGAACGTTCACGGAACATCTACTCCACTTGGTGATATTGCTGAAACGAAAGCAATCCAGCAAGTCTTTGGCGAACACGCTTACAACATCAATATTTCATCGACTAAAAGTATGACTGGTCACCTTTTAGGTGCAGCAGGTGCAGTAGAAGCGATGGCGGCCATCATGTCTGTACACACGAACATGATTCCTCCGACGATCAACCACTTCACTGACGATGAAAATTTAGACCCAAAACTCAACTTTACTTTCCATTCGGCTCAGGAAAGAGAAGTACGCGCAGCATTGAGTAACACCTTTGGATTTGGTGGACACAATGCGTCTGTACTTTTCAAGAAAGCCGAATAATGCCAGAAAAGTCCAGTATTTTAAGTCTTTTTAAACGCTCGGAATTTCAGAAGGAAATCAAGAGCTTGACAGGGTATTGGCCTAAGGATGACGCATTATACAAACTCGCTCTACGACATTCGAGCGCCTTTCCTTTTCGAAAGAAAAAAGGGGAACGTAATAATGAGCGGTTGGAATACTTAGGAGACGCTGTCATAGACCTTGTCGTAGCAGAAGCTTTGTTTTATCGTTTTCCCAAAGAGGACGAAGGACATCTTACCAAACTTCGCAGCAAACTCGTATCTCGGAACAATCTGAATCGCGTTGCAGACGAGCTAGGATTGCCTAATCTATTGGTAGCCAACCTCAAGGGTAACCAAAGCGAGAGTATTTATGGCGATGCTCTAGAGGCGCTTGTAGGAGCTTTGTATATCGATCTTGGGCTTACAAAAACTCAGCTGTTTGTTATGAACAGCATAGTAGAGCCTTTTCTCTCGGACAAAGAGTTGCTTGAAACCATGCACAATTACAAGAGCGAGGTGATCGAGTACTTTCAAGGAAAAAAAACCAGTTTCCGATTCGAACAGCTCGAACGTATGGGAGAGCAACATAATGCCACATTTATCATGGGGCTATTTGTAGGAGACGAGCTTGTGGCAAAAGGAGAGGGACCCTCGAAGAAAAAAGGAGAGGAGGCCGCAGCAAAAGCATACTACAACGAAAATGTAGCAGCTCATGGCTAAGACAAGACACATTAACGCCCTGAGTGGTGTTAAAATGAACTTCAGTACCGTTGGAATACGTACCGGCCTAAAGGACTATGAACTCGCATACTGGCTCAACGTTCAGTACCAGTTGAACTTCGTTTGCCGTGAGAAGCCAATCGATACCTGGGAAGAAAAAGCGGTTTGGGAGTACAGCGTCTTCGATGGAACTGATGCAAACGGAGAGCACCTCTGTTTAGTAATGAATATAAGCTCCGGCGCACAGCTGGAAGAAAGCGGAGGGTGGAGCCTTTTTGAGAGTATGCCTGAAAAGCATCTTTTACCTTCTGTTAAACACTGGGACTATGTAATTATGGCGGAAAATTCGGATTTTGCATTCGATTTGGAATACGCACTAAAACGCAATGACCGGATAACTACTGCCCAATATTTTGAGGCACACACACAACTAACGCAACAAGAAACACATCTTTTATATGAGATCAGAAACATCTAACAACACAAAAATCGTTGCAACCCTAGGCCCTGCTTCGTGGCACAAGGAGGTTCTAAGAGACATGATTGCAGCCGGAGTGAACGTTTTCCGCGTGAACTTTTCACATGGAGATCACGAAACTCACCGTCGTACCATTCAGTTGATCAAATCTATCAACGAAGAGTACAACCATAAAATCGCGATTCTAGCTGACCTTCAAGGACCGAAGCTTCGCATCGGCGATGTGGAAGACGGTGCTGAAATTAACCCAGGCGACACACTCACGTTCACTACTAACAAAGTTGAAGGAACCTCTGAGCTTGTATACATGAACTACGCTCAATTCCCGCAAGACGTGAACGCTGGTGAGCGTATCCTTCTCGACGACGGTAAGTTGATGTGTGAGGTTGTAGAGACGAACAAGAAAGACACTGTCGTTACTCGTGTTATCCAAGGTGGGCCTTTGAAGAGTAAAAAAGGAGTCAACCTCCCGAACACCAAGGTGAGTCTTCCGTGTTTGACTAAAAAAGATCTTGAAGACGTTGTTGTCGCCATGGAAGAAGGCGTAGAATGGATCGGCTTGAGCTTCGTTCGCGACGCGCAAGACGTGAAAGAGCTTCGCGGAATCATCCAAGAGTTCGGCAGCTACGCTAAAATCGTTTCGAAGATCGAAAAGCCAGAGGCTGTAGTGGATATCGACAACATCATCGACGCAACGGACGCTATCATGGTTGCCCGTGGTGACCTCGGTGTTGAAATTCCTTATTCTTCTGTACCTATGGTTCAGAAAATGATTGTTGAGAAGTGTCATAAAAAAGCGAAGCCTTGTATCATCGCTACACAAATGATGGAGAGTATGATCGAAAGCCAAAGCCCTACACGTGCGGAGGTAAACGATGTTGCCAACTCCGTATGTGACGGTGCTGATGCAGTAATGCTTTCTGGTGAAACCTCAGTCGGTAAGTGGCCGGTCAAAGTAGTAGAGACGATGGCAAGTATTGTTGCTCACGTAGAATCTACTTTTGATGTAAAGCCGTTAGTGGATAACGCTCCATCAATCAAAAATGAGCGCTACATCACTAAAACGATTTGTTACAATGCAGCTAAGATTGCTGACCAAGTAGGTGCTGCTGCCATTTTAACCATGACGTTCTCTGGTTACACCGCATTGAAAATTGCCGGACACCGTCCAAAAACTAAGATTATTGTTTTCACTGCGAACCGTCAAATCATGAACCAAATGTCATTGGTATGGGGCGTTGAAGCGTTCTATTACGACGGTATGGAGAGTACAGATGCCAGCTTTGATGATATTAAGGCGATTCTAAAAGAAAACGAGATAGTAAATTCCGGAGATCTTGTAGTTAAGATTGCATCGATGCCTATCCAAGAGCGCGGGTACACCAACATGCTTAAAATCTCAGCAATTTAATCTTTTTTGAGTTTTTAGTACCAAGAAAAGCTGCCTTTACGGGCAGCTTTTCTTATATTAGACTTATGACGATGCAAAAAACCAACCATTGGATCAGAACAGATAACAAACTTATTGGGGTGTATTCATTCACAGAATTCACTGCCGCTATGTCGTTTGTCATAGCTGTTGGTCGTGAATCTGAAAAGAGTAAGCATCACCCTACAATACATATCCGACATAGGATTGTAGAATTGGAGCTTACCACAGTGGACCAAGGAAACACGCTTACGGATTTAGATTATACGCTCGCAGATAAAATAGAGCGTCTTTACGCTCCATTCTTAAAACAAATACTCCTTGTGTCCGAGGATTAGAGGCCTGTTTTAAACTGCTCTAAAAAGCGAACATCGTTCTCTGTGAACAGTCGAATGTCTGGAATTTGGTATCGATTCATCGCTATCCGCTCAATACCCATACCGAAAGCATAGCCCGTGTAAACTTCAGGGTCTATTCCGCTTGCTCTAAGGACATTTGGATCAACCATCCCACATCCCATTACTTCAAGCCACCCTGTGCCCTTGGTAATCTTGTAATCAATCTCATTTTCAAGGCCCCAATACACGTCCACCTCAGCACTAGGCTCTGTGAACGGAAAGTATGAAGGACGCATTCTAATTTTTGCTTTTCCAAAGAACTCCTGAGCGAAATACATGAGAACCTGCTTAAGATCCGCAAAACTCACATCCTTATCGATATATAATCCTTCTATTTGATGGAAAATACAGTGGCTTCGAGCGCTTATTGCCTCATTTCTAAATACTCGGCCTGGACTTATCGTGCGGATCGGAGGTGTATTGTTTTCCATGGTACGGACCTGAACACTTGATGTGTGCGTACGCAAGGCCCAATCCGGGTGGCGCTGTACAAAGAAAGTATCCTGCATATCGCGCGCTGGATGCTCTTCTGGGAAATTTAACGCAGTGAAGTTGTGCCAATCGTCTTCAATCTCAGGCCCAGTACTTACATTAAAGCCAATTCTTTTGAAAATATCTACAATCTCGTCTTTAATCGCATTAATCGGGTGGATAGCGCCAAATTCGGCACCAAGCCCTGGTCGAGTAAGATCACCATTCACCCCAGAAATAGCATCGCTTTCAAAGCCCTCTAAAGCAGATTTATGCTTGTCTTCTGCGAGTTGCTTTAGGCTGTTCAAAGCCGCACCGAATGCTTTCTTTTCCTCGGTAGGTACCTCACGAAAAGCTTTGAATAGGTCCTGAATGGTACCCTTTTTGCTGAGGTATTGAAGTCGGAACTGCTCAGCCTCGTCCTTGTTTCGGAGTGTAACTGCCTCTATTTCAGTGTGAAGATGTTGAACTTTTTCAAGCATAACTGCCTAGTCTATTACGATTGCTTTGTTGTAGATTAGCGCGAAATTACTGAATTCCAAGCATGAAACGTCTACTTCTTTTACTTCTCGTTGGATTAACCTTCTCTTCGTGCGAAGAGGATGTTACGGAATACTTTGTCAAAGTCAAGGTTACAAACGAAGACGGAGTACCTATTCAAAACGCAAATGTGAAAATGTTTGCGCCCGTTCAAAATTCGACGGAATGGTACAACCAAACCAATAGTGCAGGTGAGGTAGTCTTTCGTTCAGGCTTCGAGGCGTACTACGATCTTAAGGCCTGGAAGCTCGTTTATGAGGGTTGTAATTACGTTCGTTTGGTAAGAGGGGAGACAATTGATGTAAATGTTGTAATTTACCCCATCGGAGACCCTATTAACGGTTGTACATACTAATGAAAAAGATTCTTACTCTAGCCGCGCTAAGCCTTTTGGTTTTTACAGGATGTCGCATCGACAACCCCACTTATAAGTTTAAAATCAAGGTAACCAACCCAGATGGTGTTGCCATCCAAAATGTGATTGTTGAAGCATCCGTAGATGTTCCCGGTCATCGTGACGAAGCCTATATGGTAGATACCACCGGCTTTGATGGAATGGTAGAGTTCGAATACGACTACGAAGCAGTATTCAAAGTATTAGGTACACGCGGTTCAGATCCATATACCCATATTGGATGTGGGTTTGTCAAGCTCGTCGCTGATGAAATCGTTGAAGAACGTATTATTTTACTGCCTTACGACCCCTCAGATCCAGGGTGTTAATACTTCATCAAAGAAATTTAAATCACCCCATAAAAATCAGCTCTCTCGGAATACGAAGAGCTGATTTTTTTTTGTGGCTATAAGTACCCGTTGTCTTTAAAGTAGTTCACAACGGCCTGCTTCATCAGAATCGATTGCTCACCCGCTTTTAATGGAGGAAGAGGTTGTAACGCTTTGAAGTGCGGCCAACCTTGGTCATCGCGCTTTTCAAACTCGTAGTAACCATAGGGCTCTAATACCGTACAAATAGCGACGTGCAAGACGTTAATCTTATCGTCTTTTTTCATTTTGATATACCCCATTTGCAACTCCTGAGTTCCAACCAACAGCAATACACCGTCCAAATCTAAATCACCGTCTCCTGGGAATTGGTTGGAAAGTTTCTGAAGTAGTGCTTCCCAATCTGCTTTTAATTCTGCGCTTCTCACTAATTTGTGCCTGTTATGCAAGGATTAGACCTTATTATCATTCTTTTCACCGTGTTTCTCTTGATCAAAGGGGTATGGAAAGGCTTTGTCAAAGAAATCGCCGGAATCATTGCCGTAGCGCTTGCTGTGGTACTTTCGTTCTTGTATCACAAGGATGCTGCGGACTTTTTAGGAACGTATCTTGACGAAAAATACACCACCGCTGTAGGCTATGTGGTGGTATTCTTAGCCGTATATCTCGTCGTGATGCTTGCTGGTAACCTCATCGACAAAATACTGAAGACCGTGTTCCTTGGTGGACTCAACCGCGTTTTAGGCGGGTTGTTTGGCTTGGTAAAATCGGCCTTATGGATAACCATCGCGACTTTTGCGTACCAAACTGCCTACGAGGGAATCGGGTTTCAACATCCTGAATGGATTATCGATTCCCAATTTTACCCTTTTTTCGTAGACCTCGGAGAGATAGCCACCAGCTATCTTACCTAAAGCATTAGCTTAGTGCTGCAACACCTGGAAGCTGCTTTCCTTCTAGGAATTCAAGCATCGCTCCACCACCGGTAGAGATATAGCTCACCTTATCTGAATATCCGAATTTATTCACTGCAGCAACGCTATCGCCACCACCGATCAGTGAAAACGCACCATTAGCGGTACTCTTCGCTACTGCTTCTGCAACGCGTTTCGTGCCTTCAGCGTAGTTTTCAAACTCAAAAACACCCATTGGTCCATTCCAAATGATGGTTTTAGCAGATGCCAAAGCTTCTTCTACACGAGTTACGCTCTCTGGACCATTATCTAGGCCCATGTAACCTTCTGGAATTTCACCGATAGGACATACGCGCTCTGCAGGTGTATCGGCAAAATCTTTCGTGATGAGTGTATCTGTAGGTATCATCAAGTTACAGTTGTTCTCTTTTGCCTTCTGGATCAATTCCTTCGCGAGTTCGAGCTTATCGTCTTCCACTAATGAGGTTCCAATCTGGCCCCCCATCGCTTTCACGAATGTGAATCCCATTCCGCCGCCGATCACGACCGTACCTACATTTTCTAGCATGTTGGTTATCACACCAATCTTCGAGCTCACTTTAGCACCACCGATGATTGCAACCGTAGTAGCCTTATCACTTCCTAAGGCCTTAGAGATGCTCTCGACCTCAGCGCTCATCAATGCACCAAACCCTTTGTTTTGCTCTTCAAAATATTCCGCGATGATTGCTGTAGAAGCATGCGCTCTGTGTGCCGTTCCAAATGCATCGTTCAAATAAATATCCCCAAGTTCAGCGAGGGCTCCTGCAAACTCACGATCTCCCGCAGTTTCTTCGTTGTAGTAACGTAGGTTCTCGAGCAATACAATCTCGCCTGCGCCCGCTGCGTTGATGACATCTTTAGCTGCGTCTCCAATACAATCCTCAGCGAAGTGGACCTTTGCTCCAGAGAGTGCCTCTAATTCACCGACGAGCGATTTCAGAGTCAATTTTGCCACACGCTCGCCCTTTGGACGACCCAAATGACTCATAAGAACAGCTGTACCTCCTCCTTCGAGTACCGTTTTTATGGTAGGCATAGCCGCCTGCATGCGTGTATTATCAGTAATCGCTAGCGTATCGTCCTGCGGTACATTGAAGTCCACACGAATGAGTACGTTCTTTCCGGAAAAGTCGAAGGTTTTCATATATTTTTGAGTCTTAATTGATGGGCCAATTTACTACCATTTTTACTCTTCTTACTTCGCATGTTCAGCATTTATAACAATCGTACCATCCAGGACCAATTCAACAGCGCTGTGCAGTCCGACAAACTTCACCACGCCAACCTCATCTCCTCGGGCCCGGGAGAAGACGGACTGCCACTAGGTCTCTACCTTGCGTCATTGCTCTTGTGCGACACGAACACCGCCTGCGGCACCTGTCGCGGCTGCACGCGTGTAGCGAAAATGGAACATCCCGATTTAAACTTTACGTTCCCTATTGTTAGTGGCGGTGCCTCCGGAACTTCGGACGATTATTTAAAAGAGTTCCGCAATGCTGTCATCTCCAACCCGTTTCTAGACCCCGACAGCTGGCAAAAGCAAATCGCCACAAAGAATCAACAACTGCAGATTCCTGTCAAGGAAATACAAAACCTTCAGCATAAGCTCAGCCTCACTGCAGCAGAAGGTAAAAACCGCGTGCTTTTACTCTGGATGCCGGAACAAATCAAATCGGTCGCTTCGAATAAGCTCCTCAAACTGATCGAAGAACCGCTCGACAACACTTACATCATCCTGATTACCCACCGCAAAAATCGTCTGCTACCCACCATCACCTCGAGGTGCGCTCCTTGGTATGCTAAGCCTTTAGGGGAAGCCGCATTCATGGAGTACTTCTCTGGAGATGACTCAGCGTTAGGACGATTATTAAACATGGTATACGCACCCAACCTCGGTGCTGCAATCACGGCAAAGAGCGACCCCTCGAATACACAGATTGATGAATTTGCCTCTTGGATGCGGGTCTGCTACAAAGGAAATCCAGTAGAAATTTCAGGTACTGTTGCTGAGCTGAGCACCCTCCCTAAAGAGAGTCTTAAAACATTGATTTTCAGAGCACAGCACTTTCTTGAACGCGGTTTTTATCACAACGTCCAGGCCACTGAAAAAAGTGCTACTGATCTAGGCGCCATTAATGTACAGAAGCTCAGTAGCGCTGTTGTACCACGTGGAGCACAGAAAATTACTGCAGCACTCGGTGCTTGTCTTCGAGATTTAGAAAGGAACATACACGTCAAGACTTCACTGACGTACACGAGCTATGAGCTTCACAAGGCTTTTAGAGGTTTACTCTAAAATAAAGCGATAAATCAGCGAACTAGTATTCTCCTTACCAGCTTTAGAATTGCTTTTAAAACCTTGATTAACAGCACTTAACCAGTGTTTTGCTGTCTTTTTGGACGCGTCAGTCTTATACTGTTCACTGAGTAGCGAAATGTAGTAGGCGTCCATGTCCATAGGTACGATATCGTGCAATTTGAAGTCGTGCTTGCCTAGGAATTGTACCATGCTCTTTTTTGTGAAATGGTGCACATGGATAGGCACATCCCACGCCGCCCAATACTTCCCATAATGAGCTGCGTCTGGACTTTCCGGGTTGGGTACGGCAATAATCAGAGCACCGCCTTTCTTTAATCGTTGCTTAAACGCTTCAACCAATCCGTGTAGATTATATACATGTTCCATAACGTGCCACATGGTAATCACATCGAGGTCAGCGCCAACACCGCTAATATCTGAGCTTACCTTTCCAAAACGAGCTGCTTTCTCACGAGCTGCTGGATTAATTTCAACACCCTCTACCGCATAGTTTGCAGCCTGAAGCGCCTCTAAAAATTGACCCGTACCACAGCCGTAATCAAGAACTCGACCTGAAGCGGCAAAATCAGCAACGTATGAAGTCTTTCTGCGCAAATTCACCTTACGAAGTGTTTGATACACCTTGGCAAACAATCCCTTTTGATCGTCGGTATGACTGATGTAATCGGGGTTGTCATAATACGGTCCAATTTCCTTTTCAACAATACGGTCGTTGGTGAACATGTGTGTACACGCAGTGCATTGAACAATACCAAAGGATTCCTTGCTTGTAGAATAATCTTCAGTACGTATAACAGGTTCGAAGACTGTTGATGCACATACAGGGCAGTTGCTTAGGTTTTCTCTCATTGTTTCACGTGGAACGTTAGCGTCCCATATAGACTAAAAGTACATGAATATCACTTTGGCTAATTCCGCTAATACGGCTTGCCTGAGCGATTGTCGCTGGACGAATAGCATCTAGTTTATCTCTTCCCTCATAGCTCAGACCTTTGACTTTGTGGTAATCAAAGTTCTCTGGAATGGCTTTATCATTTAGGCGCTTCATTTTCGCAACGTTCTCTCGTTCGCGTTCAATGTAACCACCATATTTAATATCTATCTCTAACTGCTCTACCACCTCATCGTTCCACCACGATTCGGCCGAAAATTGGTCTTCAAAATCTGCCAAAGCCAACTGTGGACGAGCCACCAGCTTACTGGTTTTTGTTTTCTCTTTTGCCGGCTTTTGCTCCTTCGTACCCAACACTTCATTTACAACAGTGAGCGGTAAATTTTTGTCTAACGCATCCTTTCCTTTCGCTATCAAGGCCATCTTAGCATTTAACGCATCCATTCGCTGATCTCCAGCTAAACCTATAGCATACCCTAGCGCTGTAAGTCGTAAGTCAGCGTTATCCTGGCGCAGAAGCAATCTAAACTCCGCTCGTGAAGTAAACATTCGATAAGGCTCCTCGGTCCCCTTTGTAATAAGATCGTCTATTAAAACGCCTATATAAGCGTCATCGCGTCCCAAGATAAACGGATCCTGGCCCTTTACCGCACGCACGGCATTCACACCCGCCATCAAACCTTGACAAGCCGCTTCTTCATAGCCCGTAGTACCGTTGATTTGGCCAGCAAAGTACAAGCCTGAAATCAATTTAGTCTCTAGTGTATGCTTTAACTGTGTGGGAGGGAAATAATCATATTCTATGGCATATCCAGGTCTAAAGAATTTTGCCTCTTCAAAACCACGCACTTTATGCAACGCTTCGTATTGAATCTCTACCGGTAGTGACGTTGAGAATCCGTTCACGTATACCTCAACAGTATTCCAACCTTCAGGCTCGACGAAAATTTGGTGAGATGTTTTTTCTACGAAACGATCAATTTTATCTTCGATGCTCGGGCAGTATCTAGGACCCGTTCCCGCAATCGTACCATTAAATAATGGACTGCGATCAAAGCCTTTTTTAAGCGTATCGTGAACCTCCTGAGAGGTGTGAGTGATCCAACAGCTTCGCTGCGTACGTAGTTTGTAATCGCCGAGGAAACTGAATTGGCCAGGGTCCTCATCACCTGGCTGCTCTTCCATGACCTTGTAATCTATTGTGCGACCATCAATTCTTGGAGGTGTACCTGTTTTCATACGGCCTGCCTCAAAACCAAGGTCTACAAGCTCCTCGGTAATCCCTTTACTAGCACGCTCGCCTGCGCGACCTCCACCGAAATTCTGATCCCCCACATGGATGAGACCATTCATGAATGTACCGCTGGTAAGCACCACGGTCGATGCTTCGAACTCAAGACCCAGTGCAGTTTTTACGCCGTGAATCGTACCGTCACTTACATTCAAGCCTGTTACCATATCTTGGAACATGTACAAGCCCTCTGTTTCCTCAAGCAGTTCGCGCCAATATTGAGCGAATTGCATACGATCACTCTGAACACGAGGACTCCACATTGCAGGACCCTTGCTTCTATTCAACATTCTAAACTGAATCATACTCTTGTCTGTAATCAAGCCTGACCCACCGCCTAAAGCATCTATTTCACGTACGATCTGACCCTTAGCAACACCACCCATAGCTGGGTTACAGCTCATCTGTGCGATGGTTTGCATGTTCATTGTTATCAATAAAACTCGACCACCGGTTTTGGCGGCACAGTAGGCGGCTTCACAACCAGCGTGTCCACCACCAACTACAATCACATCGTATTTCTCGTCTAAAACCATAGCTATAAATTGGCTAATACTTCATTCTCTTTCTCACGCATCACAAGTGCTTCTTCTTCAGTTTTGTCACCAAAACCAATCAAATGCAAAATTCCATGCGCAACGACTCTTCTTGTTTCGTTTAACTCTGAAACATCTAAAGTTGTTGCATTGTCCTTAATTCGGTCTGTGGAAATAAATAATTCACCACTGATACGTTTACCTCGGCTGTAATCAAACGTGATAATATCCGTGTAATAGTCATGATTGAGATGTTCTTTATTCACTTCCAATAAAGCATCATCAGTCAACCAGTGCACTTGAATTTTACCAAGTCTTATCTCTGAATAAATAGATCGAATCGCCGAGGTAACCTCAGCTATAACTTCCACATGGTCAATCACTTCTTTTGCTTCTTTAACACCGGCAAAGGTAAGGCGGACTCTGTATTCTTTCTCAGTTTATAGGGTACCTCTTTTCCACCTTCGCTAGATTGATCTTCTGCCGAGTTGCTCTTGCGCTCCTTGCCCTTTTCATCTTTTTCAAACGTACTTTTTGTAGCTTCCCACAATCGGCGTTCAACATCATCAAGATTAAAATTTTCGCGCTGAGAATCAAACAACAACTCTTGCTTTAACTGCTCCAATTTTCGTTCAAGGGCTTTGTTCGCACCCGGTCCACCACCTTCTTTGATAGCGTCATCTATCCTCTTAAGACCTTCCTTGATCCTATCGCTTTTTCCACCGTCGCCACCTTTATCTCCTTGCTTACCAGATTTTGCAGGACGCTTTCCACCTGTTTTACCTGGCTTACGACCCGCTTTTCCTTCCTTACCTTCACCGGGCTTCTTTCCTTTCTTTCCTTTAGTGCCAGATCCTGATCTACTAGGTTTACCCTGAGCACCCGGTGTACCACTTTTACATTTTTTCTTAGCTGCTGCGAGGCTTTGTTTTTCACTCTCTAGGATAAAATAAAGTACCTTGTCTATCTCATTTAATGCTGTCAACACATAACCTATACCTGAAGCTTCTAAACCCTTATCCTTAAATTCACTTTTAAGCGCTCGTAGATTTGCTGAAAACTCAGATTGTGTGACCGACAATGCTTGTGCTAATGCAGGGTCACTAACTATGAGCATCGATAAACTATCCAATATCCTTTGCTCTAGTAACAATAGATTACGCTGTGTTTTTATATCACGAACCTCCGACCCTCGCTGAAGTCCTTCCTGCATTGTACTAGTCATCCAAGAAGATTTTAATAGACGTTTAATGCGTTCCACATTTTCTTCTGCAACAGTAGCTTCTGCCTCAGCAAGTGCTTCCTGCAACTTTTTTACCGCATCCTTTGCCTGTTCTTTTCTATCCTCACCTTGTTTCGGTAATTCCTGTACCTCTTTTGCAACCTCTTTTATAGCCTCATCTTCACTTTGCTCTAAATCTTCAGCCAATTCTGCTATAGCACTATCCAAGGCTTCGTTGGCTGTAGTATCGACCTGATTCAACACCTCTAACAACTGCTCGGCGTTCCATAGCTCATCAAGCTTTTCTAATAGTTCTCTAAGCTCTTCAGGAGTTCGCTTTGGAGCTTCTTCTTCGCGTCGTTTCAACAAAGAATCTTTACGCTCTTGCTTCTCGATACGTTCTTTCTTTTGATTCTTCTTCTGATTCTTTTGTGGAGTCTCTAGTTCATCTAAATCTTTATCAGGTGTAAATGTCTCAAGCGGGTTAGTTTCTGAACGT
>CBFHKC010000024.1:13738-25008 GCA_965656315.1 uncultured Schleiferiaceae bacterium | reverse complement strand
ATTGTCGGTAGTCTTCCAAACGTCGCTCAGCGCATCCTGACTTCAGCAACAGGTACCACCTCCGTACCCGAATTTGTAGGCGTTATTGATCCTGAGGTCGTCGACTACAGCAGCGAGCGTAGCGAAGGCCTTAAAGTCCGCGCCGTAGAAGCTAGTACCAAAGACCGATTAGCTACGCTTAAAACAGTACTACTTGGTCTTCAGGGAAAGCCGGGTGTGATCTTCTGTAACTTTAAGAACACCTTGTTCGAAGTCAGTGACTTCTTAAGTGACGAGCACATCATCCATGGCGCATTTTATGGCGGTATGGAGCAGCTCGATCGAGACCGTTCACTGATCACCTTTAGAAACGGTACCCATCAGTTGTTGTTAGCGACTGATTTGGCGGCTCGCGGGTTAGATATTCCTGAAATCGCTTTTATCATTCACTTTGAAATTCCAATTCATTTAGAGGAGTTCACCCATAGAAACGGCCGGACTGCACGTATGCACCGCGAAGGTGAGGCGATCGTATTGCAACACAAAGATCAAAGACTCCCGCAGTACTACCGCGATATGAAACTAGATCTCGAGACCGTCTCGGAAGAAGCGTCGATGCGCGTTATTAAGCCAAAATTTGCGACACTTTACATGAGTGGAGGACGTCGCGATAAGATTTCGAAAGGCGATATCGCTGGTTTGTTGTTCAAGCAAGGGGAATTGGCCAAAGAGGAAGTAGGAGTGATCGAGTTGCAGCAAAACTGTGCATATGTCGGCGTAGCTCGTGCAAAGGCCTATGAAGTTGCAGAGCGCATCACCGACACTAAGCTCAAGAAGAAGAAGGTGCGTATCAGTGTGTTGTAACTGTCTATTTTTCCATAAAGTAAGTTAGACTCGCAAAGCCTGCAAGTCGGGCAGCGGGCTGGTCTTCAGGAATACCTTGAAGCAGCGGAACTTGCACAGAAAGTTGCAGTGCCCACTGTTTTGTGCTTGCCGCGATCCCTGTATGTAGAGACCATCGTTCGCCCCCTGTATAGGCAAGCTGAGCATCATATTGACCGTCTTTTGCGAAGGCATCATATTGCAAAGCCAATTCAGGCATTAACGAGATCTTCTTCAAATTCTTTACATAAAAAACGGCCGAGCGAACAGAGGTCCTTGCACCAGGAATATAGAATCGTTCGTTAGAGACAAATACTTGAGCAGAGCCCTGTAGACTCCATCCCATGTTTTCTCTTTTTTGGGTATATGCAGCTGCTAGTCCGCTACCCCAAGACCCTGTTCCGGTTTGGAGCCAAATAGGTAGGATTGTGCGGTCCGTACCGCGTTGCATGAATTTCCCGGTTGGAAGATTAATAAATGGCGAGACACGCATCACTTTGGTCAATGTATCAGATTGTGCCAGTTTCTTCTGCCATTGAAATTGGACTTTCAAATCGCCAATTCCTTGTACACTACTGGTCGGTCCGCTCGTGCTTCTAAAGGACTGCACCACCGGCATATCAAGCTGCCCTGACCAATTCCTTCCCAGTAGAAAACTCCCGCGAATGCTGTGTCTTAAAAGTATATCATTCAGTACCGTATTTCCATCATTGTCTTTGGCGTCCTGAAGGTGCTCAAAGTTGCTGTAGGTCGTAGAGAACTGCAGAAATTTCAGGTTGTCGATATCGATCAAGGAATAATTGACCCCAGTAGCCGGTGCTCCACATACATCGCAGGCAAACGCTGCGCTTGGAAGGAGGGTCAGTAATGAGAATAGGAGTGCTTTCATAACGATGTCAAAGTTCCCCTAGGTTAGGGTTGGTGAGTAATGAATGGTCCGTCAATGTTTTAATAAACGCGATGAGCGCGGACTTTTCTTGCGATGTAAATTCCATAGGGCCTTCGATACGAGGGTCGAGGTTCGGACTGTCTTCAATCCCCGTTGAATAGTGTTCCAGCACAGCGTCCAGCGTATACAGACTTCCGTCGTGCATATAGGGGTAGGTGAGTTCTGCATTTCGAAGTGATGGAATCTTAAAGGATCCACTGTCCGCCGTGTTTAAGGTAATGCGTGCTCTTCCCCCGTCGGTAGAATACAGCTCGAGGCCATTGTTGGCATAGGTATACTCGGAGAATAGGGGAGGAACATGGCAGGAGGCACATCGAGCCATAAACAGATCCTCACCAAGTGCTTCCTCTTCCGTAAATGTGGCTTCTCCTAAGAGGACTGCATCGTATTTTGCATCGGCAGACACTAGGGTTAATTCAAATGCTGTTAACGCTTTCATCAACAGCTTTGTGTTGATAGTATCTGCTCCAAACACTTTCTTAAACCTACCGCGATAGCTGCTCGTATTAAGTCTCATGAGCGCCTCACTTAAGGACAAATTCATCTCAACCGTTGAGGTAATAGGAGCAATAGGAACCAATTCCAAATGATTGATCCCACCGTCCAGCATATAGCTCTCGTGCCATGCAAGATTGCTCAGTCCCGGCGTGTTTCGGGTTCCTAACCTTCCATCAACTCCAGCGCTTAGCGCAGTGCCATGCCCCGCAAAGGCGTGAATTTGTGAATGGCACGTCCCACAGGAAATAGAGCTGTCTGAGGATAGAATATTGTCGTAGAATAAGGCACGACCGAGTTCCACAGTAGATTTATCCAAGGTGTCAGGGTCGAAAGTATAGCTAGACTCTGGAAAATGAGTGGGCTTTAATCCTTTGCTCCAAGACTTGTTAGACCCCAATTCAGCGTTACATGAAAAGAGTGAACTAGCAGCAAAGATGATTACTACTAGTCGCACTGTCTTTAGGGAAAACATACACGTTAAAGGTGTACATGATCGATATACACGCCTTGATTAAAGTCAGAAGCCATAATGCCAGCTGTGGTGCTCGGTGCATGAACCATCGGCTCATTACCAACCGTTCCTTGGGTGTGGAACAACTTTGCCGGATTGGCTAGTGCATGTACCACAGGAGCACCATCTGGACTAATCTCTAACAACTCACCTGAAGGAAAGGTCAATTCTTTCGTGAGAACAGTGGCGTCAGGACCTGTAAACCCACCTAAATGATAGGCGAAGGCACCTGTTGGGCTGTTCGGACTCTCACCTTCCGCTTTGATCATGATGTACCCGCTGTTCCAACTCCAGAACATATTGTTCGCTGGATCTAAAGCGCCGGTTTGAACACCGCTCACATTGCGTAGACTATCTACCCCAAAAGTGATTTCTAAAGAGGTGTACTCACCCGCAGGAACTCCGGTAAAGTCAAGCACTAAAGAATTTGGATCGCTAAGGTCTACCAGATGATAAGATTCTTCAGCCTCCCAAACTGTGCCGTCTAGATGGTGGAGTTTTACATTACTGAGGTAGTGCTTGAACGTTGTGAATTTTAAGGAATCACCAGTCATCGGGTGATGAAGCATGGTATTCATTGTGAAAGGTGCGCCACTCATGGCCCACACATATTCCATTTCTATTTGAAAATCGCCATCGGTTGAAGTAGGCTCTTTTTCGCAAGAGCTAAGCGTTGCTACTACGATAGCAGCAGCAAATAAAGTTGAAATTAGTTTCATGTGTATCTCTGAATAAAAGGATGAAAAAAGTGTTCCCGCAGTGCTACGGACTTGTAGGTTTAGCCCACTTTCCTTGGAGGCGGCACCGGGATTTTCGCATGCCAATCTTTCCAGAGCGATGAATAATATGTGACCTCGTTAACTTCTTGCTCGGAAATAGATATCCACCAAGAAATATCCAAAGGCTGGACTGACGCGCGCATCGGGTCCAATTCTAAAACTGTTTCCAGTGTGGGGATTTGCGGCTGGTCTTGTTCTTTCTGCTCTAAGGCGAGCTGACATTTACCATTACACTTTAATTCTGGACGCTCCTTGTTCTCACAAAGCACCGTCTTATAATGGTCATAGCGCACTGCGTAATCGAGCAAACTACTAAGATTGCGCACTGTTGGAAACGACAGCGTCATAAATAGTACTATGGAGAGTATACGCTTGCTCATGAGGGTTACTTACTACTCAAATGTAGTCCCAGCGTGATATTCTTAGCGAAACAAAAATCACGAAACAAAAAGGCCCCCATTACATGGAGGCCTTTTTCTTGTTCAATAAAACGGAGGAGAATTAATCTTTCTTCTTTTCGCTAAAGTGTGTTTCGTAATACTTCTCCAGGCTTAGGTAGAAACTTATGGACATGATAACCAGTATGATAGCAAAGGCTAATCCGGTTATCGTTGTTGTACTTTGAAGTGCGGTAAGCCCTCCATACAATAATAAAATAGAGGCGGTTGCGCCTTCCATAGCTGCCCAGAAGATTTTTTGAATTTTTGGAGCATCATGACGACCTCCAGAAGTTAAGGTGTCCACAACCATAGACCCACTATCGGAACTGGTCACAAAGAAGCTCGTTACGAGTAGGATCGCGAGACCCGATGATAGCGTAACTAACGGGAAACGTTCTAACAATTTATAAATCGCCGTGGCGACGTTTTCATTGACTGCATTGGTGATCCCATGATCTCCTGTGAGCTCAAAGAAAAGAGCGCTTCCTCCAAATACACTCATCCATAGGAACGTGAGTAGAGAAGGGACGAGCACTACGCCTAGAATAAATTCGGTTATGGTTCGTCCTTTTGATACACGCGCAATGAAGATTCCAACAAATGGCGACCAAGCGATCCACCAGGCGTAGTAAAATACGGTCCAAGCATTTTGCCAATTTGAGTCATCTTTAGCACCTACATACGATTCTGTCCACATGCCAATTTTAAAGAAATTGTCTACGTAATACCCTAGGTTTTGAACGAAGCTGTCCATAAGATACGCCGTAGGGCCGATGGCCATCACGAATACCAAGAGAAGAATCGCAAGACCCATGTTCACCTCGCTTAACCGGCGAATACCCTTGTCAAGTCCTGCAAGTAATGAGAATGTTGCCAGTCCAGTAATGACTGCAATGATGACGATTTGAATTTCACGGGAATAAGAGATATCGAATAGGTACTCTAATCCAGCATTCACTTGCTGAGCGCCGAGACCTAAAGAGGTGGCTAAACCTACCACGGTTGCAATCACTGAGATAATGTCGATTAGATCCCCCCAGCGTCCGTAAATCTTATCACCCAGTAGGGGATAGAATATACTTCGAATGGTTAAAGGCAACTTCAAATTAAATGTGAAGAAAGCCAGCGCTAAACCAACGGTTGCATAGATCGCCCATGCCTGTATTCCATAGTGAAAGAAGGTGATACCCATAGCACTTTTGGCAGCGGCGATGGTATCAGAATTGTCTACAAAAGGATTGTTGTTGAAATGCAGAATAGGTTCTGCAACGCCATAGAATAATAACCCAATTCCCAATCCAGCGGAGAATAACATAGAGAACCACGAGATACGTGAGAAGTCTGGTTTTGCCTCAGCGCCACCCAATCTAATCTTTCCGAATTTTGAAAAGGCCAGGTAGATTAAGAAGAACATGAGTAGGTTCGCCAGAAGAATAAAGAACCATCCGGCTGCATCGCTAATACTAGCTTGTGCTTGCGCGAACAACTGTTCTACGGGCTTGCCAATGATTATTGTTGTACTGATCAAAGCCAGTAGTACAATCAAAGAACCAAAGAATACAGGTGGGTTGATGGCAGCGCCAAACAATGTTTTCTTATCGCTTCTAATCGGTTGTTCACTCATGTAGGACTATTTAATAGTAAACCACGATGCGCCGTCAAGCACATCGTGGTCAAGGTTATTCTTAATTTTCTCAGCAACCTACAGGTTGACGATCCACATTTTGGTGTTCTGGGTATTTCCACCCATCACATCAATAGCGTTGAAAAGGTTATCTGGATTCAAACTTGCCTCATTACCAGGGTACAAGAAACGCATTGGCAATACATCTCCGTTTGTGTTTGAACAAGGAGCAGAAACGAATGGTAAGTTTGCCCACTCGCCGTTCTCCTCAGTGTACCAGCGTCTTAGCTCGAAATAGTTATCCATACCTGTGAAGAACATAGCTAGCCACTTTTGCTCACGTATACTACTAATTGTATTGTCGTAAGCTGCGCCTGAATTTGCCATGTAATCTGCGAAGTCAGCCCAAGCTGTCATACTAAAGTCAGCACCGTAGTAGTTCATAGACGCTTCGATACCACTTGCATGCAGTGTTGCCGCGTCGTCTGTAATCCATCCTTTGTGTGCTGCTTCAGCAAGCAAGAACTGCTGCTCAGCATAGGTCATAATAACACCTTCAGCCATAGCTGCAGCTTGTCCGTGGTTCGGGTAGTTGTAAAACGCATAGCCCAAACGTGATCCATTTTTATCACAAGACTCGCTTCCATTTTCTGCTCCAGCATAGCTAGCAGTAACGGTAGGGTCGAGGTAAATGTCACCCGCGTTCGTCGGACGTGCATACACAAACAATCTTGGATCATTAAGTCCATCTAATGCAGCATGTGCTTTTGAACTTAGAGCAACAGCATCGAAATCACCTTGTTTCAAAGGAACTAATGGATATTCGTTCGGGAAGTTACCAGTGTAGGTAAGTACTCCATTATCCGCATTGCTTTCCATCAAAGATTCACTCGCAACGATCCCCGCAAATTCAGCACTGACATCTTGCTGTCCTGAGATATACATCAAGAGACGAAGACGCATTGCATTTGCCAATTTTTTCCATTTAGCAGCATCTCCGTTAAACAAGATATCTCCATCCACAGAACCGCCGTTGTCTAAAAGTTGAACTGCCAAGGCAAGTTCTTCTAACAGACCGTTAGCTCCTGTGATGATTTCCTCCTGTGTATCGTAAGCTGGGAACCAGTTCGCATCTGTAGAACCAGTAATCGCTTCAGAATAAGGAATGTCACCATAGGCTAGGGTTAGTGTACTAAATACCCAGCTTTTCATGACTTTCGCTGCACCTTCCATTTTTGAATTTCCAGCAGCTGCAGCTACACGTTCTGCTTCGATAATGTTACCTAAGCTCGCGTAGTTCTGGTTCCATGTATTTGGAAATGCATTCCAACTGTATTCTCCAACTTCCGCACGAAGCGTTTTCGCTGCCAATTGAGAAGCGACGTTTCCAAGCAAATAGCTTTGAGTTACCGACGTATTTACGCTTGAGCGCACACCTTCAGTAAACAATACCCCAGCATCTACATTAGATGGTTCGTTTGGATTTTCATTGATAGATGATAATTTCTCGCAACTTTGAAAACTAAGACCCGCCATTGCGATGAGCGCGCCGATAAATAATGATTTTTTCATTGTTCTAGTTCTTAAAGATTCGCATTGATAGAGAAACCGAAGCTTCTAAGTGAAGGCATTGAAGTACTCTCGTAACCGTTCACGAATAGTCCATTGCGAATAGAGTAAGTTTCAGGATCGATTGTTGGCACCTTGGTGAACAACAAAAGGTTACGACCGATAAAGCTTACAGTTAATCCTTTGAGACCTGTGTTTTGAAGTTTTTCTGCTGGCACAGTGTAAGCAATGCTCAACTGGCGCAGTTTCAAATACGAAGCATCAAAAGTAGATGGCTCGATATTATCTCTTCTCCAAACGTTACCATAGTATTTGTAGTAGTAGTCACGTAGGGGAGCCGTTACCGTGTTTGGAACAAGGTTACCATTTCCGTCATACATCACACCAGCACCTACAACACCACCTTCTTGGTCAAGAGTGTAAACAGGTTCTCCGTTCCCATCATAAGTCACGTCATAAACAACGCGTCCGTCGATTGCATTCATATCCAAATGCGGATCATTATCATTCACAAGGTTACCCGCAGTATTGTGTAGGGTATGTGAACGAGAGTAGATCAAACCACCAATCTGACCATCAAACAGGATGTTTGCCTGCCAGTTGCCTACGCTAAAGCTGTTCATCCAACCGATACGAGCCTTAGGCTGGTATGATCCGATAGTGCTTTTCTCTTCGCTTACCATCGGTAGACCGTTTTCGTGGATGATGTTACCATCTGCGTCACGCATAAAGGTCAGACCTTTCAGCTGGCCTAATAATTCACCTTCTACAGCTACATACTCCAATCCAGCAGTTCCACCATCATTCGGGAACATGCTAGCTACGATAGGGTAACCGCCGCTCACACCTTCTGGAAGTGAAACAACTACTGCACGGTTTGCACCAAGGTTGATGCGTGAATTCCATGTGAAGTCCTTCTTTTTGATGATGTCTCCGAATAATTGGAGTTCAATACCACGGTTACGGATAGCACCTCCATTAGCGAGTCTACTCGTACGTCCTGTAGTTGATGCAACAGGCAAGTAGATGATTTGATCCTTCGTAGTCATGTCATAGCCAGCAAGGTCAAAACCAAAGCGACCTTTAGCAAAACGAGCATCGATACCGAATTCACTTGAATTCGTACGCTCTGGACGCAAATCAGGATTGGTTGCAAACGAATTGATACCGAATGCAGGGTAACCACCGAACATTGCTGATGGGCTGTACGTGTTATTCAATAGATATGGGTCTGTATCTGAACCTACAGCTGCAACAGCTGCACGTAATTTTAAGAAACTTATCTTACCTAGGTCCGCCATTTCTGAAACAACCATCGAAGCAGAAGCTGCAGGGTAGAAGTAGCTGTTATTGGTAGTTGGTAGCGTTGAAGACCAGTCGTTACGTGCACTAAGGTCTAAATAATAAGTACTCTTGTAAGCAAAAGAAGCCAAACCAAAGAGCGAACGGATCGCTTTACGAGCGTAACGGCTCTCCGTTTGAACGTTTGAGCGGTTGTTAGTCAATGTAAATACACCAGGTTGTAGCAACTGCGGGTTGTTCGCAACCAAAGATGAACTTTGTTGAAGCATTAGATTACCACCGACTTTCGCGTCAATGCGAAGGTCTTTCTGTTCCATCGGTGCAGCATTTGCCCAAGAAAGTAGTGCCTCCGTATTGTTCTCGCTGAATGAGAGACGGTCTTCGCGGTAGCTACCGAACAATACCTTCTTTGTAGAAGTTGCACGCTTGTACTGGCGAATGTCATTCTTCATGTCTTGACCGGTACGTACACGCAAATTCATACGCTCGTTGATGTGATAGGTAGCGTTGATGTCACCTAATAAACGCGAAGCATTAAAGCTATTCGTATTCTCATTTACGATGAGCCACGGGTTGTTTCCCCAAAGTTCCTCAACATACGATTGCTGCACATTCTCTTGACCTGGCTTCCAATAATCACGTAAATCGTCGATCGGTGTGTTACGTGGCAACCATAGGAAAGAATACATAACTGATGAGCTTTCATCGTAACCGGCGTTAGGAACATTGTTTGAACCTGAGCCTACATACATCGCGTTCGCTCTGAACTCTAAGCGGTTGTTGAATAGCTTTTTCCCCATCGAAGTTTGGAGGGTACTACGGTTTAGATCTGTGTTTGGAACTATACCACGTCTATTGAGTTGGGTAGCAGAGAATCTGAAATCTCCATTTTCATCTGCGTGAGAGATGCTTACATTGTTGTTCGTGCTTACCCCAGTTTGAAGAAAGTTACGCATGTTATCTGGTGCAGCTTCGAAAGGAACAGCTTCGCCGTTTGAATCGAATTGTTTGATAAGCTGACCATTGGTGCGAGGTCCCCAGTTTTCACCGAATGCATCGAAGTAGTCTCCGGTGTAGGTAGAACCGTCGTTGTAGCTGTATTTACCGAGACCACCATTACCGAATTGGTCTTGGAAGTTTGGCAATTTTAAAGGCGTTTCTAGAACCGTGTTTGAGTTGACACTAACGCCCCAACCATCACTTTTCTTACCTGTCTTAGTTGTAATGTAGATGACACCATTTGCAGCACGTGAGCCATATAAGGCAGCCGCCGCAGGTCCTTTAAGAACCGAGATGTTTTCGATATCGAATGAGTTTACGATCTGAGCACCGTTACCGAAATCGATTGTTGATGATCCATTCAATCCATCACCTGGAGAGAATAATCCGTTTGTAATCGGGACACCATTTACGATGAAGAGTGCTTGACTGTTTCCGTTCAAAGAAGTTTGACCGCGGATAGTCACATTTGATGAGGCTGTAGGACCTGAAGATCCACCTGTTACGTAAACACCTGCAAGCTTACCACTGAGGTTATCTACTGCGTTTGGTGCAGGTACAGAAGCAATGTCCTTACTTTTTAAGCCTTGAACGGCATACCCTAAGGCGCGTTCTTCACGGCTCACACCGAGTGCTGTAATCACAACTTCTTCAAGTTGAATTTCAGAAGCTTTAAGAGTGACATCTAAGTTGGCTTTACCTTGAGCATCGATGGTTTGAGATTCAAATCCAAAATAGCTAAAGGTCAACGTTGTTTTGCCATCGTATAGTGTGATGCCATAGGCACCCATCCCATCTGTAACTGAAGATTGATCTCCACCTACTACAGTTATTGAAGCTCCAATCACAGGATCTCCATATGAGTCTGTGACAGTTCCGGACACTTTTTGCTGTGCCATAGCAAATTGCGCACTACCTAAAAGGAATGCAACGAGCGCAAAACAATGTGAATAACGAGTTGTTCGTTTTCGCATGGTAATTGATTTTTGGAATTAATAGTTACAATTCCCGCGCTGTTCCAATCGCACGGAAAAGGTTGACAGTGGTTCTGTCGGAGTGTAATTCTAAAATTTGGGAAAGGGGCCTATTTAAATACGGCTAGAAAACCCCGTAAGTACAGGGTGTTGAGATTTGCGCGCCAAAAGGAAAGGCGTGCTTGGAGTTGGATTGAGCTAATGGCTTGCTGGTATGCTTGCTCTCAGGTTTTGCGTCAGACTGATCTACGTGTTCTACGTAATCTTCTATTGGAAAGCATTCAACAGCAATATCTGTGATTTCCTCCAGGGTTGTTATGTCAGCGTTTGATTCCAAATCTGGAGCAAATATACATAAAAATGTCCGAAGTACAGCTTAGGGGAGTGGGTAGAAGCAGTTGTATGTTGTGGATAACCCGCTGAATCTTAGGTTATATCTGGGTTGAGGGGGTTAAAGAATCGTGAATATGTCTTGCTAAATTTTATTAATGAGTCGATGCTTTTAAGATAGCGGTAAAATTATATAGCAATGGCTTAGCTCTCGGTGTCTAAAATGCGTTTAATCTCAATTTCCGTCGACTTAAGCTTGGCCTTGCAATGCTCAGCCAGCAAATTTGCTGTTTGCACTTCATCGGTAAGATCGTCCATGGATACTTCCTTGTTTTCTAGGCGTTCAGAGATTTCCTTCAATAATCGAAGGGCTTCATCGTATTTTAATTGGCCAATTTCTTCCTTAGTCATCTGTCTGAATAATTTTTGTGATC